>JAKSTR010000008.1 GCA_024402495.1 Treponemataceae bacterium
TTGGAGGCATAAAATGAGTTTTGATTTTGATAAAATTACAGACCGCAGTAAAACCTACGCAATTAAATATGATCTGGCAAAAGCCCGCAATAAACCGGAAGATGCCATAAGCCTTTGGGTTGCAGATATGGATTTTCCAACTGCGCCATGCATTCAAAAAGCCCTTGCCGAACGTGCGACACATGGAATTTTTGGTTACAGTCGCCCTGATGAACGCTACTATGAAGCTTTGTCAAACTGGTATAAGACTCGTCACAGTTACAGTTTTGAAAAAGACTGGGTCGTAAATACTCCGGGAGTTGTTTTTGCCATTGCAACTGCCATCAAGGCATACACAAAGGAAGGGGACGGTGTTCTGATTCAGAAGCCAGTTTATTATCCTTTTTTTAATATGATTAATGCTCTGGACAGAAAGGTTGTAAATAGTCCTCTGGAGTTTAAAAACGGTCATTACGAAATCAATTTTGAAGATTTTGAAAAGCAGATTGTTGAAAATGATGTAAAACTGTTTCTTCTGTGTTCTCCTCATAATCCCGGTGGAAGAGTGTGGAGCAAAGCAGAACTTGGAAAGATTGCAGAAATCTGTCTGCGCCATAAAGTGATTGTTGTAAGTGATGAAATTCATTCAGATATTACTTTTGGTGATAATGTTCACACAGTTTTTGGAAACATTTCAAAAGAAGCGGCTGAAAATTCAATAATCTGTACCGCTCCAAGTAAATCTTTCAATCTTGCGGGCCTTCAGTTCTCAAACATTTTTATTCCAAATGCAGATTTACGTAAGAAATTCCAGAAAGAGGTTGATAAAACTGGCTACGATGAACCTTCTTTAACAGGAATTGTTGCCGCTGTTGCCGCTTATTCAGCAGGTGGCGAATGGTTCGACGCAGCAAAAAAATATATCTGGGAAAATATTCAGTTTGCGGCTAAATATCTGGAAGAACATAATCCAAAAATCAAGGCAATTATTCCTGAGGGGGCATACCTTCTGTGGCTGGATTTTTCTGAAACAGGATTTTCCGATGCAGAAATCAACGAAAAGGTTTTAAGGCAGGCAAAGGTCTGGCTTGATGCTGGAAGTATGTTTGGAAAGGAAGGGGAGAAGTTCCAGAGAATAAATTGTGCTACTCCACGGGCAGTTTTAGAGCAGGCATTAAAAAATATTTGTGAAATATTCTAAAAAGTCTCAATTCTGACATGGATTTTGAATCAAGTTGGGATGGCACATTTTCTGCAAATGCAGGAAGTACATTCAAACTTTTACAAAAATAATCGCAGTTTTTGCGCAGGCAAAAAATGGGGGCTTTTGTCCGTACCAAGCAATAGTTAGAGACAAAGCGAACAGCAAAAGCGAGTCATGCTGAACTGGGTTCAGCATCTGACATGGTTTTTGAATCAAGTTGGGATGCAGAACTTTCAAACCCGGGATTCGGGCTGAAAAATACAAAATCTATATTACCTATTGACAAAGTAGGAAATATAGTTAAATATATTCCTATCATAAAAGTAGGTAATAACACCTTAAAAACTGATTTTCTTAATCAGGAGGCGTTTATGGAGAAAACAAGTGAAGAGGTATTTCCGAAAGAATATCAGGTAATACTAGAGAATCTTCTGAAAGATTTGAAATACGGAAGTATCAACATAATCGTTCAGGATGGAAAAATCATACAAATAGATAAAACGGAAAAAGTTAGAATAAAAAACTGACCGGAAAGACCGGAGGTTTTTGCTGAACATGGCAGAACCTCCGGTCTTTTTTATTTGTATAAGGAACAGGAATATGACAAAAGCGTTCAGTGAATTGCAGCAGTCGCATCCATGTTTTGGCGGACACGTATTCAATGCAGGACGTATTCATCTTCCTGTAAGTCCCGGCTGCAACATCGGCTGCAGGTTCTGCGACAGAGTCATCAATGATACGGAAGAAAGACCCGGAGTAACTTCCAGAGTTGTAAAGCCGGAAGAAAGCATTGAGATTTTGAACAAAGCCCTTGAAGTCTGTCCTGAAATAAAAGTTGCCGGAATAGCAGGTCCCGGAGACACTCTTGCGACTGATTATGCGCTGGCAACTTTCAGGCTGATAAAAGAAGAGCACCCGGAAATCATCAAGTGCATGAGCACAAACGGTCTTTTGCTGGATGAAAGGGCAGATGAAGTGATAGAAGTCGGAATTGATTCTCTGACTGTTACTGTCAATGCGGTTGACCCGGAAATAGAAGCGAAGCTGAACAGGTTCGTAATCTATCACGGCAAGCGCTACGAAGGAGTTGAAGCGGCAAAGATTCTTATTGAGCATCAGCTGAAAGGCATAAAGAAAATTGCAGATGCCGGAATAACGGTAAAGGTCAATACGGTTCTTGTTCCGGAAATAAACGGTGACCATATTGAAGAAATTGCAAGGACGGTGAGCAGCCTCGGAGCAAAAATCTACAATATCATTCCGCTGATTCCGCAGGCAGAGCTTAAAGATTTCAGGGCGCCTGTCTGCCGCGAGATAGATGAAGCAAGAACAAGAGCAGGAAAATATATTGACGTGTTCAGGCACTGCCAGCACTGCAGGGCAGATGCGGTTGGGATTCCGGGAAAGAGCGAGTTCGGAGACCGGATTTATCAGAGAAAACTTGAAGTGAAAGAAACATTTTCACATGGTTAATAAATTTTTAAGAGGTATATGAAATGGGCGAATTAAGACAGATTGCAATTTACGGAAAAGGCGGAATTGGAAAATCGACAACGACGCAGAATCTTACAGCCGGACTTACGGAACACGGAAAGAAAGTAATGGTTGTAGGATGTGACCCGAAAGCGGACTCTACAAGACTTCTGCTTGGCGGACTTGCACAGAAAACCGTATTGGACACAATCCGCGATGAAGGTGAAGATGTTGATCTTGACCGCATCATGAAGGAAGGCTTCGGCGGAACACGCTGTGTAGAATCGGGCGGACCGGAACCGGGCGTTGGATGTGCCGGCCGCGGAATCATCACTTCAATCAACATGCTTGAAAACCTTGATGCATATACAGATGACCTTGATTTTGTTTTCTACGATGTTCTTGGTGACGTTGTTTGCGGCGGATTTGCAATGCCTATTCGCGAAGGAAAAGCAAAAGAAATCTACATCGTTGCATCCGGCGAAATGATGGCTCTGTATGCCGCAAACAACATTTCAAAAGGAATTGCACGCTATGCAAAAGCCGGCGGCGTTCGTCTTGGCGGAATTATCTGCAACAGCCGCATGGTTGACCGCGAACAGGATCTCCTCAGGGCGTTTGCAAAAGAACTTGGAACACAGCTTTTGTATTTTGTTCCGCGCGACAATATCGTTCAGCATGCAGAAATCCACAAGCAGACCGTAATCCAGTACAAGCCGGATTCAAAGCAGGCTCAGGAATACAGAAATCTTGCAGAAGCTGTAATCAATAATAAAAACTTTGTAATTCCAACTCCAATGACGCAGGAACGTCTTGAAGAAATCCTTATGGAATACGGAATGATGGACAACATAAAGGATGATTACAGAATCTAATCCGGAGGAAAAAGCTTAAATGAGTTACAGAATTGCAGCAGCAACCAGCAACGGTAAAATCGTAGATACACATTTTGGTCGTGCAGAATATTTCACAATCCTTGAAGTTCAGGACGACGGTTCTTTTGCAGAAATTGAACGCCGCGATGTTTTTCATTCTTCTGACGGAAAATGCAGCCAGGATTTGATGAACAAAGCTGCGGAAAATCTGAGCGACTGTTCTTATGTGCTTGCCGCAAAAATCGGTCCGCACGCAATTCAGGCTCTGGAAGCAAAAAAGATTTCGGCATTTGACATAGCAATAGAAATTGCTCCTGCCGTAGAAAAAATCCATGTTTATCATAAAAAGGTAAACCGTATCAACTAGAGGTGTATATGGCATTTAACTTTACTAATGCTAATGTTGCTGTACGCGAACAGAGGCTCGGTTCAGTAACGGGATATTCGGGAAACTTGAAGGACATTGTAGAAAAATCACACTGCGGAACCTTGAAAAACAAGGAGCGCTGTTTCAGCCAGTCTTCAGCCTGTCTTTCCGGCTGCGGACTCAACCGCCTTACTGCAATCAGAAATGTTGCAATCATCTATCATGCTCCGGCAGGCTGTGCGGCTCCGCTTGCAAACGGTTCAAGAACCATCAACGACCAGCTTGCAACAAGAATAAATGAAGAAACAAACACTGTGATGATTTGTACCGACTTGAACGAGCACGATACAATCTTCGGTGCAACAAAGGCGTTGCGCGAAATCATCCAGCATACCTACAATAAATATTCTCCGGAAGCAATTTTCGTTTCAACATCATGCGTTTCAGGCGTCATCGGAGAAAACATTGACGACCTTGTTGAAGAAATGAAGAACGAGCTTCCCGTACCGATTGTTCCGGTTCATTGCGAAGGTTTCAAATCAAGAATCTGGGCTTCAGGTTTTGACATTGCAGACCACGCAATCATGCAGGGTATCGTTCAGCCGCCAAAAGAAAAACGCAACGTAATCAACTTCAAGAACTTTTACGAAAGTGCGCGCCCGCAGATTACAAAGATTTTTGCGGAGCTTGGAGTAAAACCGCAGTTCCTTTATTCAAACGCAACTGTAGAAGAAATCCGCCATATTTCAGAAAGCCTTGCGACTGTCTGTGTATGCGGAACGTTGGGAACTTATCTTGGTAATGCCCTTGAACAGACTTACGGCGTTCCGTACATCAAGACAATCAATTTCTGCGGCGTTACCGGTTTTGAAACATGGATGCGCGAAATCGGAAAAACAATCGGCAGGGAAAAAGAAGTTGAATCTTACCTTGAACGCCAGAGGGCAATTTATCTTCCGCAGATTGAAGAAGTTAAAAAAGAACTCAAAGGTCTCCGCGCCGTAATCGGAATGGGCCCGGGATACACTTATGAAGTTGCACGCGTCCTTCAGGAATTCGGTATGGAAGTTGTATGGGCTCTGGCTTGGCACTACGACTACAAATACGACGACGGAAACGTTCCGCCGGCTCTTGACCATCTTCTTAAGACAAATCAGGACAAGGAACTTCCGGTTTCAATTGCAGACCAGCAGAATTATGAGGTTCTGAATATCCTGAACAGATACAAGCCTGACATCTACTTCAGCCGTCATCCGGGTTCAACAGTCTGGGCAATCAAGCAGGGCTATGCGGCATGCTATGTTGCAGACGAATACACAATTTTTGGATACGAAGGAACACTTGCATTTGCAAAGCGCATTCTTGATACGGTAAGAAACAGAAGTTTTGAAAAAAATCTTGCGGCTCACATCAAGGTTCCATACACGGACTGGTGGTACAAGCAGGAAATCGACAAATTCCTTACTGGAGGAGTAAAAAACTGATATGGCAAAGATACTTGATCAACCGCGATATAAGTGTGCGCTGAGCGCAATGCAGACAGTCCAGTCTATTCCCGGTGCAATTCCGGTTCTTCATTCTGGGCCGGGCTGCGCAAGCAAATTGAACGACAACCGCGGAACAAGCGGACATTACAGCGCAAATATTTTTCCGTGTACTTCGGTAAGCGAAAAGGAAGTTGTTTTTGGCGGTGCAGCAAAACTTCGTGCTACGGTAGAAAGCGCCCTCAAAGTAATTGATGCAGACCTTTTTGTAATCCTTTCGGGCTGTACGCAGGAAATCATCGGTGACGACATCCGCGAAATTGCCGCAGAATTTGAAGATGCAGAAAAACCTGTCGTATGGGCAAAGACACCCGGTTTTAAAGGAAACAATTATCTTGGTCACGACTGGATTCTTAAAGCACTTTTTGAACAGCTTTTGAAAGAACCTTTTATCGACACAGGTGCCCCAAAGCAGAAAGGTCTTGTAAATCTTTTTGTAAGCATTCCGCAGCAGGACCCGTTCTGGCTTGGAAACCTGCGCGAGATTGAAAAGCTTTTGACGGCAATCGGTCTTACGCCAAACACAATCTTTGGGTTCGGGCGCGGCATTGAAAACGTCAAAAAGATTCCGCAGGCAGAATTTACAATTCTTGTTTCGCCCTGGGTTGGAATTGAAAGCGCAAAATACCTTGAAAAGAAATTCAAGATACCGCTTCTTCATTACAAGTATCTTCCAATCGGTGCTTTTGAAACTTCAAAATTCTTAAGAACCGTGCAGGAATTTACGGGAGCGGACAAAGCCCTTACGGAAAAATTCATCGATGAACAGGAAAAAGAATATTACTACTACATCGAACGTTTTTCTGACACATTCCTTGAAAGCCGTGCCATGGGAAAAAGATTTTCAACAGTAAGCGATGCACATTATGCGCTTTCTGTGACAAAATTCCTTGTAAACGATTTGGGCGAATTCCCTGAAACCCAGTACATCACCGATGACACGCCGGCAAAATACCGCGATGCAATCAGGGAAGAATTTGAAAACCTCAACTACGGAATTAAGGCGCCTGTTGAATGGAATGTTGACGGTCTTGATATCGATGAAAAAATTTCAAAGGCAGACTACGCAGGAACGCCGCTGATTCTGGGTTCAATGTGGGAAGAAAAGCTCTGCAAGAAACTTGAAGCACACTTCATCAATATTTCGTATCCGATGAACACGCGCCTTGTAATCAATTCAACGGTTGCAGGTTACGCCGGCGGCTTGAAGCTTATTGAGGACATCTATACAGAAGCCCTTGCAAAATGTGCAATCAAGTAATTTTGCCTGCACATATTTTTTAGAACTGACTGGAAAAACTGGAGGTTCCGTTTAGAAATCATTTTTGGTTTCTGGACGGAACTTTTTTTTACCGTAAATGTTGAGTTTTTTACATCAGCCTGAAAAATAATGAACAAATTATAAAAAGCAGCCGCAGACAAGCACAGGCACGAAAAAAATTCCTCACGACCGAAGGGCGAAGACTTTTTTTCGAGGCTGGGGTTGTCGAAAGGCTGCTGTTAATATTTTTTTACTCGGCATTCAGGCTATTTAGAGGAAGATTATGGGGAAAATTTATAATTCAATTGTTGAACTGGTTGGAAATACGCCGCTTCTTAGGCTTAACAGGTTTGAAGAAGAACTTGGAATTGAAGCAAATATTCTTGCAAAGCTGGAATATTTCAATCCGACTTCAAGCATAAAAGACAGAATTGCCGTTGCCATGATTGAAGATGCAGAAGCTGCCGGAAAAATTAAAAAAGGCGGTTTTTTTGCGGAAACAACCAGCGGAAATACAGGAATTTCGCTGGCGGCATTTGCAACTGTAAAGGGCTACAAATTTCAGCCTTACATGTCAAAAAATGTAAGCGAAGAAAGAAGCAAGGTGATTCGTGCCTACGGGGCAGACCTTGTATATCAGGAAGATGTTCCGGAAGCAAAGAAAGCCCTTGATGAAAACAACGGGGATTTTGTAGCAGGAACAGCCGCCATCAAAAAGAAACTTGCCGAGCAGGGCGTTTTTGTAATGAACCAGATGTTCAACCCGAAAAATCCCGGCGGGCATTATGAGTCCACTGGAAAGGAGATTTGGGAAGATACGGACGGCAAAGTTGATGTACTTGTTTCTTCAGTCGGTACGGGCGGAACAATTTCTGGCACCGGGCGTTATCTTAAGGAAAAAAATCCTGATATAAAAATCATTGCGGTTGAACCTGCGGCAGGAGAGTTTGACATTACAGGAATCCACAGATTTTCTGATGTTCCTGAAAATCATTTTCCGGGAAATCTGGACAGGGCGGTATATGACGAAGTGATTACTGCTCCTCAGGACGAAGCTAAAAAAGCTGCCCGGGAAGTTGCACGCACAGACGGAATTCTTGTAGGAGTTTCAAGCGGTGCAGCCCTGTATGCCGCAAAGCTTCTTGCAAAGCGACCAGAATACAAAGGAAAAAATATTGCCGTAATTCTGCCGGACACAGGATTGCGCTATTTAAGCACGGATTTGTTTGAATAATTAAGGCGAACCGTTTTTATTGCATTTATAAAACTGACCCGAAAACGGGAGGTTCTTTATAAAAGAATCTCCTTTTTTTGAGCAAGGAGAAAAAAGTTTTCATAGGAGGCAAAAATTGAAAACAAAAATTTCCAGGTTTATTGCAGTATCAGTTGCTGTAGTTTTGTCAGTCGGCATTACATCATGTTCAGGTAAAAAACGCCCCGATGTAATTATTACTTATTCCAGAGGAAGCCTTTGCCTTGCGCCAATTCAGATAGCGGCTGTAAACGGATATTTTAAGGAAGAATTTGAGAATGCCGGTTATACATTTGATTTTGTTGAAGTAGATACAGGTACGGCTCCGGAACTTATCGCTGCCGGTAAGGCAGATGCAAGTGCAACTTTATCTGCAAGCAATATTCTTCCAATTCAGAACGGACTGAATATTACGTTTACGGGCGGGCTTCATACAGGATGCACAAAATATTTCGTAAAGAAAGATTCTACAATTAATTCAGTCAAGGATTTGAAAGGTAAAAAAATCGGTGTAATAAGTCAGGGCGATTCTGCCACAATCAACATCAAGCGAATTCTTGCTGCTGAAGGTTTCAAGGTTGAAGGCGACAATGCTGATGTCCAGATTCTTTTCTTCCCTCAGACCGATCTTCCGCTTGCACTGGAAAACGGTGCAATTGATCTTGCAGGAATGCACGACCCGGTTGCATATAAATCACAGGAAGCTTATGGCTTTAAAACTCTCATTGATACACTTACGGACGATAAGTTTTCAAAAGAATACTGCTGTCAGTCTTATGTAACCACTGATTTGGTAAGGAATAAGCCGGAGGCTGCCGCCGCATATACAAGGGCAATCCTTAAAGGTGCGGCATTCGTTCAGGCAAATCCCGAAGAAACTGCAAGAATTCAGATTGAAAATCATTTTGTAGAAGGTGACCCTGTTTTGAATGGAAAAATTCTTAAAATTTTGAATTACAACCCCGGCATAAAAGAAGCAAAGCAGACAATTGCCAATATTACAAATGAACTGAAAGAAATAGGGCTTTTGAACAAGGATGTGAATACGGCAAAATTCGTAAACGAACATTTTACGGTTTTGAGTGGTGTACCGGAAAGCTATATTTATAATGGCGACGGAACATTTACGGAAATTTGGGATTAGTACGAGTTTTCTGCCGGCATAAAAAAAGTTATTTTTTCGCAGAAGAATGGAATAAGCTGTTCTTCTGCGCTTTTTGTTCTGGTCAAATCCTATTGGTTTTCATAAAAAATCAGTATTTAAAATCATTTTTCATCTGACAGTTTGATGACAGTCAATCTTAATCACAGTTTGTTAATATATGTGGGGTAAGTATGAAAAAAAAAATATACAGTCTGCTTCTGGTTTTTTCGCTGGTTGCGGCATTGATATTTGCAGTTGCATTAAAAAATTCAAGGGTACAGCCAAAAGCAGAAGCTCCGTTCTTTTTTTATCTTCTTGGAATTCTGCTTGCGGTTTATGTTGTTTTTTTTATTCTTTCTTTTTTTGTGAAGGAAATAAGAAAATATCTTGAGCTGAAAGGTCCGCTTTATGCCGGTGCGATTCTGTTCTTCAACATATTGAACATTGTAACGGCAAAGCTTGATGTTCTTCCGCCGCTTTATTTTCCTTCATTGGACAGAGTGGTGGAAAAACTTGTTCTGGACAGACAGTTTCTTCTTAAATGCATCTTCTACTCATTCAGGCTTCTTGTTACAGGTTTTTCTATCGGTGCGGCGGCTGGTTTTGTGACCGGTGTATTTTTAGGATATTCAAGAAGATTTTCCTACTGGGTCGCTCCAATTACAAGAATATTGGGGCCTATTCCTACAACGGCATGGATGCCGCTGGCGCTCTCAACATTCCCGACTACTTTTGGAGCCAGTGTATTTCTTATTGCTTTTACTGTCTGGTTCCAGATTTCACTCATGACTTCAAGCGGCATACAGTCAATTAACAAATCCAGCTTTGAAGTTGCGGACACGCTTGGAGCATCGAACCTGTATCAGATACTTCATATTGCGATTCCAGGTGCAGGCCCAAGCATCTTCCTTGGATTTTTCTACGGCACGTGTTCTTCGTTTTTGACTTTGATGACGGCGGAGATGGTCGGTACAAGCGCCGGCATCGGCTGGTACATAAACAATCAGAAATCCATCATGTGCTATCAGGGAGTCTATGCTGGACTCATTCTGATTGCGGTTCTGTGTTCCGCAGTTCTGACTGTGCTGTTCAAGGTCAGGGCAAAAGTTCTTCCGTGGGAAAAAGGAGTCATCAAATGGTAGAAACAAAAGGACATCTTGAAATAAAAAATGTAACGCAGATTTTCAATGACGGTGAAAAATCTGTGACGGCACTGAATGATTTTTCACTTGATGTGCAGCCCGGTGAATTCATTTCCTTCATCGGTCCATCTGGGTGTGGAAAGTCAACGCTGCTGAGGATTGTAAGCGCACTGGACAGACCGACATCCGGAAAGATAATCCTTGATGGAAAAGAAATTGTAAAGCCTGGAAAAGACATCGGTATGGCGTTCCAGCAGTCTAACCTTTTTCCGTGGCTTTCGATTGAAGAAAACATTGCGTTTGGTTTGAAGGCAAGAGGAGAGTACAAGGAACATAAGCAGGAGGTTTCAGATTTCATTGATGTCGTTGGACTCAAGGGATTTGAAAAATCTTTCCCCTATCAGGTGAGCGGAGGAATGGCGCAGCGGGCTAGTCTTGCAAGAAGCCTTGTAGGGCATCCAAAAGTTCTTCTTCTTGATGAACCCCTTGGAGCGCTTGATGCTTTTACCAGGATGACGATGCAGGATGAAATTCTTCGTCTGTGGGAAAAATATAAGATGACTGTCCTTATGGTCACCCACGATGTTGACGAAGCGATCTATCTTAGCGATAAGGTTGTCGTCATGTCGCCGCGTCCTGCAAAAGTTGAAAAAATCATCAAAATCCAAAAGTCGCGTCCAAGAGCAAGAAGCCAGGACGACTTCCTTTTGTACCGCTCGGAAATCTTGAAAATTCTTCACTTTGGCGGAGAAATTCTGGAACCCGAATATACACTGTAAAAAAGCGAAAAAAACACATTTTGTCAGTTTCAAGCGGTGCAGTATTTTTTCTGGTATTATGTGCTGTTTGCTTGGTCTGCAAATGGCGCATAACACAAAATTACATATAAAAAGCTTGTGTAAATGTCTCCTTTTTTTTATCCGCCTGATGTTTCTGTAAAATTTTCTTCATTTTTGTTTTGTTGATTATTTTTAGGCTATAAGGTAAAATTATAAAAATACTATTTTTTGTGTAGGTTTTGTATTTACAAACAAAAAAATTAGGGGATTTTAAATGATTACGTTAAAATTTGGCGGAACTTCTATGGGAAGTGCAAGCCGCATTATGGATTCAGCCGACATTATGCTTGGCCGTGCTGAAAATGACCGCATCAGTGTTGTTGTTTCTGCTGTTGCCGGAGTTTCTAACAAATTACAGGAAAGCATCGACAAAACCATCGAAGGCGCATCTGCTGCCGATTTTATCAATACAATTCGCAAAACCCACACTACCATTTGTACCGAAATCAGCCAAAGCCTTTCTAAATTTGACACAAAAGCCGTTTTAGCCGAACTTGAAGAAGTTTTCGGCGAATATGAACGCCTTTTGAACGCAGTTTCTGCTTTCGGCGAATGTCCGCTTTCTGTTCACTGCCGCATCATGGGCATTGGCGAACGTTTGTCCAGCCCTATCGTTGCCGAAGTTTTGCGCGCAAAAGGTCAGACAGTTTGCCTTCTTGATTCGCGCAAATATATTTTTACCAACGGAAATCAGGCACAGGGCGACCCGGATATGCTGCGCACAATGGAAGCTTTTTCGCTTGTTCGCGACGGAAAAGTTGGTAAAGACGCACGCATTCTGCTTTTTCCGGGCTTTATCTGTTCTTACAAAGACGGTTCAATGGGCTTGCTCGGCCGCAACGGTTCAGATTTTTCTGCTGCACTGGTTGGCGTTGGGCTTGGTTCTAAAAAAGTTGAATTCTGGACAGACGTTGACGGCATTTTTACCGCAGACCCTCGCATCGTAAAAGATGCAATCATGATTGACGACATGAGCTACGAAGAAGCCATGGAACTTTCGTTCTTCGGTTCAAAAGTGCTTCACCCTAAAACCCTGGCACCGCTTGCCGCCAAAGGCATTGAAGCATGGAGCCTGAACACAATGAACCCGGCTTCCCGCGGTACAAGAATTACTTCCGGTCAGTTTGAATCGGGCGGACCAATCCGCGGTATTTCGTGCCTTAAAAACACGGCAATCATCAGTGTTTCGGGCAGCGGAATGAAAGGCAAGTCGGGCATGGCTGCACGCATTTTTGCATCGGTTTCTCGTGCTGGCATTTCAATGCTTTTAATTACCCAGTCAAGTTCAGAATACACAATCAGTTTTTGCGTTAACCAGAGCGATGCACGCACTGTACAGGAAGTTTTGGGACAGGAATTTGAGCTTGAACTGCGCGAAAACATCATCAATCTGATTGAATTGCAGGAAAACTGCGCAATTGTTTCTATTGTTGGCGACGGCATGAAGCACAAACGCGGTATCGCAGGTACTTTCCTTGATTCCCTTGCTTCGCAGGACATCAACATTCTTGCAATCGCCCAGGGTTCAAGCGAACGTTCAATTTCTGTTGTAATCAACGGAAAAGACGGCGATACAGCCGTGCGCATTGCACACCGTTTCTGCTTTAACACAGCCCAGTCAATTGAAGTATTTGCCTTTGGTGCAGGTACAATCGGCGGAACTCTTATTGACCAGATTCGCGACCAGCACGACAAGCTTCTGGCACAGAACGTTGACATTAAGGTTATGTGCATTACCACAATTGACGGTATGTACATGAACGAAGAAGGCATTGATCTTTCTACATGGCGCGAAACAATGAAAAATCCGCCGGTTAAATTTTCAACTTCTGATAAAAACGTTGACGAAATCATTGAGTTTGTAAAGCGCGTTAAGCCGCTTAACCCTGTATTTGTAGACTGTACCGCAAGTTACGATTTGCCGGAACGCTATCTTGACCTTCTTAATGCAGGCATGAGCATTGCAACACCGAACAAACGTGCAAACAGCATGAACATGAAGTTTTACAAGGATTTGCGCAATACTGCAAATAAAATGCACCGTCGCTTTTTGTACGAAACAAACGTTGGTGCCGGTTTGCCGATTATTGATACCTTGCAGAACCTTTTCAAATCCGGCGATAAGCTTACCGAGTTTAACGGAATCATGTCTGGTTCACTTTCTTACATCTTTGGCAAGCTTGATGAAGGCGTTTCTTTCAGCAAGGCAGTGCTTGAAGCTAAGGAACTGCGCTATACCGAACCTGATCCGCGCGACGACCTGAACGGTATGGACGTTGCCCGCAAAGCCCTGATTATTGCCCGTGAAAGCGGAATGGATATTGAGCTTGAAAATATCACGATGAACAAAGTTTTCCCTGAAAATTTTGATACAAGCGGAACTGTTGAAGAATTCCTGAAACGCCTGCCGGAAGTTGACGAATATTTTGCCAAAAAAATTGCCGACCTTAAAAAAGAAGGCAAGGTTCTGCGCATGGGTGCTTCCATTAAAGACGGAAAAGTTTCCGTTGGCATGCTTGAAGTTAATCAGGAAAATCCGCTGTACGGCGTACGCGGCGGCGAAAACGCATTTGTTTTCTACACCGAACGCTATCAGCCGATTCCGCTTACAGTACGCGGTTATGGTGCAGGTGCAGGCGTAACAGCCGCCGGTGTATTCGGCGATATTCTGCGCACGGTTTCGTGGAACCTGGAACAAATGTAATTATATATATCAAAAGGAGATAGATTATGGAACGTTATGTATTGTCAGTTTTGGTAGAAAACCATGCCGGTGTTTTAAGTCGTGTTTCTGGTCTTTTTAGCCGCCGCGGTTACAATATTGACAGCCTTACAGTTGGCGAAACCTATAACCCGGACCAGTCGCGCATGACAATTGTTGTACGCGGCGATGAATATACTTTGGAACAGATTGTTAAGCAGCTTTCTAAGCTGGTTGAAGTTATTTCAATTGAACATTGTGCCCCGGCGGAAACCGTTGTACGCGAACTTGCATTGATTAAAGTAGCCGTTTCTGGCGAAAAACGCGGTGTAATTGTAGAAACTGCAAACATTTTCCGCGCCCACATTGTTGATGTTGGCGTTGATTCACTGGTAATTGAAGCAACCGGTAGCGAAGACAAAATTGAAAGTCTTATCCGCCTGCTTGAACCGTTTGGAATTATGGAACTTGTACGCACCGGTTTAACAGCCATGAGCCGCGGCGCATCTGTTCTTAAATAAAAGCCTTTAAAAAGCTTAAATTGCATAAAAAAAGCACTGAATTTTTGTTCAGTGCTTTTTTGTTTTTAAAGTTTAGAAGAATGCTTCCGCAGCAGGCGCGGATTTGCAGAATTCCAAAAATCTTTTTATAAAACGCTAAAACATTTATCTTTCAAGAATCTGGTACATCGGCGTTTCTCCGGGGCGCAGTTCCAGAACCTGCTTTTCGCATGGCAAAACTTCGTCCGGGTCGTGGGTAACGTGCAGAAGGGTAGTCAAGCCACTGTCGGCAATGGTCTGCAAAATTGAAAGCACGCGCGTCTTGCTTTCGCTGTCCAGACCGTGACAGGGCTCGTCAAGGATAAGCAGTTTAGGGCATTTTACCACGGCGCGTGCAATCAGTACGCCGCGCTGTTCACCGTAAGAAAGGGTTTTAAACGCTTCGTCATAGCGGTTTTCAAAGCCGCAAAGCTTTAACCAGGACCGGGCGAGAATTTTTTCATAATCGCCGACTTTTTCGTAAAGACCTATGGAATCGTGCAGACCGGAAATTACAATGTTTTCAATTTTCATATCGCCAAAATTGCGGTAATCAACGTGCAGGCGGTACGAGACAATGCCCATTTTTGCCTTAAGTTCCCATATTGTTTCGCCGCTGCCGCGCTTGTTGCCAAAAAGCCGCACATCGTTGCAGAAAACCTGGGCATTGTCGCCGGTTATAAGTTCCAGAAGCGTGGTTTTGCCGCTTCCGTTTGGTCCGCGGATAAGCCAGTGCTTGCCGCTTTCAACTTTCCAGTTCAAATTGTCAAGAACTTTTTTGCCGTCCCAGCCGACGCATACATTATTCATTTCAATAAGCGGCAAACTGCTGCCTGCTTCAATTGCCTCTTTTTGCAAAATGCCCTGTTTCTGGGCTTCGGCAACGGCATGTACCAGTTCGGCTTTCATCTGTTCTTTTGTTTCTTTTTCGCTTTCCTGCCGTGCCTTCAAAAAACCGGCGTAGTCCGCAACCTTGCCGCAAAAACTAACGCTGCCCTTGTAAAGTTCCAGCACGTGGGTAATCGAATCGGGCACGTAATCAAATCTGTCCATTAAAAGCAAAATTTTCGGTATGTGCACGTCAGGGGCGTTTTTATCAGCTGAACCGGCAGAATTTTTGTCATTCTGTAAAAGACCGGCAAGAAAATTGCGCAGGTTTTCTCGGCTCTGCACGTCCAGACCTTCAAAAGGCTCGTCTAAAATCAGCAGGTCGCTTTTTGCAGCCAGAGCCTGCGCCAAAAGTGTGCGCCGTATTTCGCCGGTAGAAAGATATTTAAGCCCGCGGTTCAAAATATGACCAATGCCTAAAAGCTTTACCGCCGGGTGTTCCGCAAGATTGCAGTCTTTTTCTGCAGGGGGCAGGGCGCTGGCAATAAAGGCGCCGGCGGTACGTCCAATATCCACGCCGCCTTCTACAAATTCAGATTCATCATTTGCCATTTCTTCTTCAATAAGCGCGGCAGCTTTTTCAAAAGAAACCGAAACCGTAGAATTCTTGAAAATATTCGTGTAAAAACTGCCTTCGGCAAAATTGTCCGGCACAATTTCCAGATTTCCGCTCAAAGCCGAAGCCATTGCGCTTTTTCCGCCGCCGTTGCTGCCGGTTATCAGCCAGTTTTCGCCGTCTTTGTAAACCCATTCAAGGTTTTCTATAAAATTTTTGCGTCCGTCGCTGACGGCGCATTTGTGTATGTTTATAAAAGTATTTTTGTTCATCTGTTTTTCCTTTTGTGCGTGTTTTTTACGCTATTTAATGGAAGAAATTATACAGAATTGCACAAATCGCTTCAACAAAAGCTTTTGCCGCCGCTGCATAAAACGCCACCTTGAAAATTCCCGGTTTTGGCGGTAAACTTTTAAAAATAATTTTGTCTTTTTAGAGGATTTTTAGGTGGAATATTCCCTTGCTGATGCAAAACGTTATGCCCGATTTTTGGTTCGCCGCGCCTGCACGGATTTTTCCCTGAGTGATTCGCGCTTTGAAGTGCTTAACAACGGCCGCCAGCTTGAAACTTTTGCATTGGAACAGCTTTTGCAGGACAAAATTCTTAAGCAGAAAGAAAACCCGTTTATTTTTGGCGCAATGCTTGGCGAAAACAACTGCCCGTTTGCTGCAAAAATGAAGGAATTTTTACAGCTTCTTGCCGAAACCCACGGCGAAACCGAAAAATACGATATTCAGCTGGGCATTTATATTTTGCTTCACGGTTCAAAATTGTCAGAAATTCGCCCGCTCCGCATTTCCAAGCGCCTTACCAACCTGATTATTGACGAAGATTTTGTAAATTACGGGCTTTGTAATCTGGCAATTGTGTTTGTTTACGCGTTTTTTAAGAAACTTGCAAAAGACATTTACGATATTAACCAGCGTTTTACCGCCGCCGATTTAGACCAGCAGCAGAAACTTTTGCGCCTTTACGGCACGCAGAAACGGCGGCATTTGCTTTGCAACGGCGCGCTTTTTGAAGCAACTGAAAAAATGCATCTGCTGGCAAATAATGAAAAAACAGCCGAAATTATGGAAGTTGTAGAGCTTTTTCAGTCTTTTTTAGCCAAAAATCCAGACTTAGTTTCAAAATCTGCGCTTTTTGACGCAAAATACGTTTTTTAGGAAAAGTTATGAAAGTTGAAGAAAAACCTGTTTTTGTGCCGATTTTGAACTTTTTTGACAAACTGATTCCTTTTTTTGCCCTGATTTCGCTTGCCTGTTTTTTCTGCCAGTTTTTAAATACGGCAAAAATGCCATGGGCGTCGTTTTTTGCTTTTCAGGTGCTTTTTGCATGCGACGTTTTTTTTGTGCTGGTTCTTTTAATCCGGCTTTTGGGCAGAAAAATGAATTTTTGCTTTACGGCTGTTGATATTCTGGCGGCGGTTTCCGTTGTTTTTACGGTTCTGGTTTATTTTTTCAGTTTGCCGCTGCCAAAAATTTTGGAAATTTTCTGCATTTTCCGCATGGTTTCTGCCTTGGGCACGGTATTTAAGAAACATTCTTATGTGCATAACCGGCTTTTGTGCTGCGGCACAATATTCTGCATTTTTACGCTTCTGGGCTTTTTTGTAATGGCTTTTTCTTTTAGAACCAATATGCAGAAACAGCTTGCGTCGTCGTATCATTCGCTTTACGCCCAAAGCCCGCTTTTTTTTGAACGTCTGGTAGAAAAAGATGCCGCCGTTGCCGCGATTTTTAAGAACGGTACAATTCGTACCCGCGCCGGTAACTATGTGCGCGATGCCGAAACTTACCGCAGTCTTTTGAACACGCCGAATAATTATAGTTTCATCATCGATTTTTCGGGCGACTATGTTTACGCCGAAGGCATGGTTTGGGTGCCAAAAAGCGGAATTTTAATACTTTCTGCCGATTTATTTGAAAATTATCAGCGTTTTCTGCGCTTTTTGCTGGTTTATGTATATGTTCTTGTTGCCGTATTTTTGGCTTTGCTTGCCGTTATTTTTGACAAAGATGCAAAAAAAATTGCCCTTATAAACGACAGCATTGACGCGGAAGATTATCTGCTGTTGAAAAGTGCAACGCTGCTGACCAGAAACGGCAAAGATTTTGATGCCGACCCGGACGAGGATGAGCTGGTAAATTTGTACAAAATGACGGGCAAGATTCTGGACAAATTTGAAAAAACAGCCACAATCCTGCACGAAACCGAAGATAAAGACGAATTTCTGGACAACGCTTCTCTTGACGAATCGGATTTTCATGACAAACCGGCGCTGCTTGACGGCACAAACGTGGGCAGGCGGCTGGATTTTGCAAGTGCCCAGATTGAAAAACTTGGCAGCAGTTTGGTTTTGGCAACAAAAGAAGCTGATAAAGCTGCCGGTTTTGACGATGTTCTGGAAGAAGAAACTCTGGCTGAAGACATGCTGATGGTTGACCTGAAGGAAGATGCCAGAATTGCAGATAATTTTTCGCCTGCGCCTACTTTTTTTGAACCGCTGCCTTTTGCCGCACCTATTGGCGAAAATGCGCCGGGTACAGAAATTGCAGAAAATACAGAAACTGAAGAATCTGCTGAAAATGCCGTGCGCGCAGAAAATATAGAAGGCACCGAATTTACGGCAAATATTTCAGATACCGGAATTGCAGAAAATTCCGCCAGCGCTGAAGATTTTCAATTTGAAAAAGAACCGGCTTTGCAAGACAGCGCAGAAAAAACAACGCTTGAAGAAGATGCCCTGGCTGAAGAATTTCTTTTAAGCGAAAACGAAAATATTGCATTGCCAAAATCCCGGGGCGGCTTGCTTGCCCGTGCCGAAAGGAAAAATGATGAAGATTTTTAAGAAGATTTTTGAATTGATAAAAAGCCGGTTCAAGCAGCTTGTGTCCTACGGATTTTGGGGCGTTTGTACAACCGGCGTAAATGTGCTTGCCTACGCGCTTCTGCGTCTGGATAAAACGTTTTCCGTTGCGGCTTCTACCGCTATTGCGTGGGTTGTTGCGGTTCTTTTTGCGTTTTTTACAAACCGCATTTTCGTTTTCCATTCTGATAAGCGCGGTTTTGCTGCCGTTTTTAAGGAAATGGCGATGTTTTTTGCAATGCGCCTTTTTTCCGGGCTGGTAGACGTTGGCTTGATGTGGTTTTTAATGCTGGGCAATCCGCCGGTTATGCCGGAAATTGCTGCAAAAATTTTTACGAATATCGTTGTAATTGTGATGAATTATTTTTTAAGTATTTTCATCGTTTTTGCAAAAAAAACAAGCAAAAATGAAGGAAATATTGAAGAAACTGAAAACATTACGGATTTGGAAAAATAGAGAAATTGGAGAAAAATATGTCAAAACTTTCTATTGTTGTGCCATGCTTTAACGAAGAAGAAGCATTACCGTTTTTTTATGAAGAAAGTCAGAAAGCTATTGCCGGTTTAATTGAAAAAAAATTAATCGATTCGGCAGAATATGTTTTTGTCGACGACGGTTCAAAGGATAAAACCGTTGAAATTTTACGCCAGCTTGCTGAAAAAGACAAAAATGTTCATTTTGTAAGTTTTTCGCGCAATTTTGGCAAGGAAGCGGCAATTTACGCAGGCCTGAACAAAACCTGCGGCGATTATGTTGCAACCCTTGATGCGGATTTGCAGGATCCGCCGAGCTTAATCGGCGAAATGCTTGAAGCAATTCAGAATGAAGATTACGATTGCGCTGCCACCCGCCGCGTAGACCGCAAAGGCGAGCCGCCAATCCGTTCATTTTTTGCCCGCATGTTTTATAAAATTATGCGCAAGCTTTGCAATATTGAAGTTGTGGACGGCGCGCGGGATTTTAGGGTGATGACCCGGGTTTATGTAAACGCGGTTTTGTCGCTTTCCGAAAAAAACAGATTTTCCAAAGGCATTTTCCCGTGGGTCGGCTTTAAAACCAAATGGTTTGAATACGAAAACCGCGAACGTGTTGCCGGTGAAACAAAATGGTCTTTTCATAAACTGTTTTTGTATTCCATCGACGGAATTACGGCTTTTTCTGTAAAACCTTTGATGCTTTCAAGCATTCTGGGCATTTTTTCGCTTATCATTGCCTTTTTGATGATTATTCTGATTATTGTGCGCAAAATGATTTGGGGCGACCCTGTTGCCGGCTGGCCAAGTATGGTGTGCATCATCGTTTTTATTGGCGGCTTGCAGCTTTTTTCGGTGGGCATTTTGGGGCAGTATCTTGCAAAAATTTACACCGAAACTAAAGACCGTCCGCTTTATATTGTGCGCGAAGAAGTTTAATCAGGTTTACTAAAGGAAAAAATATGAAAATTTTTGAATTATCGCAAAATGCAAAGAAAAATCTGTTTTGTTACGGAATTATTGCTGTTTCTTTGGCGTTTTTGCTGCCGCTTATTCTGCTTTCGTTTTACAACCACCCCGGCGCAGACGATTTCAGTTATTCTTTTGAAGCGAGAAATGTCTGGGTTAGTACCCATTCAATTTTTGCCGTGCTTGCCCAGGCTGTAAAAACCAGCATCTGGTACTGGCACAACTGGCAGGGGCTTTATTCTTCGGCATTTTTGCTTGCCTTGCAGCCTTCTATTTTTGGTGAAAGCGCTTACGCTTTTGCCGGAATTTTTATTCTGCTAGTGCTTTGCGCCTCAACCGTGTTTTTTGCCTGGTATATGCTGCACCGTCGGCTGGGTTTTGCGGCACTGCCAAGCGTGGCTTTGGGCTTTTTGGTAAGCCTGATTGAAGTGCAGTGGATGCCGGACTGTGCGCAGGGTGTTTACTGGTTTAACGGTGCCGGAAACTATACGTTTTTTTACGGCGTTCTGTTAGTTTTGGCGGTTGCCTGTACAAGCGTTGGTTTTGGCAATAATTATAAAAATGACAACGCCAGCAAAAATACTTTGCAGGGCATTAACTGGTGCAAATTTGTCGTAAAAATCGTTTTAACCGCAATTCTGGCTTTTATTCTTTCCGGCGGAAACCACGTAACGGCTTTTTTGGGCTTTTTGATGGTTTTGGGAATTGCTGTTTACGGCTTCTGGTTCAAAAAAATGCCGCTTTTTGCAGGCAATATTTTGCCCCTGATTGCATCGGCTTTTGGCCTGGTACTTAATTTTAAGGCTCCGGGCACGGCGGTGCGGCAGGCACAGTTTGCAAGTTCGGGTATGTCTTTTGCAAAAACAATTGTAAATTCAACATTTCACGGTTTTGAAAACGCAGACGGCTGGTTTTCAATTCCTTTGTTTTTGGGGCTTTTAATTGCTTTTCCTGTTTTTTACAATGGTGCAAAGGCTTTGGCAGACAGCCGCAAATGCAAATTTAACAGACCGCTGCTGGTGGTTGTGCTTGCGCTGGCTTGGCCGTGTTTAATGCACTGTCCGCCGTTTTACGCAATGGGGCATCAGGGTGACGGCCGCCTGCTGAACGTGGTTTATTTTTCAATTGTTATGCTGGCTTTTGTGCAGGAATTTTATATTTGCGGCTACATTGCCAGCCGCACCGGCATTAGTCTGGACGGAATGGCTGAAAAACTTATGCCGAAATCAAAGCTGTGGTTTGTTTTTGCCGTTTTGTTCGCTTTATTTTCGTTTTTTTGCTTTTGCGGAAGAAAAACCCATGGTTTTACCGCATTCAGGTGCATTGCAAACGGCATTGCGCGGCAGTACGATGCCGAAGCTGATGCCCGTGACAAAACAGCCCTTGCTTCGGCTGGCGAAGACGTGGTTTTTGAACCTTTCAGCGTTTACCCCGGCTTGCTTTACCTGATGGATTTGTCTGTAAGAGAGGACGACTGGCCGAATAACGATTATGCAAAATATTACAGCCTGAAAAGCGTGAAACTTTCCGCGCCGGCGAAAGGCTGGGAATTTTAGCTGTGTTTGCAACCGGCGCATAACTTGTTTTTTTGCTGGTTTTGTGCTAGGCTCTATCCGTTCATGCTCCATTAGCTCAGCTGGATAGAGCGGTTGCCTCCTAAGCAACAGGTCGTGCGTTCGAATCGCGTATGGGGCATTTTATAAAAGCAAAACCGGCTTAAAGACAGCCGGTTTTTTTATGCCCGCATAAAAACTGAACCTGCAATACGTTTTTTATATGCGGAAAAATATTTTAACTGCACGGCTGGTTTTGTGGCGGCGTTCAATTTTTGCAAAGGCGAACGGTATTATATATTTTGCGCACTTTGCGGCAGCATTTATTCGTGCGTTTAATATCGCTTATTACGAACAACATACCCCGCTGCTTGCGGCGAGATTGTTGTTTTTGAAATATCGCCGCAGTTACAGATTTTTCAGTTTTCTTGAATTATTTCAAAATATCCGGCAGCCGGTAAACGTCTTCTACGCCGTCTACCAGAATGCCGCCCATTCCCAGTTCCATCGGCACGCGCAAATCTATGTCGAAGCGGTCGCCGACAGATAAGCAGCCGGTACACGCAACATTTAAAAGTTTTGCCGCGTACTGGTATGGCGTGGGGTGCGGCTTAGAAACCGAACAGGTATCAAGTGCAACCAGATTTGTGAAAAATTCTTCAACACCAAGACACTGCAAAGTTTTCCGCGCCGGCAGGGCAGGGTTATTTGTGACCGCCGCAATTGAATATTTTTTTGACAATTCTTTCAGCGTTGCAAAAAGGCGCGGATCGTTCTGCAAAAAATCTTTGGGTTCCAGCAAGGTTTCGCGCCATTTTATGCTTTCTTCAATTGGTATGCCGAACGCTTTCAGCGTATTGCCCAAACTTGTTTTTTCGCCATTGTGATTTTCTGCCCATTCTGTGCGGTAATTTTCTATAAGTTCGCGCCCTTCTTTGTGGCTTATGCCGCGCAAATCTGCAAAATGCCTTATCTGCACGTCCACCTGCTCAAAAGCGTAGGCGGCGTTTGTGTAAAGGGTAGAATCTATGTCGAATAAAATTGCCTTTGTTTCTAAAGGAAGCCTGTAGATTTTCATTTTGTGCTGCCCAAATTGTTAAATTGTTCGCCGGGTACAAATTCTTTTGTAACCTTGAATATTTTTTCTGCCCCGTCTTGCAGGGAATTGTACAGACCCATGCCGTAAAAAGCCGTAACAGCGTCGCCCGTCAGTTCTGCATCCGGGCTGTTGCCGATTTCAATTTTTATCTGGCAAATTTCCGCCTTAAACTGGTTCCATGCCGGTGTGTGCGCCTGTCCGCCGGTAACTCGCATGGTTTCAATTTTTTTGCCCCAGTGTTTTTCCAGAAGCGAAATGCCGTTTTTCACGTCCAGCGCAATATTTTCCATAAGCTTAAAGCCGGTGCTGCCGGGTTTTTGCAAAAGTTCTTCAACGGTCTGGTTAAAACTTAAATCTTTGTAAATTGAATTTTTCTTAAACTCGCCGAATTTGTGCCCGGAATCCGGCAAAAGTACCGCCGCGTTGAAGAGTCCAGAAATTACCGAAGGCAGGGTTCTTATTCCGCCGCCTGTTATCGGCGTTTGCGTGCAAAGATTCAGCCCTTCGCTGGAACCGGCGCGGTCGCAGAGCATACCGGGGCTGGTTGTTGCCGTGCCGACCAGCGCCGCGCAAAAGTCCGGCATTCCGCAGTAAACTTTGCAGTTTTTGCCCAGATTAAGCATGGCGGCGGCATTTGCGGTAAGCGTGCCGGCGCAAAAGCCCGGTTTTACAAATGGCGGCAGCAAATCGGGCAAAATGCCGTTGCTTTGCAGAATATCCGCGTTCCAGTATGCGGCTTCAAAGCGTTCTTCCGGCAAAACCGTTACCGGGCAGTTTGTAAGCTGAAAAATTAAATATTCCGGGCCGGAAAAAATGAAATAATCGCTGGCGGATTTATTAAAAAGCGCCGGGCAGTTTTCTTTAAGGTAAAACAGCCGGGGCAAAAACAGCGAAAAACCAGACATTTCCCGGTATTTTTTCTGCTGTTCCGGCGTACCGTTAAAATCATTCCATAAATGGCAGAACTGCCGGTTTGCAAAAGTCGGTCCGTTCCCCGAAATGCAAATTCCTTCAATTCCTTCTTTATTTTGTGGAAATTTCTGCAAAAGTTCTGCAACGGCTTGCTGAAATGCACAAAGCCAAAGGTTATTTGGTTTTTGCATGCTGATTTTTGCAGCGGGGCAGGCGCCGGCGTTTGGTGCGTTTTGGGCAGTTTGGTCAAAAGCAACCCGGCTAAAAGCGCAGATTGTGCCGTCGCTTTTTATTAAAGCCGCTTTTAAAGAAGAAGTTCCAATGTCGGCGCAGATTATAGTTTTCAGAATATTCACCATAAAGCAAAACAGCCGACTTTTGCCGGCTGTTTGAAAGTTTTGAAAATATTAAACACCAAAAACGTTCGGTTCAGTGTTTTATTCTTTTACTTTGATAAGTTTGTCAATAATTGTGCGGTTATCAAGCAAATCGCTAAGCGACTGGTTGTGATGCACGCGCGAAATTACGTTGGCAAAAAGACCGGAAACGTTTGTATTGATGTACCATTCGCAGTTCAGCAGTTCTTCGTGGTAAACGGCGTTTGTACCGATTATGCGGTAAAAATAGCCTTTTTTATATGCTTCGTTAAACTGTTCAATTGCGTTGCCGGTAAAGAATGGCAAACTGATTGCGGCAATAACTTTTGTTGCGCCCTGTTCCTTTAAGAATTCCATGGCTTTAAGCAATGTTCCGCCGGTACCAAGCATATCGTCTGCCATAAAAACGGTTTTGCCGTTAACGTCGCCCAAAAGTTTTACGGCTTTGATATTGGTTTCGCGGGCATTCTGTGTAACAACGGAATAATCGCGTTCTTTGTAGATTAGTGCCAGAGGTTTTTTAAGACCGGTTGCGTAGAACTTGTTGCGGTCTACAGCGCCGGTATCAGGCGAAACAACTACAAGGTCATCGCTGTTTGATGTAAGGTCTGTAATTTTAGAAAGTTCGCGGATAATCTGGTAGCTGGCGTGCAGGTTATCAATATGTGCCTTGCCAAAACTGTTTTCAATCTCGCGCGAGTGAATGTCAAGGGTAATGATGCGTGAAACGCCCATGTTTTCGTAAATGTGACCCAAAAGGCTGGCTGTTAAACCTTCACGGCCCTTCTTTTTGTGCTGGCGGCTGTACGGGTAAACCGGCAAAACAAGCGAAATGCTTGCAGCGCCTGCCTGTCGCGCGGCATCAATTGTTACCAGAAGCGACATTACGTGGTCGTTTACAGAAAGCGCCAGTTTGTTTTTGCCGCCGTTAAGGGTCAGCGCCTGATGGTTTTCAACATCCTGAAAAATATAAATGTCTTTTCCGCGGATGCATTCCAAAATCTCGGTTTTGAACTCGCCGTTCATAAAGTATGTAAAGCGTGTGTCTATTTTGAATTTTGGTACGCGGTAACTATCGATGCTTCCTTTTACCAACAAGTCAGAAGTACGCAAATCGCTTAAAAAGTTAATGTCTCTTTGAAGCTTTTCTTTTTCTGTGCCGTAGCGTTTAATAAGGGCTTCGGTTTTAAGGTTAAAACGATGTTTGTAAATGTGTTTAAGATGATTTATAACTTCGTTTGCAAAAGCCTCTCCACCTGGACAGGCAATAATACCAAGATTTGTTGGCTGGGAATAAGTCATGATGAGCGGTCCTTTTATGATTTAATGTTAAAGAACGCCAATATATGTACCATTTTGCGGCTTTTTTGTCAATTTGGGCAGTTATTTGAACAGATAAACCGTTTTACAGTCGTTTGTAAATCCGGTTTAAAATAAAAAAAGAGCCGCATCCGCAGCTCTCTTTCAAAAGAATAATCAACAAAAATCAATTACACTTTTTTGGTAATAAAACCACTTCTAAGACAGCGTGTGCAAACTTTTACTGTCAAAGTTGTTCCGCCAACTTCTGTTTTAACGTCTACTACGTTTGGTTTCCATGTGTGGCGTGTGTGGTTGTAAGACTTACTTACTCTGTTGCCTTTAAGCGAACCTTTACCGCAAATATCACATCTTCTTGACATATAATCTACCTACCTAAATAGTTTTTTCTAAGTTTAGAGACCAAATAATACTAAAATGCAGCATTTCAGTCAAGCGGTACGTTTAAAATTGAATGTTTTGCACCGTACTTTATATGCTGATTTCCATGCCGTCGTAAGCCGGGGCAACGGTTTTGCCGTAAAGTGCAGGGCGCTTTGCCTGTTCTTCTTTTAATATCCGGCAAATTTCTGCATGGCTGTAATCGTGGGCAATATGAGTTATGTAAACTTCTTCGGCACTGGTCTGACACGCAATATCCAGAGCCTGTGCAAAAGTACAGTGTGTTTCGTGTTCTTCGCTTCGCAGACCGTCTATTACAAGGCATTTTATGCCGTTTAGCCTTTGCAAGCCTTCGTTTTCTATTTTGCTAAGGTCTGTTAGATACGCAAAATTGTTTATGCGCCAGCCGAAAACCGGCAGAACGCCATGCAGCATGGGCACAGGCACAATTTTCATGCTGCCAATGGCAAGCGGGTTCTTCAAATTGAAAATTTCTGCATTCTGCAAATCCAGCTGAGGTTTGCCGCCGCCTTTTTGGGTTGGCTTAAAAACATAATCGTAGCAGTTTTTTACGTTTGCAAGGGTAGGGCGGTTTGCATAAACCGGCAGGGCTTTTTCTTCGCTGAAGCAGCGTATGTCGTCCAGCCCGTGAATATGGTCTGCGTGGCTGTGGGTTATTAAAACCGCGTCAAGGCGGCTTAGCCCGTAATTCAGTGCCTGTATCCTGAACTCCGGCCCTGCGTCTATGGCGATTGTAAAAGTGCCGTCGGTAACAAAGGCGGCGGCACGGTTGCGCTTGTCTTTTGGGTCTGCCGATTTGCAGACGCGGCATTTGCAGGCTATTGCCGGTATGCCGCTGCTGGTGCCGCTGCCGCTGATGGTTACTTTAATGGAAGATTTTTGTTCTGTTTTATCTTTGCCAGATTCTTCTTGCGTATTTTTCATGCTGCTTTCCGGATTATTCGCCATACTGCTTTTTAATTTCTGCAATCTGGTCACGGATTGCCGCCGCTTCTTCATATTCCAGACGCTCGGCGTGGTCTGCCATTTCTTTTTCCAAAAGCTTTATAAGTTTTTTGCGTTCCTTCGGGTTTAGCAGATTGCAGCTTTTTTTAAGAACATCAAGTTCAATCTGTGTATTTTCCTGCTTTTCTTCTTCCTGGCGCACCAGAATATCGTTAACGGCTTTATTTACCGTTGCCGGGGTAATTCCGTGGGCTTCGTTGTATGCACTTTGAATTGCGCGGCGGTGTTCGGTTTCGGTGATGGCTTCTTTCATTGCCGGGCTTAAAGTATCGGCGTACATTACAACCTTGCCGTTCTGGTTGCGCGCCGCGCGTCCGATAATCTGTATAAGGCTTGTTGCAGAACGCAGGAATCCGATTTTATCTGCGTCCAGAATTGCAATAAACGAAACTTCCGGAAGGTCGATGCCTTCGCGCAGAAGGTTAATGCCGATAAGAATATCAATTTCGCCGGTGCGAAGGCTTTTCAATATTTCAACGCGCTCAATGGTTTCAACTTCGCTGTGAATGTATTTTACTTTCAGCCCGAACCCACTTAAATATTCGGTCAAATCTTCTGCCATTTTTTTTGTAAGGGTCAAAACCAGACACCGCTCGTTTTTGGCAATGCGCTCTTTTATTTCGCCGTAAATGTCTTCCATCTGACCTTCGCTTTTGCGCACTTCTACAATCGGGTCTAAAAGACCTGTCGGGCGGATAAGCTGTTCAACGACCTGCGTACTTTTCTTTATTTCTTCAGGGCGCGGAGTTGCCGTAACAAAAATCGTCTGGTTTACCATTTTGGTAAATTCGTCGCCTTTAAGCGGACGGTTGTCCAGCGCGCTTGGCAGCCTGAACCCGAAATCGATGAGGTTCTGCTTGCGGCTGCGGTCGCCTTCGTACATTGCGCCAATCTGCGAAACCGTTACGTGGGCTTCGTCTATCATGCAGCAAAAATCATCGGGGAAATAGTGAAGAAGCGTTGCAGGCGGCTGTCCCGGCGCGCGGCCGGAAATTGGACCTGAATAGTTTTCAATACCCGAACAGTAGCCCATTTCTTTCAGCATTTCCAAATCGTAGGTGGTGCGGGTTTTTATTCGTTCAGCTTCCAGCAGCTTGCCGGTAGAATTGAAAAATTCTACGCGTTCTTCCATTTCGGCTTTTATTTTATCAACGGCTTTGTTCAGCATATCCTGCGGTACAACGAAGTGTTTTGCCGGATAAATCGTCGTTTCGTCCAGTTCTTCCATAATTTCGCCGCTGATTGTATGAAAACGGCGTATGCGCGCAACTTCTTCCCAGTCAAGCTCTATGCGGTAGGCTTCGTCTGTTTCCATATATGCCGGAAAAATTTCGATAATGTCGCCTTTTATGCGGAATGTGCCGCGGTCAAACGCAATGTCGTTGCGCTGATATTGCAGGCTTATTAACTGTCTTGCAAATTCTGCCGGATTTATGCTTTCGCCAACTTCTACGTGCAGGCGCATGTCGCGGTAAAGTTCCGGCATACCAAGTCCGTAAATGCACGAAACCGTTGCAACTACAATCACGTCCCGGCGTTCCATAAGGCTGTAGGTCGCACCCAGCCGCAGCCGGTCAATTTCCTGATTTATTGAAGCGTCTTTTTCTATGTAAAGGTCGCGGGCGGGCACGTAGGCTTCCGGCTGGTAATAGTCGTAATAGCTTACAAAATATTCAACTGCGTTTTCCGGAAAAAACGTTTTAAATTCCCGGTAAAGCTGGGCTGAAAGGGTTTTGTTATGGCTGATAATCAGCGTGGGTTTTTGTATTTTTTCTATGATTTTTGCCATTGTAAAGGTTTTGCCGCTGCCGGTTACGCCTTTTAGGGTCTGATATTTATCGCCGTTTAAAAAGCCCTGGGCAAGTTTTTCAATTGCCTGCGGCTGGTCACCGGAAGGTTCGTAGGGTGCATGTACTTTGAATGGTCGCATACCGGGATTTTATCACGTGGAGCGCGAATAATACAACTGCGTGTTTTGTGTGCGGGCAGGCAGAAATATGCGAAGTTTTTATTTGAAAGTGACAGGCAGCCCGTCGTCCGGTTTCTAGCCGCTGCCACATACACAGACAGAGACAGCGGCTAGAGAAGAATTAAAAAGTACGCGCGCATCTGCCAGTTTTTTTTACAGTATCCGTAGTTTTCGCACCGCGAAAACTATTGGCTTTGGGCACAGATAAATATGGCGGTTAGAGAAAATAAAATAGCCCATGCATTTGATAAATTCCTATAAAACTGGTATTTTTTTGCTATAATGAAAGTAGCTTTTTATAAGGATTTATGATGTTGTTTTTTGAAAATATACACTTTCAGATTGCGGCGGTGCTGGTTATTTTGGTTTTGCAGATTCTGTATTGGTCGCAAAAAAAGCTGCCGCTGCTTTCTACCACTTGTTTTTCGTTCATGATGTTCTGGTCGGCGGTTTATATTGTTGCCGACTTTGCCGTTGTTTTTTCACTTGCATTTCCCCGCGAAGTTTCGCATATTGCCCGCAGGTTTTTCCATCAGCTTTTCTATTTTTCCATTGAAAACGTTTGCCTGTTCCTTTATCTGTACGTTACCTTTCTTTTAAAAAAACAGGAACGTTTGAAGGCTTTTACATGGATTTCGGTAATCGTTCCGTATGCATTGACAATTCTTGCCCTTGTCTTCAGCCCGATTAAATACGTTATTGGAAGCGACGCAATTTACCCGGCAGGCCCTATGGTGCGGCAAATGCTGTTTTTGTCTTCCATATATATGCTTTTTGCGCTGGCAAAAACTTTGTCAAATTACAAAAAAAACTGCCCTCTGCAAGGCAAAAAACGCTACATCGTTTTAAGCGTCTGCGTGTGGTTCTGTTACCTTCACATTCAGATACTTTTTCCGCGCATACTTTTTTCCAGCCTCTGCATAAGCCTTGTTGTATTTTTCATGTACATCGCCTACCAGAAGCCCATTGACTGCGTTAACGCAAAGCGCGGCATTTTTGACAACGAAAGCCTTGAACTGATTTTGCAGGAAATGATCAGCCGCAAAAATACTTTTGAAGTTATAAACTTTTATTTTTCGGATTTGCCCGGTTTGCGGCTGAAATACGGCAAAGACGCTGTAAACGAACTTTTTAACGACATGAGCACTTTTGTTGCCCAGACCATGGACGCCAGTTTGTTCCGCACTAACAACAACGGCTTTGCAATCGTTGCAAGCATTGTAGACAACGACAAAAGCGGCAGAATTGTTCAGTATTTGCGTTACGGTGCAAACCAGCCCAACAATTTCCGTTCTACAAAAGAAGAAATTCATAAACGGCTTGACGAAATGCAGAAACGCTTTAATAAGGCGTGGCCGCTTTGGGATACGAAGGTTTTTGTAACGCCCCATATCGATATTATTGCTTACCCGAACGATTTGAAAACCGCCACCGAAATTATTGACATGCTGGGCTTTATTACCGAAAACCCGGCTTTGCATGAACACGATATTTTTGCCCACGATATCGGCAGCGATTTTATTCAGACCAAGCGCCGTCAGGACGAAATTGTAAAGCTGCTTAGCGAAGCCATTCACAACGACGGTTTTGATGTGTATTTTCAGCCTATTTATTCTGTTGAAAAAAAGCGGTTTATTAGTGCCGAAGCTTTGGTGCGTCTTAAGGATACGGAAACAATCGGCTATGTTTCGCCGGAAGAATTTATACCGCTTGCCGAAAAGCACGGGCTTATCAACGCAATCAGCAATTTGATTTTTGAAAAAGTTTTCGGCTTTATGCAAAGCAGCGGGCTGTGCCAGAAAGGCGTTGAATATATAGAATTGAATTTAAGCGGCTTGCAGTGCATTGATGCCGATTTGCCCGAACAGATTGAAAATATGCTGAAAAAATACCAGCTTGCGCCAAGCTGCATCAATCTGGAAATTACGGAAAGCGCGGCGGTTGCAAATGATAAAATGCTCAGCCAGAACATGCAGGCTTTGGGCAGAATGGGCTGCACTTTTTCCATGGACGATTTTGGCACCGGGTATTCCAATCTGGCGCAGATGGTTAAAGCCGATTTTGATATTGTAAAAATAGACAAAAGCCTTGTGTGGCCGTGCTTTGACGACAGCAATCCGGACAAGGGAAAGGCAAATATCGTTTTGCAGACCGTTGTAAAAATGGTTCTTAATCTTGGCGGGCACATTGTTGCAGAAGGCGTTGAAACTTTGGAACAGGTTGAAGCCCTTGAAAAGCTGGGCGTTAATTATCTGCAAGGCTATTATTTCAGCAAGCCTGTCTGCATGAACGAATATTTGGAATTTTTGCAGGCGCGTGCATAGTTCATGCCGGGCGCATAAAAAATGGCGCATAAAATGTCCGCCATAAGTAGAAAAAGTCTGGCATGCAGATTATATTTTATTCAACTAAAAACAATTCAATTTTCTCAATTTCTAAAGACTAAAAAATCGAACTCTTTGGAAAATTTTAGCCAGCGAAAAAAAGCAAGCTGTACTTTATTCTGAAAGCAAAAAAAAATCGAAAAAAAGTAAAAAAAAATTTGACAGCTCAAAATATGGGTGGTAGTATTAATTATATCGATTGGAAACGTTTCCGGTAACGTTATCAGTAACGTTTCCAAATATGACTAAAGTTTTATTATTATTTTTTTCATCAGGAGGAAAAAATGAAAAAGATTATTGCAGGAACACTTGCTTTAATGGTTTTGACGGCATCTGCATTTGCAGCTCCAAAAAAAGGTCAGGTTAGATATTTGAACTTCAAACCTGAAGTAGCATCAGTTTACCAGGAACTTGCCGCAGCTTACGAAAAAGAAACAGGCGTAAAAGTTATTGTTGAAACAGCTGCCAACAACTCTTACGAATCAACCCTTACTTCAAAAATGGCTACAAAACAGGCTCCTACATTGTTCCAGATTAACGGACCTGTTGGCTACGGCAACTGGAAAAACTACTGTGCAGATCTTTCAAACACAGAACTTTACAAACATCTTTCAGACAAATCACTTGCTGTAACATCAGCAGGAAAAGTTTACGGTATTCCTTACGTTGTAGAAGGCTACGGAATTATTTACAACTCAAAAATCACAGATGCATACTTTGCACTTCCTAACAAAGCAACAAAATACAACAGCATGGACGAAGTAAAGAACTTTGCTGCTCTTAAAGAAGTTTGTGACGATATGCAGGCAAACGCTGCTGCACTCGGCATCAAAGGTGTATTTGCTTCTACATCATTGAAAGCTGGCGAAGACTGGAGATGGCAGACACACTTGGCAAACGTACCAGTTTACTACGAATTCCAGAGCAAAAAAGCTAACCTGGCAGATCCAAAAGCTTCTATGAAAATTGATTTCACTTATGCAAACGAATTCAAAAACATTTTTGACCTTTACCTTACAGACTCTGTAATTCCTGCTAAAAACGCTGGTGTTAAAACTGTAGATAACTCAATGGCTGAATTTGCTCTTGAAGAATGTGCAATGGTACAGAATGGTAACTGGGCTTGGGGACAGATCTCTGGTGTTTCTGGAAACAAAGTAAAAGCTGAAAACGTAAAATATCTTCCAATCTATACAGGTGTTGCTGGTGAAGAAAAACAGGGTCTTTGTGTAGGTACAGAAAACTTCTACTGTATCAACAAGAAAGCTTCTAAAGAAGATCAGCAGGCTACTGCAGACTTCATCTACTGGTTGTATTCTTCTAAAACTGGTAAAGATTATGTAACAAACAAACTTGGTTTCATTGCTCCATTTGATACATTTGCTGCAAATGAAAGACCAACAGATCCTTTAGCAGTTGAAATTTCTAACTGGATGGCTAAACCTGGAATTACTTCAGTTTCTTGGAACTTCACAGTATTCCCATCACAGACATTCAAAGACAACTTCGGTGCTTCATTGCTTCGCTATGCTCAGGGTTCAAAAACTTGGGAAGAAGTAAAAGCTGGTGTTGTTAAAGACTGGGCTTCTGAAAAAGCTTTGGCTGAATAATTAGGAATCTGATTTGATGCAGGTTTTGAAGGTTTTCAGAAACCTGCATTTTTTTAGCAGTTTAATAATAAAAGGTTTTAAGCACTGTATGTTCAAATGCTTAAAACCTGAACGGATAACGGCAAAAAGTGTTTGCCGCTGCCACCAATTCTACAAAACCTTACCTTGGAGACACAAACTTATGCAAAAGGATCAAAATCCAATTAAAAAGTATTTTCCAATATTTGTTCTTCCAACACTTATATGTTTTACCCTGTTCTTTGTTGTTCCTTTTATTATGGGTATTGCATTATCTTTTACAAAGTTTACAACCGTAACTGATATTACAGCTTTTGTTGGTTTTAAGAACTATATTAAGGCTTTTACAGCAGACAACGAGTTTGTACATGCGCTGGGATTTACATCGCTTTTCACAGTTGTTTCTATTGTAACTGTTAACGTTTTTGCCTTTGCACTGGCTCTTCTGCTTACAAAGGGAATAAAAGGAACAAACTTTTTCAGATCAGTATTTTTTATGCCTAACCTGATTGGCGGTATCGTATTAGGTTACATCTGGAACCTTTTGATTAACGGCGTTCTTTTGAACGTAGTCGGTACAGATATTTCTTTCAAAACTGAATACGGTTTCTGGGGTCTGGTAATTCTTACCAACTGGCAGCTTATTGGTTATATGATGGTTATTTACATTGCCGGTTTGCAGAACGTGCCCGGCGATCTTCTTGAAGCAGCCCAGATTGACGGCGCTTCTCCATTAAGGGTACTTTTTCAGGTAAAAATACCGATGGTAATGCCTTCAATTACAATCTGTATGTTCTTAACATTGTCAAACTCTTTCAAAATGTTTGACCAGAACCTTGCACTTACGGCAGGCGCACCTGAAAAAACAACAGAAATGCTTGCATTGAATATTTATCAGACATTCTATAACAGAAGTGCAGCCTGGCACGGTGTAGCACAGGCTAAAGCTGTAATGTTCTTCATCATCGTTGCAGTTATTGCATTCCTTCAGTTAAAACTTACAAATAAAAAGGAGATTGAACAGTAATGAATACCACAGTGAAAAAAACAGTAAGTTCAAACCTTACGATGGCATTATTGATTGCCCTTACGGCAGTCTTCATTTTCCCGATTCTCCTTGTATTGCTGAACTCGTTCAAATCACGCCTTTATGTTTCAACAGTACCGTTTGCATGGCCAAAAGGCGACATGTTTGTAGGCTTTGAAAACTACATCAACGGCATTACCACATCGGGCTTTTTAATGGCTTTCCTTCGTTCGGCTTTTGTCAGCGTTGCATCGGTTCTGCTTATTATCGTGTGCACATCAATGACAGCGTGGTACATTGTTCGTGTAAAAGACAAATTGACTAAAGTTCTTTACTACGCATTTGTTTTCAGCATGATTGTACCGTTCCAGATGGTAATGTACACAATGACATTCGTAGTAACATCTGTTTACTTTGACAATGTTTTCGGAATCATTCTTGTTTACCTTGGTTTTGGTGCAGGTCTGGCTGTATTTATGTTCAGCGGTTTTGTAAAAAGCATTCCGTTAGAAATTGAAGAAGCTGCCACAATCGACGGCTGTACACCGCTTCAGACATTCTTCCAGATTGTATTTCCAATGCTTAAACCAACGGCAATTACTGTTGCAATTTTGAATGCAATGTGGGTTTGGAACGACTATCTTCTTCCTTACCTTATTCTGGGTTCAGACCATAAAACAGTACCTGTAGCAATTCAGCTTGCAATGCAGGGCGCTTACGGTTCTACCGACTACGGCGGATTTATGGCAATGCTGGTTGTTTCAATTATTCCGATTATCGCCTTTTATATAAGTTCGCAAAAATATATAATCAAGGGTGTAATCGCTGGTGCCGTAAAGGGATAAAACCGGCAAAGGAAAAAGTATGACTATAAAAGATATTGCGAAAGAGTGCGGCTGCGCCATTGGTACAGTTTCGCGTGTTTTGAACAACCACCCGGATGTAAGCGACAAAACCCGCGAAAAAGTAATGGCAGTTGTGCAGAAGCACGGCTTTGTTCTGAACGCCGCTGCCAAGCAGCTTAAAACTCAGGAACGCAAGAATATTGTAGTCATAGTAAAAGGTTCTTCCAGTCCGCTTTTAAATGGCCTGCTGGAAGGCCTGCAGAAAAAACTGGAACCTTTACCTTACACTGTTGATGTTGTTGTTCTTGACGAAAACGATGACGAAGCAGCAAACGCAGTGAGAATATATTACGAGCAGAAACCGGTAGGATTTGTTTTCCTTGGCGGAAGCCCGGATAAATATGATGATGAGTTTGATAAGGTTAAGGTTCCGTGTGTACTGATTTCAAATGCGGCAGATTCTGTTGGCAGTAAGTATCTTTCCAGTGTCAGTACAGATAATAACGATGCCGCACATTTTGCAGCCAAATATCTTATAGAGAACGGACATAGTAAAATTGGAGTAATTGGCGGCAGTATAGAAGACTCTGTAGTTTCAAAAACCCGTTACGAAGGATTTTTGGAAGCTGTAAAAGAAGCTGGTCTTTTTTTTGATTTTGAAAAATCGTACCAGGTTTCTAAATATTCAATGGAAGGCGGTTTTGAAGCTGCTGCCCAGCTGCTTAAGAAAAACCCTGAAATTACTGCAATTTATGCAATGTCCGACGTTATGGCAATTGGTGCATGCCGCAAACTGGCAGATGAAAAAATCAGCGTTCCAGATCAAATTTCGGTAATAGGATTTGACGGAATTGACCTTGGACGTTTCTTCTGTCCTCGTCTTACAACTATTCGCCAGTTGATAGATGAATTAGTAGAGCAGGGGCTTTCTCTTCTTTTAGACAGTATAGAAAATAATGCACCTGCTGCCCACAAACGAGTTCCTTTTGAATTTATTGAAGGCGAAAGTGTAAAAAAAATAAATTAGTCAGAGATTTTTTATGAATTTACTTAATAAACGTGCTAACGGTGTTTTAATGCATATATCTTCCTTGCCGGGAAATACCGGCATTGGAACTTTAGGAAAAAATGCTTATTCATTTGTTGATTTCCTTAAAAAATCATCACAAACCTATTGGCAGATTTTGCCGATAGGACCAACGAGTTATGGAGATTCTCCTTATCAGAGTTTTTCAACTTTTGCAGGTAATCCATATTTTATAGACTTTGAATTGCTTGAAGAACAGGGTCTGTTAGCTAGAGAAGATTATGAAAATGTAATTTGGGGCGGCAGTGATGCCTGTGTCGATTATGGAACTTTATATATTCAGCGTCACATACTGTTTGAAAAAATACAAATTAATTTTGAAAAAAATATTCCTGCTGAATTTTACGATTTCTGTGAAAATAATGCTTTCTGGCTTGATAACTATTCACTCTTTATGGCAATAAAAGATGCACATAATGGAGATTCTTTTTTAAGCTGGGAAGAAGATATTGTCCGTCGTGACCCGGAAGCTGTTAAAAACTGGACAGAAAAATGTACGTCACGCATAAATTACTACAAAATGCTTCAGTACCTTTTCTTTACACAGTGGAATAACTTAAAAAAATATGCAAATGATAGCGGCATTAAAATTATTGGAGATATTCCGATTTATGTATCGGCTGACAGTGCTGATGTATGGTCTAATCCTGAGCAGTTTATGCTTGATGGAAATTATAAGCCTTTAGAGGTTGCCGGTTGTCCCCCGGATGGATTTTCTGCTGACGGGCAGCTTTGGGGAAACCCTGTATACAACTGGGAATTTATGAAAAATGACGGTTACGGCTGGTGGAAGAAGAGACTTGAAATGAGTCTTAGAATCTATGATGTTTTACGTATTGATCATTTCCGGGGCTTTGATTCTTATTACTGCATTCCTTATGGAGATAAAGATGCCAAAAATGGTGTCTGGCGTCAGGGACCGGGAGCTGCACTGTTTGAAGAAATAAAAAAAACATATGGTGAACTTTCAATTATTGCAGAAGATTTGGGGTTTTTAACAGACAGTGTTCGTCAAATGCTGACAGCAGTAGGTTATCCTGGTATGAAAGTTCTTCAGTTTGCCTTTGATTCTAGAGAATCAAGTGAATATCTTCCATTCAGTTATACAAAAAATTCCGTAGTTTATACAGGAACTCATGATAATGATACAATTAAAGGCTGGATGAAATCGGCTTCTGTTCAGGATTTTGAATATGCTAAAAGGTATCTTCGTACAAATGATGATGAGTTCCCGAAAGAAATGATGCTTGCTGCAATGGAAAGTGTTTCTAATACCTGTATTCTGTGCATGCAAGATTTAATTGGGCTAGACGGTTTTGCCCGAATGAACAGACCTTCATCGGTTGGAGAAAACTGGAAGTGGCGTGCTTCTGCTAATCAGATTACTGATGACATTTCTAATTTTTTGAAAACTTATACGGAGATGTATCAGAGGAAATAATAATATCGTCTAAAATCATATAGAATATTTGGAGGTTGTCTAAAATTGTATGTTAGGCAGCCTTTTTTTTTATTGATAGATTTATAGCATTAGATTGGAGAGGCTTTGCTTAAGATAGCTCGAATTTTTTTTATGTTTAATCATTTAAAAATAATCTGCATTTTACAATCCTAAAAAAAATCCTGAATTTGTTTCGGAGTGGCTTTGTTTTTTTTTTTTTTTTCTATAAGGTTAGAGCTGTTTAATCAGATAAATTTTTATCTATTTATGGGGTATTCTACTTCACAAATCGATACCAAAATGATAATATGCTATGTTACAAATAGAGTATACACGCAAAATTTCGATAGTTTTGCGCTAAATACAAAACAACACAAGTCACGAATATTTTTCGTAAGGATGGTTTGAAATGGCAAACAAAATCACAATTATCGGAGCCGGTCAGGTTGGTTCTTCAATTGCTTACGCCCTTTGTCTTAAAGGCGTAGCTACAGAGATTGTTCTTATCGACATCGATGCTAAGCGCGCAATGGGTGAAGCAATGGATATTCGTCAGGGAACACCTTATATGAGCCCTGTTAATATTCACGAAGGTACTTATGAAGACGCTAAAGGTTCAAATATTGTTATCGTAACATCTGGCGCTGCACGCAAACCAGGTCAGACCCGTCTTGATTTGGCGCAGACAAACGTAAATATTTTCAAGTCAATTATTCCACAGATTACACGTGTTGCACCTGATGCAATTTATGTTCTCGTTGCAAACCCTGTAGATATTCTTACATACCAGCTTGCAAAAACTTCATCAATTCCTGTAAACCGCATCATCGGTACAGGTACTTTGCTTGATACCGCCCGTCTCCGCACAAAAATTGCAGACGAATACGGAATCGGTCAGGCTAACTTGCACGCTTACGTATTTGGTGAACACGGCGATTCTTCTTTCGTACCGTGGTCAATGGTTAACATCGCTTCTGTACCTGTTGACGACTACAACCACGCTGTTGGCAACAAGCACGAACCGCTGGACAAAGCTGCTGTTGAAGAATATGTACGCAAATCTGGTGCAATCATTATCGATGCTAAACGCTGTACAAACTATGCAATCGGTGTTACAACAGCCCGCCTGTGTGAAATGATTAAAAACAACAACCCTTCAGTTACAATCGTTTCTACAATGCTGAACGGCGAATACGGAATCAGCGACGTTTGTCTTTCAATTCCTACTGTTGTTGGTGGTAACGGTGTTGAAGGTCGTCTTGCTCCTCCATTGGCAGATTCTGAAGTTGAACAGCTTAGAAAGAGTGCAGAAACACTTAAAGGCATCATCAGCCAGCTTGATTTCAACTAAAAAAACTTTTCAGGGAAACGTGCAGAAATCGCTGTTATTATAGAAGATTTTTGCCGTTTCCTTAAAAACAATACAAAAACTGGAGAAACCATGGATTACAGAATTGAGCACGATTCTATGGGCGAAATGCAGGTTCCTGCTGATAAATATTGGGCAGCCCAGACAGAACGCAGCCACGAAAACTTTAAAATCGGTGTTGGAATTGAAACAATGCCGAGAGAAATTACCCACGCCTTCGGCATTTTGAAAAAAGCTGCCGCAATGGCAAACAACGCATTAAAACCTGAAAAAATGACAGCTGAAAAACTTGCAGCAATCAGCGCTGCCTGTGATGAAGTTATTTCAGGCGATTTGAACGAACATTTTCCTCTGGTTGTTTGGCAGACAGGTAGCGGTACACAGTCTAACATGAATGCAAACGAAGTTATTGCAAACCGCGGTAACGAAATTGCTTCCGGTATGGCAAAAGGTGATTCGCTGAAAGTCGGCGCACAGGTAAAAAAACTTTTGCACCCGAACGACGACATCAATATGAGCCAGTCTTCAAACGATACTTTCCCTACAGCTATGCATATTGCAGCTGTTTTAATCATTGAAGATAAAGTTATTCCTGCTATTGACCTTCTGGTTGCTACATTAAAGCGCCTTGAAGCTGAAAATGAAGGCATCGTAAAAAGCGGTCGTACTCACTTGCAGGATGCAACACCTATTAAATTCAGTCAGGAAATTTCAGGCTGGCGCAGTTCTCTGGAAAAAGACAAAATGCTTTTGCAGGCTGCATTGCCGGCTTTGTACGAACTTGCACTTGGCGGTACAGCTGTTGGTACAGGTTTGAATACGCCAAAAGGTTTCGATGTAAAAGTTGCAGAATCTGTTGCAAAACTTACCGGCAAACCTTTCGTTACTGCTTCAAACAAATTCCATGCACTTACCAGCAAAGACGAACTTGTTTTTGCTCACGGCGCATTAAAGGCTCTTGCCTGCGACATGATGAAAATTGCCAACGACGTTCGCTGGCTTTCTTCTGGTCCTCGCGATGGTCTTGGAGAAATCCATATTCCGGAAAACGAACCTGGTTCAAGCATTATGCCGGGTAAAGTTAACCCGACCCAGTGCGAACAGGTAACAATGGTTGCCGTACAGGTAATGGGTAACGACGTTGCTGTAGGTATGGCTGCAAGTCAGGGCAACTTTGAACTTAACGTGTTCATGCCTGTTTGTATCTACAACTTCCTGCAGAGTGCACGTCTTATTGCAGAATCAATTGTTTCTTTCAACGACAATTGTGCTGTTGGCATTACAGCTAACAAAGAAAAAATGCACCACAACCTGCACAATTCTTTGATGCTTGTTACAGCCCTTAACCCTTACATCGGTTACGAAAACGCAGCAAAAACTGCAAAAAAAGCTTACAAAGAAAACATTTCGCTTAAAGAAGCCTGTGTTGCACTTGGTTTCTTAACAGCTGAAAAGTTTGACGAAGTTTTCCACCCGGAACAGATGGTGTAAATTGAAGCGGGCAGGGTGACTTGTCCGCCGTCAGCTGGTTTATAAATGCTTGAATTTTGTCATTAATATAGAAAAAACTTTATGGTTCTAGTAAATAAATGGTAAAAGTTAAGCTTATAATAAAGTAAATGGTGTGCTGCAATGTATGTTCGTATTTTGCAGCACTTAAAATCAGACGAGGGCGGTATAAAGCGAAGTTTTTGCAAAACCGTTCTCTGGTGCGTTTTCTGTGGCGTTTTACGCCATAAAAAAGGAACATATCAATGAATTACAGTTATTTCCCCGGCTGTACTTTAAAAAACAAGGCAAAAGACCTTGACATGTACGCACGTTCTGCAGCTGCTGCGCTTGGTTTTGAATTAAACGAAATTGAAGAATGGCAGTGCTGTGGCGGTGTGTACCCAATGGGAACAAACGAGATTGCTTCAAAGCTTCCTTCTGTAAGAGCTTTGGCTGCTGCCCGTGATGCCGGAACCCCATTGGTAACTCTTTGTTCTGCCTGTTACAACGTTATTAAACAGGTTAATAACGATATGCAGAACGACGAGATCATGATTCTGAAGGCAAATAAATATCTTGCTCAAGATGGTATTGAATATCACGGTGAAACAAAAGTTCTTCATTTCCTGGAAGTACTTCGTGATGAAATTGGCTGGGACAAAGTAAAAGCAGCCGTTAAAAACCCGTTGACCGGTAAAAAAATCGGTGCATACTACGGTTGTCTGCTTCTTCGCCCGGGCAAAGTTATGGAATTTGATGATCCGGAAAATCCTCAGATTCTTGAAGATTTTATTAAAGCCCTTGGTGCAACACCTGTTATTTATGGTCAGCGCAACGAATGCTGTGGTGCATATGCTGCATTTGAAGATGAATCTATTCCTGTAAAACGGGCTTCTTCAATTCTGGCAAACGCACAGGATATGGGCGCAGACTTTTTGGTAACAAGCTGCCCGTTGTGCCGCTATAACTTGATTAAAAATAAAGGCAATTCACCTTTAGATGTTGTTTATTTTACAGAACTTCTTGCAGAAGCTTTAGGCGTAAAGGAGGGAAAGTAAAATGTTAGATAGCGAAATTCAGCAATATAAAGAACTGATTCTTGAAACCAGCGGTGTAAATCCTAAAAAATGCATGGTTTGCGGTAAATGTTCAGGCACTTGCCCTAACTATGATGCAATGGAATACCATCCACATCAGTTTGTTCAGATGGTAGAAAACGGTGAAATTGAACCTTTGCTTAACAGCAAATCAATTTATACTTGTTTGTCTTGCTTTGCATGTCTGGAACGCTGTCCTCGTCAGGTTGAACCGGCAAAACTGATTGATGCCGTTCGTACTGTTGTTGAACGTGAACGTGGTCCTCTTCATCTGGATCCTTCACAGGTTCCAGCCAAGCTTGATGATGACACACCGCAGCAGCTTTTAATGAGTGCTTTCAGAAAGTACCGCAAATAGGAGTGACAGATGGAAAGAATTGGTGTTTTTGTATGTCACTGTGGTACTAACATTGCAGGGACAGTAGACGTTGCTAAAGTTGCCGAAGAACTTGGCAAAGTTGACGGTGTTGTTTATTCAACACACTATACATATATGTGTTCTTCTGCCGGTCAGAAAATGATTGAAGACCGCATTAAAGAAGACAAACTGACAGGCGTTGTTTTGTGTTCATGTTCTCCGCGTATGCACGAAAAGACATTCCGTTCTTGTGCAGAACGTGCCGGCTTGAACCCTTACAAGGTTGAAGTTGCAAATATCCGCGAACAGACTTCTTGGGTTGGCAAGGATATTGCAGAGAATACAGAAAAAGCAATTGCTCTTGGTAAAGCAGCGGTTGCAAAATCTATTCTTGATACAAAACTTGTAGAAGGTGAAACACCTGTTACAAAACGCGCATTGGTAATTGGCGGCGGTATTGCCGGTATTACGGCAGCCCTTGATATTGCTGATGCAGGTTTCCCGGTTGACATCGTAGAAAAGAAAGTTTCTGTCGGTGGTAAAATGGCTATGCTTGATAAAACATTCCCGACTTTGGACTGTGCATCTTGTATCGTTACACCAAAAATGACAGAAGTTAGCCAGAACGCTAACATCCGCATCCTTTCTTACAGCGAAGTTTGCGGCGTTAAAGGCTATATTGGTAACTTTACGGTTGATATTAAGCGTCATCCTCGTTTTGTTGACGAAACAAAATGTACAGGTTGTGGTGCTTGTATCGAAGCTTGTCCTAACAAGAAAGTTCCAAACGATTTCAACTTGAATCTTGATACTAAAAAAGCAATTTACATTCCTTTTGCACAGGCTGTTCCAAAAGTTGCTACAATTGATGCAAATTACTGTTTGCACCAGAAAGCAGCAAAGAACGGCAAAGACAACGTTTGTGGTTTTTGTCAGAAAGCTTGTGGCGTAGGTGCAATTAACTTTAACCAGCAGGAAGAAACAATTACCGAAAAATACGGTGCAATTATTGTTGCTACTGGTTACAATCCGATTGAACTTACAAAATTCGATGAATATGCTTACAGCCAGAGCCCGGACGTTGTTTCTTCACTTGAATTTGAACGTTTGTGCAACGCTTCTGGTCCTACAAACGGTCACCTTAAACGCCCTTCTGACGGAAAGGAACCAAAAAACATTGTATTTGTACAGTGCGTAGGTTCACGCTGTTCGGCAGATTCTTCAAAAGGTCACGAATATTGTTCAAAAGTTTGCTGTATGTATACGGCAAAACACGCAATCCTTACCCGCGACCACTACCCGGATACAAACTGTACCGTTTTCTACATTGACGTTCGTACGCCTGGCAAGCAGTTTGATGAATTCTACCGCCGTGCAGTTGAACAGTATGGCGTTCACTACATCAAGGGTCAGGTTGGTAAAGTAACACCATTAAGCGATGGTACTTTGGATGTTCAGGGTTCAGATTTGATTTTGAACAAACAGGTACATATTAAAGCTGATATGGTTGTTCTTGCAGCCTCTATCGAAGCTGACAAATCTGCACGCCCGCTGGCAACAATGCTTACAACTTCAATGGATAACAATGACTTCTTCCTTGAAGCTCACGCAAAACTTCGCCCGGTTGAATCTCCAACTGCAGGTATTTTCCTTGCCGGCTGCTGCCAGGGTCCAAAAGATATTCCGGAAACTGTAGCCCAGTCTTCTGGTGCAGCTGCAAAAGCAATTTGTCTTTTGGTTAAAGATAAACTTAAAAACAACCCTTGTACTGCTACACCAAACGAAAACGCATGTAACGGTTGTGGTCAGTGTGCTAATGTATGTCCTTATGGCGCAATTAGTTACGTTGATAAAGACTTCCGCGGTCCAAACCGCACGACAATTACAAGACACGTTTCACAGGTTAACAGCGCAATGTGTCAGGGTTGTGGTGCCTGTACCGTTGCCTGTCCAAGCGGCGCAATGGATTTGCAGGGCTTTAGTAACAAACAGATTCTGGCGGAGGTAGATGCAGTACTATGAGCGATGTAACAGAAAAGAAAGAATGGACACCAAAAATTGTAGCATTCTGCTGTAACTGGTGTTCTTACGCAGGTGCTGACCTTGCCGGTAACAACCGTTTGGATTACCCTGCCAACGTAAAAATCATTCGTATTCCATGCTCTTGCCGCTTGAACCCTATGTTCATTTTGCGCGCATTTCAGCGTGGTGCTGATGGTGTTATTTTGTGCGGCTGCCACCCTGGCGACTGCCACTATTCAACAGGTAACTATTTTGCACGTCGTCGTATGACACTGCTTTTTTCTATGCTTGATTACTTGGGTATTGAAAAAGGCCGCACACGCGTAGAATGGTGTTCTGCTGCCGAAGGCGTTCGTTTTGCAGGCATTATGAACGACTTTGTTGCACAGATTACAGAACTTGGTGAAAACAAAAAGTTGGAGGACGTAAGATGCAAGACAACAAATTAACTTCAACCCTTATTGAAAACGCAAAAGCAAAACTTGCTGACGGAACTGTTCAGAAAGTAGTGGGTTGGAGAAAAGGTCTTTTCGATTACGACGTAACTCCTTCAGTTTTTGCTGATGCAGCAGACCTTGAAAAAAACTTTGTATATAACGAAAACTGTGGCGCAAACCTTTCAAAATATCTTGTAAAAATTACAAGAGAAATTGAAGTTAAAAAAAGTACCACAAGAATGAACAATTCTATGGCAAAGCAGCGCGACCCTAACGCGGTTGATGCTCCTATTCCTTCAGAAAAAGTTCTTGTGTTCCTGAAACCTTGCGATACTTACAGTTTTACGGAACTTTTAAAAGAAAACCGCATTACCCGCGATGACGTTGTTGTGGTTGGTATTCCATGCGACGGAATGAAAGACCCTGAAACAAACGAAATTGCAGAACGCTGTGCAGTTTGTAAATCTAAAAAGCACGTTACTTACGACGAACTGGTAGGCGATGACGGCGATTTGCTTGACAGCAAACGTTTTGACGAAGTTGAAAAACTTGAAAAAATGACAGCCGATGAACGCCACGAATTCTGGAAAAACGAATTCAGCCGCTGTATCCGCTGTAACGCTTGCCGCGACATTTGTCCTGCTTGTACCTGCGAAAAATGTGTATTTGACAACAACGCAATGTACACATCGCAGAAAGTTGCACAGGTTAGCTTTGAAGAAAGTTTGTACCATATTATCCGCGCATGGCACGTTGCCGGCCGCTGTACAGACTGCGGCGAATGTTCACGCGTTTGCCCGGAACACATTCCGCTTCACCTGCTTAACCGCAAGTTCATTAAAGATATCAACGAGATTTACGGACCGTACATTGCCGGTAGCGATATGGAAACAAAGCCGCCGATGTTGACCTTTACCGAAGGCGACGCCGAACCGAGCGTTGTTTACGATCGTTCTCAAGAAGGGGGTGACAAATAATGTATTGCCTTCCAGTTGAAAAAATTGATTCATTTTTTGAAGCTGTTGCTTCAAAACAGAAATTATATTTGCCTGTAACCAACAGTTCAAAAAAAGCAAACTTTGAATTGTGGGAAAAAGGCAAAGTTTTGTCAGACGAACTGAAAACTGTTCGTTCTGCAAAAGACTTTTTCTTTCCAAAAGCTGAACGCCTTGTAAACTACAAGGTAAACGGTAAGGAAATTGTAGTTGAAGACCCGCGCAAAGAAGTTGAAGACTTTGTAGTGTTTGGTGTTCGTGCCTGCGACGCAAAAAGTTTTGAAGTTATCGATGCTGTTTATTTGAACATGACACCGGTTGATACTTACTACAAAAACCGCCGCGAACACGGAACTGTAATTACTCTTGCCTGTAACGAACCGGCTCAGACCTGTTTCTGTTCAACTTACAAACTTGATGCTGCTAACCCGGCTGGCGACGTAAGCTGCTGGAAAGCCGACGGCAAGTTTTATTTTGAAGCCAATACTGAAAAAGGCAAGGCTTTGATTGAAGCTGTAAAAGGCGTTTTGGCTGACGGCGATGCAAAAGCTGTTGAAGAATGCAAAAAACAAATCACGGAAAAGGTTGAAAAACTGCCTTTCGCACATCTTGATTTGTCTAAGCTTGAAAAGCACGAAATGCTTAAAATGTTCAATTCCAAAATCTGGGATCAGATTTCGGAAGCCTGCCTTGGTTGCGGAACTTGTACTTATGTATGCCCGACCTGTATGTGTTTCGATGTACGCGACTTTAAGAAAAACGACGGAAGCGTTGAACAGGTTCGCTGCTGGGACAGCTGTATGTACAACGACTTTACGCAGATGGCAGCAGAAAACCCGCGCCATACACAGAAAGAACGCAGCCGCCAGCGCTTCATGCATAAACTTATGTATTACCCGATGGCACACGAAAACGTATTTGCATGTGTAGGCTGCGGCCGCTGTCTTGAAAGCTGCCCGGTTAACATGAACATTGTTAAAGTAATTAAAGCTTATAACGAGTCGGAAGAGTAGGCGGAGGAACCAATGGAAAATAACGAATCATTTATTCCTTACGTAGGAAAAATTATTGATATTCGCCAGGAAACTCCGGATGTAAAAACTTTCCGTGTAGTTGGCAAAGACGGTAAAAAGCTCTTTGAACATATTCCTGGTCAGTGTGCAATGCTTATTGTACCTGGTGTTGGCGAAAGTATGATTTCTATCACATCAAGCCCGACACTTAAAGATTATATGGAATTCTCTATCAAGAAATGCGGATGCGTTACAGAATGGCTTCACTCAGCTGAAGTTGGTCAGGAAATCGCTGTTCGCGGTCCAATTGGTAACGGATTCCCGGTAGAAGGCGCACTTAAAGGTAAAGACATTTTGGTAATTGCCGGTGGTATCGGTATTGCACCTGTTCACTCTGTAGTTAACTACATGATGGACAAACGCGACAATTACGGAAAAATTCAGGTTATTTACGGTGCACGTTCTAAGGCTGACCTTGTTCGTCTTGACGAAATGCAGAATGTATGGAAAAAACAGCCTAACTGTTCAATTGACATTACAATTGACCGTGCAGAAGAAGGCTGGGACGGTCACGTTGGATTCGTTCCTCCGTACATCACGGAACTTAAACCTGATGCAGGTATGACTGTTATCATGTGTGGTCCGCCAATTCTTATCCATATGTCGCTGAAAATTTTGAAAGACCTTGGTTTCAAGGACAATCAGATTTTTACAACAATGGAAATGCGCATGAAATGCGGTATTGGTAAATGCGGAAGATGTAATATCGGTGACAAATTCGTTTGTAAAGACGGTCCGGTATTCAGCTTTGACCAGTTGGGTGAACTTCCACCAGAGTATTAGTCAACAAAATCGCCTTTCCCGGTGATTTTTCTGAGGGTTTTCTTACGAAAGCTCTCAGGACTTGCTTACTTATTAAGCGCCCTTTGCGGCGCTGTTTAGGAGACTAAAATGGCAGATAAAGAAATGGCCACCATTTATATTTTTGGCAAAAAATACGAAGTTCCGGCAGAACTTACAATTATGAACGCTATGGAATATGCCGGTTACCAGCTTAAACGTGGTTGCGGCTGCCGCAACGGTTTCTGCGGTGCTTGTGCAACAATTTACCGCATTAAAGGTACAAACCAGCTTCAGACTTGCTTGGCATGTTCTAAAAAAGTTGAAAATGACATGTACATTGCAACTTTGCCTTTCTTCCCATTGGTAAAACAGGTTTACGACATCAACAGCATGAAACCGGAACAGGCTGTCATGATGCAGCTTTACCCGGAAATTTATTCTTGTGTTGGCTGTAACGCCTGTACACGTGCCTGTCCGCAGAGCCTGAACACAATGCAGTACATCGCTTACGCACAGCGCGGCGATTTTGCAAAATGTGCAGACCTTTCGTTTGACTGCGTAATGTGCGGATGCTGTTCTTCACGCTGTCCTGCCGGCATCAGCCATCCGCAGGTTGCAGAACTTGCACGCCGCCTGAATGGTAAATACATTCAGCCGCAGACCCAGCATTTGATTGACCGTGTTGAAGAAATTGATTCTGGCAAACTTGAAGAAATGATTCAGAACATCATGAACAAGCCGTTGGCAGAAATCAAAGAATTGTACAACAACCGCGACATCGAAAAATAATAAGGAGACGAACAATGTACGGAAATTACCTTGATGATGCTGCAAAAATTGTTGCAGAAAAACGTGAAGCAAACCTTAAATTTGAACATGCTCGTCTTACAGCAGATGAAAAAGACGAAATCCTGAAAGAATATCACCCGGACCGCATTTCAAGCCAGTTTGAAGAATTGAAAATCGGTCCAAACAAAGGTCAGAAAGCTCCAATCGAACTGGTTGCAATGCTTCAGGCAAAACCACGCATTGAACCTGAACACATCGATTTGACCCACGTTGATTACGAAACAGACGTTTTGGTAATCGGCGGCGGCGGTGCCGGTTCTTCTGCTGCTATCATGGCAAGCGAAGCCGGTGCAAAAGTTCTTTTGGCTACAAAACTCCGCATCGGTGATGCAAACACAATGATGGCTGAAGGCGGTATTCAGGCTGCTGACAAACCAAACGACAGCCCGGCACAGCACTATTTGGACTGTTTCGGCGGCGGTCACTTTGACGGAAAACCGGAATTGGTTTACACACTGGTAAACAAAGCACCAAAATGCATTAAATGGCTTAACGAACTTGGCGTTGAATTCGACAAAGAAGCAGACGGTACAATGGTTACTACCCACGGTGGCGGTACAAGCCGCAAAAGAATGCACGCTTGTAAAGACTACTCTGGTGCAGAAATTATGCGTACTTTGCGCGACGAAGTTTTGAACCGCCCGGATCAGATTACAGTTGTAGACTTCACTGCTGCAATTGAAATTATTAAAGATGACAAAGGCAACGCTTGCGGTGCTGTTCTTTTGAACGTAGAAACTGGAGAAGTTCGCATTGCAAAAGCTAAAGTTGTAATTATTGCAACCGGTGGTGCAGGCCGCATGCACTATCAGGGTTTCCCAACTTCTAACCACTATGGTGCAACTGCTGACGGTTTGGTAATGGCTTACCGCGCCGGTGCAAAACTTTTGTATCAGGATTCTTTGCAGTATCACCCGACCGGTGCTGCTTACCCGACCCAGATTTTGGGAAAACTGGTAACAGAAAAAGTTCGTTCGCTTGGTGCAAAACTCATCAACAAAGACGGCGAAGTTTACATTCACCCTCTTGAAACACGCGACGTAAACGCTTCTGGTATCATTAAAGAAGTTCGCAACGGCCGCGGTGTTGAAAACGATGTTCAGCCTGCTGTTTGGTTGGATACTCCAATGATTGAAATGATTCACGGCGAAGGAACAATCCTTAAATCAATTCCTGCTATGTACAATATGTTCATCAAATACGGAATTGATATCCGCAAGGAACCGATTTTGGTTTACCCGACACTCCATTACCAGAACGGTGGTGTTGAAATTGACAAAACTTGTCATACAAATGTTGGAAACTTGCTTGTTGCCGGTGAAGCTTCTGGTGGTGTTCACGGAACAAACCGCCTGATGGGTAACAGTTTGCTTGACGTTGTAGTATTTGGACGCGAAGCTGGTATTGAAGCTGGTAAAATGTTTGCAAATATCACAATGGCTGATACTGCAAAAATGAACCTTGACCACGTAACAGCATTTGAAAAAGAAAGAGCAGCTGCTGGAATTACCGGCGATGTAGTTTCTCCAAAAGTTCTTCCTAGCTACACCCACGGAAACAAGGAATTTGAAAAATCTCCATTCCCTGGTGCAAGCAAATGAATGCCAGAAAAGCTCCGGACTGCAAAAGGTTCAGGGCTTTTAAGCAAATGCTTACAGATTAACAGATAAATGTTAAAAGCCTTTCTGCTTTTTGGCGGAAAGGCTTTTTTAATGGATTCAACAGATGGATAAAAAAACAGAAATTTTACCAAAGTTTTGGGAAATAAAAAAAATTGAAGAAATGAATGATGCCGAATGGGAAGCTTTGTGCGACGGCTGCGGCTTGTGCTGTTACAGAAAAATTGTTGACGGATATTTGTGGAAGAAAAAAATACTTAACACGCGTATAGCTTGTAATCTGCTGGATACCGAGACCTGCCGCTGCAAAAATTATGCCAGCCGTTTCAGCCTGCAGAGTGAATGTGTAAAACTGGATAAAAAATCGATAAAACACTTTAAATGGCTGCCGCAAAACTGTGCCTATCGTCTTTTGGCAGAAGGAAAAACTTTACCAGACTGGCATCCGTTAATAAGCGGTAATCCCGAAAGCGTAAAGCAAGCCGACATTTGCATAAAAGACCCAGTCAGCGAAAAAGATGCCGGCGACTGGTACGATTATGTGGTGTAGGGGAGTTGGTTTATATATTGCTAAAAGCAGAATATTTTACAAATTATTTCCGCCGGCACGTTCCCATGCGTCAATAAATTCCATCATATACTGCTGAATATTACCAAACCATTTTTTTTGCAATTTGCAGGCATCAATGCCAATATACCGGTAATGCCAGCATTCCCAGCGGTATCCTGTTACAGGTTCGTAGCCTTGCGGAAAAGATAAAGAAAAACCGTAGTCGGCGGCATTCTGGTCAAGCCATTTACCGGCTTTTGTTTCGGCAAAACTGTCATCAATTGAACCGAAATCTATTGCCGTGCCCAGTTGGTGCTGGCTTGTCCCCGCTCTTGCAGATTCACGTTCAGCTTCTTCAAGACCATCAATTGCTACCCAGCGGGCAAAAAGCTTTTCCTGATATTCGTACGAACGAAAGGTGGAACTTACCATAAGCCAAATGTTATCTTTTAATGCACCTGCCGCCATAACTTTTAAAGCATCGGCTACCGGTACGCGCAAAGATAAATCGTTCCGGCTTACAGAATAATAATCATTGTTTGATAATGGAATTAAATCTTCGGGTATGTAGTCTTTTGAAAGATGGTGGGTTTTGTCAACCAAAACCAGCAGATAATCTTTATCGTTTTTGTAAACCTGTTCAAAATCTGCTACAAATTCTTTTGTATTCTGCTGAATTAAGTCTGCTGTTGGTAAATTAAGTTTTTGAACAATACTAACAGCAAGCTGTTCTTTTGGTGAAACCTGAACAATTGCTGCACTTTCTGTATCAGCACTTTTTTCCGCTTCTGCATCTGTTATTTTAGGCTTTTCGTATTTGCATGAAACCGTAGAAAAAGCAATGCAGCTAACCAAAAATGCAGAAAAAAGTGCCGATATTTTGCGCATTACAGAACTTCCGTTAAAGAAAAAATAATAGGGAAACAGTCTGCAAAACCTGTCGATTCAACAGCTTTTTGCGCAATAGCAGAAGGACGCATAATATAAATCTTGTTTCCAACTTCTTCTGCATCATCGTAGGCAGCCAGCAATACACCCAAACCAGAAGAAGAAAGGTTTGTAATTTGCGACATATCAAGAACAAGGTTTGTTTCTTTTACAATTGCAAATACTTTTGCCTGAAAATCCAAATATGTATAAGAATTCAATACACCAGATACTTCCAGCAAAACATAGTTTGCGCCTTTTTTTTCGTTAATTACAAGCTGTTCCATTTCTAACCTCCTTAAAAATGAAAAATCAATGTGCTTTAGTTATTTTCCTGTTTAAGCACCCTAATTGCTACAGCAGTTACATCGTCCTGCAATTCCTTGGATGTAAACTGCAACATATCATCGTAAACAAAGTTAACCAGACGGCTTGATTCATAAGCCTTGTTATCCATAATAAGGCGCTGAACACGTTCTTTTCCGTACTGTTCACCGCGCAAAGATTCAGAATCAAGCAAACCGTCGGTACAGGCAAGAATAATGTCACCCGGTTCAAGCGGAATATGGCGAACTTTTACCATGCCGGAAACTTTTTTAGCAAATCCAAGAACTTTACCTTCACCCTGAATTTCAACAACGTTTCCGTACTGTTCGGTATATCTGAACAGAACAGGCAAACCGCAGTTTACGTAATACATAATGTGTTCCTGAAAGTCGAAAATTGCAAAAACACCGGCAAAAAATGTACCGCGCGGCAGATTGTATTTGATAAAGTGGTTAACCTTTTCAATCAAGTCCTTAAAATCGGTAGTTTCAGCCAGAAGGGTACGGATAATTGACTTAAGAATTACCATAGACATACTTGCGTTCAAACCTTTACCGCTTACATCGCCCATAATAAGCATGTGCCGCGTATCGGTAAGACGAATAAAGTCGATAAAGTCGCCGCCCAAACTGCGTGCAGAACGTGAAATATAGCCGACATCAACTGAAGGATCTTTAAATGCATCAACGTTGTCCTGAATTGAACGGATAACCTGCGATGACATCTGAATTTCCCTTGCAACGGTACCAACCAGCGACTGATTGGCAATATTTTTCATGTAATAACCAAACAGGAAGAAATACGAATACAAATTGGTCAATGCCTTGTAGTCATAATCGCTGAAGGCATTTCCGCGGCGTTTTGGTCCAAACGCAATCATGCCGAAAAGGTGATGACTTTCGCGCAAAAGAAGAATTACTTCCGCGCCAATACTGTCAAAAAGTTTCAGCAATTCGTCTTTTTGGGTAGAATAGTCGTGGTGCGACATTACGTGAGATTTGAATACAACTTCGCGGTTAACGCCCGCCAAAAAATCAACAAGCGCACTGTTCATGGCAATTGGTTTGGAAGGCATGTCCATAGACGTGTAAGCCGATTTCAGCATTCCCGAATCGTCATTCATCAGCAATTCGACGTGGTTGGTTTCAAGATTGTTCTTCATCAAATTAACGAAGTTTTCTGTAAGTTCGTCGTAAGGTGCCTTGTAGTCAAAGTTAGCCAAAGCTGCATCAAGTTCGTCTTCATAGTAGCTGTCTTTTGCAAAACTCATGTGGGCGTATTTTGTTCTAAAAAAATGCTGTAAAAACAGCGCCAGACCAACGTCTGCAAAAAGAAGAAGTAAAAACACTAAAGGCATTGTGCGGCGTATTGGCATAAGCAGCGCAAAAATAACACAGCTAAGCAGCGAAGGAATAATGTAAGGAATAACAACACGCAGCGCGCCGTTTATAATGGTAGCAAAGTCAAACATAATTGTAACTTTGCCGGCAATGTAAGTAATGATAATAATACAAGCCAGACAAAGCGGAAAAAGTGTCTGATAAAAAGGAACGGTAATTGATGCAAGGTTAATCAGATAATGCAACCCCGAAGCAAGAACCATTCCTCCAATCATTACAATAGCCTGTTGTTTCTGGTGTGCAGAAATTTTAAGGCGCAGCTTCAGCATGAAAATAAGAACTGTAAGCAGCGGAATGATTGTCATGAAGACATTTTCAAACAGTGTTGACCACGGCAAAAAGTCGCCAATCATGTTTGCAGGGCTTAAAAAAACACCGGAAACAGGCGAAATCTGAATAACACCGATTTTTACGACGCAAATTGCAGCAAAAGCCCAAAGCAAATATTTAAAAACCGAAAGCGGTACGCTTTTCTTGTAATTTGGAAACAGTATTGCAAAATTCAAATAGCCTACAAAGAAAATAGCAAGGGCAAACATCATAAGCATTGAACCGATGCGTACAAAATGAACGTTTCCCTTAAAAAGCGCCCAGAATACTACCAGCATAAACAGTTCAACTGTGCCAAGCGACAATACCAGATTTACAAACGACTTGGAACGCAAATCGTGGTCGTCAAGTTCAACATACATGGAAAAAAAGATAAGTCCAATGCCTAAAATCAAGTTCAATACAAAGAAAATCATAGCTTACCTCTCAATTTTTACTGCAAGCATTGTAACGTCATCTCGCAATTTTTTATCGCCGTTATATTCAAGAACCAAATCAGAAATATCATTAACAAAATGCTGTGCCGATTTATATGCACTGTTTTGAATTGTCTGCTTGAACAATTCTGTATCGCCAAGCTCAATGCCTTCGTCGTTCATAACTTCAGAAACACCGTCGGTTGCAATCAAAATCATGTCATCATAGAACAGCTTCTGAACTTCAATTTCAAGGTCGTCAATTTCAATAATACCAACCAGACTACAGTTAGAACCCAGCGGCTTGATGTTAAATCCGCCCGGAGTTTTTGTAATGACGATAGGGTCTGACATAGACGCATTGATATAGGAAATCGTCATGGCGGCGGTATCAACAATACCAAGGAACATAACCGTGTATTTATCATCAAACTTCATGCTTTTAATGGCACGGTCAACCGCCCTGATCATTGCAGGCAGGTCTTCTTTATTCTGAATGTTTTTTACGGTGTTGATAACGATACCCATAACCAGCGCCGCCGCAAGTCCTTTACCAGAAACGTCGCCCAGAAGCAGCAGGGTTTTGTTTTCGTCAATCGGCAAAACCGAATAATAGTCGCCCGAAACGTTTACCAACGGTCTGAAATAGGCTGCAAGGTCAAGGTGCTTAATTTCCGGCATTTTTTGCGGCAAAAATGAACGCTGGGTATCAGCAACCATGTTCCATTCTTTTGTCAGTTCAGAAATTCCGGAAAGTTCGGCGATTGTATCACTGCGTTTTGTATAGGAAATAAATTCATCTAAAACCTGAGGGAAAATAAGGTTGTCAAGCAGGCGGGTACAGCGGCACAAAACATAAAAGTGAACGCCGTTGTGAACAACGAAAAATCCGCGGCTGTTTTTCTGTTCAGAAACTACACCCAAATCACTTCCAAGCAGATACCAGCCGTCTTTCATAGAAACCGAAAAGTTCTGTTCCAGAGTATTCAGGGTTTCTTTTGCCGAAACAATGCGGTCAGGGCTGTTGTAAATTACATAATTCTTTTTACGGTCAATAATTAAAACAGAAGCATCGGCTTTGTCCTCAAGTTCGGAACGGATAGCCGCCATTAAGTCTTCAAGTGAATAAGCAGAACGGATTTTTGCAATAAAACCGCTTATCAACGCGGTTTCCTTAGTGTAAAGGGCTTCGTTGCGGAATTTTGTAGCTAAAGTCTTATCGATATAGCGGAAAATACACAAAACCAAAACCATCAGAACCAAAGCAACAGAAACTGCAAAAACAAACGAAACGTCTTGTTTCGGAATCAAAGTTAAAGCCAATACTACAAAACAGATTCCAGTAAGGATATTTGTAATCTGCGAAAGCGCCGCCCGCTGTTTTTGGAACATCATTTACCTCGAAATATTTATAAGCAGAAATAGCAAAATTGCATTTGCATATACTTCTACTATATCATAAATCGGCAAAAACTGTGAAAAAAAACATTGCACATTTAGGAAATTCTTTTGGAAGAGTGGGAAAGTTGTATTTGCGTTTTGCATGATAAAAAATCTTTGCCGGATTTGTGCGGTTGCGCAATTCAGCATGCAATTCAGCGCGGAATATGATTTTTTATGAACTTCCCCAAAGCCGCATTTTTGTTTTTTTGAAAGCAGAAAGAGAAATAAATTCTGGGGAAATATTGCGAGTTTAATAGAAGAAAAAATACAAAAAGTGGCTTAAAACCGTTTATTCAATGTAAAAAAAATTGCAGGATGATTAAATAATTGTTATAATTTGTTAACTGTCATTTGTATTTCGAGGTGCAAAATGAGAAAATCAACAATTTTTGTTAAGATTTTATTACCATTTATCCTTACGTCTTTTGCCGGTGTTTTTATTGCATTAGGCATTTCAAGCACAATTACCAAAAAAAACATTTCAAACATTTACAAAGACCTTTCAAACCACGAATCTGCCTTAACTTTTATTGGCGATTCGCAGTTCAACAAGTTTGTAGAAGAATACAAGGGAATGCTGCGAATGGCTGCCTATGCCGACGATGCGCACAGGGAAAATCTTATTAAAGATTTAACCGACATTGCCAAAAAAACTTCCGGTGCATTTGATGTCGGCATTTATGAAATTAAAGGAAACGAGACGATTCTTTTGAACGCAGACCAGTGCCTTTCATTTACTTCCGGTACAAACCGTGTTGACGATGTTCTGGAATGTTACAATTCAAAAAAATCTTCCTATTATTTTACCTGCCACGCAGAATACGGAATGACCGCAATTATGATGAACTATTGCTGGACGGAAGAAGAATGCAAGATTATTGGAAAACCGGTCGTTACCAAGGTTCTGCTTCCGCTTTCTGTCGTTCACTTAAAGGATGTTGCCCGGATTATTGGCTGCGATTCAATTTATCTTGCCGGTGACGGAAAAGTTATGGCATCTTCCGTTGCAGACGAAGCCGGCAGCGAAATTCCGCCGGCTTTTTGGGATGCAATGCAGAAAGATGACGAAGCCACGACGATTGACGGAAAAGCCGGCATTTACAGGCACGCATTCCGGGTAAAGGAAAATATTTCTACAATGACAGACCCTTTCTGGATTGTAATTAATCTTTCCGCCGACGGCATCAAGTCTATGAATTCAGTTTTTACCAATCTTATAACGCTGATTATCTTTGTAATGATGCTTATAGAAATTGCTTCCGTTGTTGCAGTTCTTATCTTTATTGTAAAAGG
>JAKSTR010000080.1 GCA_024402495.1 Treponemataceae bacterium
GAATGCCCTGTTCGTAAATGCCTTTGTCGTTTCTGGCAAGCCCAAAATAAAACTGAACCGGCAGAACCTTCAGCAATTCTTTTTTGCTAACCTGATAATAGCCGCTGCCGGAAATTACGGCTTTAAACAATTCGGGCTGGTGGCAGGCAAGCTTTACTGCAAAATACGCGCCCTGGGAATGTCCGTAGGCAATAAGGCTGTCTTTGTCGAGGCATTCGTTTTTTAAAAGCACGTTCTGTATTAAAAGGCTGGTGTCCTGCAAATTTTCGTAATAGTCGTTGCGCGCAAGCAGAACCAGAACGGCACACGGGCGAATATCCTGAACCCGTCTGTCTACAAAAATTCTTCCAAAGCGACCAAGCGACGCATATTTGCTGTCCTTGCCCGAACCGTGAAAAATTACAAAAAGCGGCAGTTTCACATCCGGGTTGTGGCGGTCTTCGCGGTATTGGGGCGGAATGTACAAATAATATTCAAATCCGGCAAAAACTCTTTCGTAAATCCACATGGAATCTTCAAAAGAAGTATCCGGCCAGTAATAATCGTGGTCAAAATTAAGCTGCAAAGGCTTTTTTGTATACAGATAACTTTTCAGCGACTTTGCACCAGTAAATGCTGCCGCCCCAAACATCAAAATCAATGCTGCGCCTGCGCAGAACCTGTTCATTTTCTTCATGCTTCAATTTTACTTTGAAAAATTAAAGCCTGCAATCTGCAAAAAAAAGAAAGCGCTGCAAGTGGTGAAAAATATCGCTTTATATGATAAAATAAAATCTCTCTTATAATATTTTGCATTTTGGACGGTTTTAAGTGTTTCAGTCATTCGTAGACACTATGATTGCCGGCGATCGCTGGCAGCTTTTGTTGCAGGGGCTTGGGGCAACGGTTGTTATTGCCATTTGCGCCATTTTAATCGGAACGGTTTTGGGCTGCGTTTTTGCTTTGATGAAAATTTCTGCAAACAAGCTGCTGCGCGGTATTGCCGAAGTTTACACCACAGTTATCCGCGGCATTCCGCTGGCAACCCAGCTGATGATTTTCTATTTCGTTATTTTTGCTCCGCTGGGGCTGGATCGTTTTCTGGTTGCAATTTTAGCTTACGGCATAAACAGCGGTGCATACTGTACCGAAATTTTCCGCGCCGGCATTCAGGGTGTAGATATCGGGCAGACCGAAGCCGGGCGTTCGCTTGGCTTAAGCAAAAGCCAGACACTTTTCAAGATTGTTCTGCCACAAGCTATAAAAGCCGTTTTGCCAACCTATACAAGTGAATTTATTGTTCTTATTAAAGAAACTTCCGTAGCAAGTTTTATTGCCGTCATGGACTTGACCAAAGCCGGCGACATGATTCGCAACGCAACATACAACGCATGGATTCCGCTTTTAAGTTGTGCAGTTATTTATCTGTGCTTAACTTTGGGGCTAACCAAACTTTTTGCAATTTTTGAACACAGGATGGCACGCAGTGATAGAAGTTAAAAACCTAAAAAAAAGCTTTGGTTCTTTAAATGTTTTAAAAGGCATTACCACAACAATCAATAAAGGCGAAAAAGTTGTTGTCATCGGGCCTTCCGGTTCGGGCAAAAGTACGTTTTTGCGCTGCCTTAACCTGCTGGAAACGCCGGACGAAGGTACAATTACTTTTGAAGGCGTAGACATTACAGACAAAGCCACAAATATCGACCTGCACCGCCAGAAAATGGGAATGGTTTTTCAGCATTTCAATCTTTTTCCGCACCTGACGGTTTTGCAGAATATTACCCTTGCGCCGGTTACGCTGAAACTGCAAACACAGCAGCAGGCTGAAGAAAATGCGTACCGGCTTCTGGATCGTGTCGGGCTGCGCGACAAGGCGTCGGCATATCCTTCAACACTTAGCGGCGGACAGAAACAGCGCATTGCAATAGTGCGCGCCCTTGCCATGAATCCAGACGTAATGCTTTTTGACGAACCTACTTCGGCACTTGACCCGGAGATGGTTGGCGAAGTTTTGAATGTTATGAAGCAGCTTGCCGACGAAGGAATGACCATGGTTTGCGTAACCCACGAAATGGGCTTTGCGCGCGAAGTTGCAGACCGCGTAATTTTCATGCACGACGGCATCATTCTGGAAGATTCTTCGCCGGAAGAGCTTTTTACAAAACCAAAAAACGAACGCACCGTTCAGTTCTTAAACAGCGTTTTGTAACTGCATAATCTGGCGAACTTACCGTAATCTACTGTAAAAGAAGGAATTACTATGAAGAAAACACATTTGCTGCTTGCCGCTCTGGTGCTGGTAATTGCGCTTATGATGATTATTGCGCCCCAGGAATGCATAAAAGTTTCGGTTATTGTTCTGGGCATTGCTTCTGTCATTACCGGGCTTTACACCCTTCTGTTTGAACGCAACCTTATAGAAGATTCTGTTTTTCAGACCACGCTTTTGGTGCGCGGAATTGCGAGCATTGTTCTGGGCGCGCTGGCAATCATTCTGCCGCTGTTTCTGGCAGAGTTTATATGGACTGTAATGCTTTACGTTATTGCGTCTTTCATGGTTCTGTACGGCGCAGTTGAAATTTTTGCACTGACCAAAATAAAGGAAATAAACAGCGAAAACCGCCAGCAGAAAATAGAAATTGCTGCGTTTTTTGTTCTTGCGGCATTCATTTTCTGTATGCCGGCAAAAATCGGCTTAACATTGGTGCGCCTTGTTGGCGTAGCATTGATGATTGGCGTTGGAATTTTCCTTTTTCTGGAATGGAAACACCGCCCGCTTGTACTTGAAGCGCAGATTCTTTCTGACGACGAAGTTTAAGGCGGCATAAAACTGAATGGCTGGGGCTTAATTTGGTAACAATTTACGACATTGCGCAAAAAACTGGTTTTAGTGCCCCAACGGTTTCTAAAGTATTAAACGGCACGGGCAGCATAAGCGAAGCTACGCGCCAGCAAATTTTAAGCGCCGCCAGGGAAATGGACTACAAGCCCAATATGTCGGCGCGGTCTCTTATTACAAAAAAATCCTATCTGATTGGCATAATTTTTGAAGATTCACTTATGCGCCGCGGTTTTGAACATCCGCTTTTTGGCGGCGTTCTGAACGTTTTCCGGCAGGAAATGGAAAAAGAAGGCTACGACCTGATTTTTTTAAGCAATACTTCTACAAATTCCGCCCAAACTTACTTGGACCGCTGCCGTTACCGCAATGTTGACGCGGTGGTGGTTATAAATCCGCAGGACAAGCAGGACGAAATTTTGCAGATTGCCGCCGCAGGCATTCCGTGCATTTCTACCAACGAAATTATTGAAGGCGTTCCGCTGGTTATTACCCAAAACGAACAGGCAGGCTATGTTGCAGGCGAGCATTTTGTAAAGAACGGGCATAAAAATCTGGGCTTTATAGCAGGCGGCGCAAGCAATTATTCGCGGGCTTCAACAGAACGCCTTGCCGGCTTCAGGAAAGCTTTAAAAGACAACGGAATTATACTGGAAGAAAGCTGCGTTTACCGCTGCAAAACATGGTTCCGGGACGAAGCGAAGCTTGGTATGAAAGAGCTTTTAACCGCCCGCCCGGATATTACCGGCGTATTTGTAAGCAACGACAATATGGCGGCAGGCGCGGCGGAATGCTGCGAAGAAATGGGTCTGTCAATTCCAAATGACATTTCTATTATTGGCTTTGATGACGAAACTTTGTCATCTTTCATGAATCCGCCTTTAACCACTTTCCGGCAGGACAGGGAACAAATTGCAAAAACCGCCGTTCAGATGCTGCTGGATATGCTGAAAGGCAACGACGTAGAAGAATGCGTGCGCGTGCCCAGCGTTTTTGTGCCGCGCAAATCCGTAAAAAAACTGAACTGAAAAGGCTCAGTTGGCGCGGGCGTAATACCTGCGGTATGCGCTGGGCGTAAAGCCGGTACAATGCTTAAAAAGCTTTGAAAAATGAAACTGGTTTTCAAATGCGTATTCTTCTGCAATTTCTGCAATGCTTTTTTTACTGCTTATCAAATCCTGCGCGGCGGCTTCGGCACGCAGGCGCATAAAATACTGATACGGCGTCATGTGCATTTCTTCCCTGAAAACCCGGATAAAATGTTCCGCCGACAGCCCCAGTCTGTACGCCACCGAACTGATGGAAATCTGTTCCTTCAGATGAGCCGCAAAATACGAAAGCGCATTCTGCACCAGAGCCTGCGTATTTTTCTTTTCCTGCATGGCAACAGCCGGCGTAATGCTGCTTATTGAACCGGAAAACCAGCGGTATAAAAGACTGTAAAGCAGATAAAGCGCCGATTTTTCCAGCCCTTCTTCGTGCGACGTACTTAAACGCAGCAATTCTTCTATTAAAAAGCGGTTTGCCGTGCTGCCCTGGCGCTTGATTGCACGGCTTTTCAAAATGGAAGTCAAAATATTATATATTTCCGGGTCGCTTTCTTCGTCCAGCGAAAAAAGCACCGCGTAATAGGTAATCGGTTTTGCAACTTTGTCCGGCATAATTGAATGAAATTCGTGCGGACCGGCAAGAAACAGAGAATTATCATTTATGGAAAGGCGCGCCGTATTGGAAAGAAACGAGCCTTCGCCTTCAAGAAAGAAGTGAACTTCGTATTCATTTTCGCCGTGGGCATGGTAGCGCCCGTGAAAAGACAAATTTTCGCCGTGGGCAAGCCGGTACACAAAAACCATATCCAAAATTTTCATAATTTCAATTTAAATTGAATAAGCTGTACCGTCAATAAAAAATATCAATTTTAGATATATTTTATCAACTTTCAATATGTCATTCAGCTTCGTCTTGAATTATTCTTAAACCATCGGAGGAGCGACATGAAAACAGTTGCAGGTATTGACCTTGGCACACAAAGCATGAAGGTCTATGTATATAATTTTGAAGACAAAAAAGTTGAGGCAAAAACTTCTTGCCCGGTAGATATTATTTCTGAAAATGACGGAACACGTGAACAGAAAACAGACTGGTACGATGAAGCAATGAAAAAATGCTTTGACCAGATTCCGGCAGACTTGAAAAAAACTATCTGTGCTTTGGGTGTTTCTGGTCACCAGCACGGTTTTGTACCGTTAGACAAAGACGGCAAAGCTCTTTATAACGTAAAGCTTTGGAACGATACTTCAACAGTTGAAGAATGCGAAATCATTACAAAAGCATGCGGCGGCGATGAAGCCGTTATTGCAGAAGTTTGTAACCTGATGCTTCCGGGCTTTACGGCTCCAAAAATTCTCTGGCTTAAACGCCACAAGAAAGAAGCTTTTGACAAGCTGCGCTACGTACTTTTGCCGCACGATTACATCAACTTTAAGCTTACCGGCGCCTATACAATGGAAGCCGGCGATGCTTCGGGCATGGCTCTTTTTAACAGCGAACTGCGCACATGGTCTAAAAAAATGTGCTCAATTATTGACGACGGTCTGCTTGCACTTTTGCCGGAAATTATTTCAAGCGAAAAGCCATGCGGCACAGTTACAAAAGAAGCTGCTGAACTTCTGGGTATTCCGGCTGGTATTCCGGTTTCTTCCGGCGGCGGCGACAACATGATGGGCGCAATTGGTACCGGTACTGTAGAAGACGGCTTCCTTACCATGAGTATGGGAACTTCCGGTACTTTGTACGGTTACAGCGCCAAAGCTATTGCAAATCCTCAGCAGGGACTTTCTGGTTTCTGTTCTTCTACCGGCGGCTGGCTGCCTTTGCTTTGTACAATGAACTGTACAGTTGCAACTGAAGAAATAAGAAAACTTTTTGGTCTTGGCGTAAAAGATTTTGATGCCGAAGCTGCTACAGCAGAAATCGGTGCTGGCGGCGTAGTTGTTCTGCCTTTCTTCAACGGCGAACGTACACCAAACCTGCCAAACGGACGCGCAAGCATTACAGGCTTAAGCCTTGCAAACAACAGCCGCGCAAACATTTGCCGTGCTGCAATGGAAAGTGCAGTATTTGCAATGCGCGGCGGAATTGACGCATTCCGCAAGCTTGGTTTTGAACCAAAAGAAATCCGTCTGATTGGCGGCGGCGCAAAAAGCCCGCTGTGGCGCCAGATTGCTGCCGATGTTCTGAACCTGCCTATCAAGCTGCCGGTTGCAGAAGAAGCTGCCGCTCTTGGTGCCGCTGTACAGGCTCTTTGGTGCTATAAAAACGCAAACGGCGAAAAAGCAAGCATTGCAGCACTTTGCGCAGAACACGTTGCAATTGATACAGAAAAAGTTGTTACACCGGTTGCAGCAAACGTAAAAGCATACGATGCAGCTTACGCAGAATACATTAAAAACCTTGAAGCGGTTATGCCGCTTTACAAGTAACAAATTGATCTTTTTGCATGTTCGGCTTCGTTCGTTGAACAGGCTGAATGTGTTTTTAGATACCGGTTTTATAACCGTTTATTGAATGATTAAAAAGTCGTTGACTTCGCAAATCTTTCAATTTTCCTGTTCCTCCAACAAATAACAGGACTCCCCCTAAAAAAGTTCCGGTTTTCTCCCCGCTTAACGGCCGGAACTTTTTTTAACCCTGCAGAATGCCTGATTCTGCGGGGTTTCTTTTTTTTAAATCATTCCTTATTTGAAGGCATAAAAAAGCAGGCAATTTATAAATCGCCTGCTTTCAGTGCTTCTGTGCAAAAGGAAAAATCATTCGGCGCAGGATTCATCTATTTCTATCATAAAATCAACGCCTTCAACCGGCAAAGCTTCGGCTGGCTTTTCTATGCCGCGCTGTTTTAAAAGATTGCGGGCTTTATCCATCATATTAGGGAAAAGATTGTCGTCCAGATATTCAAGACCGAGGTTTGAGGCAACTAAAAGCCGGGCACAATTTTCCACATTGCCTTTTTCGCAATAATTTTGCTTTAAAAGCTCGCCGGCTTCGGTTTTGCAAACCAAAGGATTGTTATAAAAAGAACAAGTTGCCAAATAAGAACATACAGCCATAAAACTCCCTCCGGCTAAAAAGATAACAATTGTTTATCGTTTATAATATATCACCAGTTTATTTAAATGTCAAAAATCTCCAATTTTTCGTAATATTTTTCAAATGCAGGCAAATATAAAAAAACTTGTTACGCCAAATTTTCAAAACCCGGGCATAAAAGCCGGGCTGCCACTGAAATTTTTTTGTGCCCGGACACAAAAAAAGCCCTAAAAGATTTTTCTTCTTTTAGGGCTTCTGTATGCAAAATCAAGGCTCGCTGATGCCTAGGACCCTGATTTTACAGATTTTGCCGTTTCAGGCTTTATTACAAAGCTTAAGCTATTTTTTTGCCTTTACGGTTGGTTCTACAAGACAGGCGTCCAAATCGGCAATAAGCTTTTCCTTGTCCATGTGACGACCGATAAAAACAAGTTTTACCATACGGTCGCCCAAAACTTCGTCCCAGTTTTTTGCAAATTCAGGGTCGTTGGCAAGAGCCATTTTAATCTGTCTTGCAGGAGCAGTAGCCATCCAGTCGCCGGAATAAGACGCGGTAATCTGTTTGCCTGCCTGTTCAAGTACAAAGGCTTCTTCGTTGTCGTCAACAAACCAAACCAAGCCCTTGGAACGAATTACGCTGCTTGGCCAGTTTTCGGCAAACTTTTCAAGTTTCTCTCTGTCAAAAGGCTTGCGGCGGTAATAAACAAAAGTGCTGATACCAAATTCGTCGCCATGCTGATGACCTTCGCCGTGATGATGGTGGCAGCAGTGACCATGTTCGTGGTCGCAGTGCGAATGGTCTTCGCCGTCGTCATCGTGGTCGTGATGGTGATGATGTTCGTGTTCATCATGTTCATCGTGGTCATGGTCGTGGCAGCAGTGACCGTGTTCGTGGTCGCAGTGCGAATGGTCTTCGCCGTCGTCATCGTGGTCGTGATGGTGATGATGTTCGTGTTCATCATGTTCATCATGTTCATCGTGGTCATGGTCGTGACAGCAGTGACCGTGTTCGTGGTCGCAGTGCGAATGGTCTAAGCCGTCTTCATCGTGGTCGTGGTGGTGATGATGTTCATGTTCTTCATGATCTTCGTGTTCATGACCATGTTCATCAAGATTTTTGTCAAATTCGTCTAAAGTCTGTGCCCAGCCGGCGGTGCTGTAAACGGCTTCAAAATCAAACGCATTTGTGCCCAAAACTTCCTTCAGGTCTACCACGCCTTTCTGGGTTTCAATCATTTTGGCTTTTGGCTGCAAAGTGCGCACAACCTTTTTAACTTCTTCCAGCTGTTCCGGTGTTACAAGGTCGGTTTTGTTAATCAAAATCGTGTTGCAGAACTCAATCTGCTGAATGAGCAAAGCTTCAATATCGGTTTCGCCGACATCTTTTTTAAGCAGGCTGCTGCCGCCGGCAAATTCGTCAACAAGACGCAGGGCATCAACAACAGCCACAATATTGTCAAGCTTGCATACAGCTGGCATGCGGCGGTCGCCGGTGTTGCCGGACAAAGCTTCAATAGACTGGGCAATTGGAAGAGGTTCGCAAATGCCGCTGGCTTCAATCAAAATGTAGTCAAACTTGTTGCTTTCGCAAAGAGAAATGATTTGATTCATCAAATCGGTTTTTAAGTTGCAGCAGATACAACCGTTTTGCAAAGGCACAACCGAATCTTTGTCTTCTTCAACAATTCCGGCACCTTTGGCAATTAAGTCTGCATCAATATTTACTTCGCCAATATCGTTGACGATGACAGCCACTTTGTAGCCCTTTTGGTTGTTCAAAACATAGTTCAAAAGAGTAGTTTTTCCGGCTCCCAGATAACCGGTAAGCAATGTTACAGGAATTAAATTCTTCTTCATATCTTTAATATACATAAAATAAGAAAAATAAACAAATGGGCAGGTACTGCACCGAAAAAGAAAAACAGACAAAATATTTGCATTTTTGCACCGCTTTTTATATTGCAAATCACGCAAAAATTCCGATATATTAAAGCGAAACCTATTGCGTTCGGAGTAACGCGTGTAATTTACCAAAACAAATAAGTTTTTTGGCACTTCTGGCACGAATGTTTATTCAAGAAGTGGCACGGCACTTACTGTTTTAAAAAGGACATAACTATGTGTGGGATTGTTGGCTATGTTGGCGTAAAAAACGCTTCGCCAATTTTGATTGAGGCACTTAAAAAACTTGAATACCGCGGCTATGATTCAGCCGGTATTGCAGTGCTTAACAACGACGAACTTCTGGTGCGCAAGGCAAAAGGCGCACTTAAATTCCTGCAAGAAAAAATCGCAAAAGAAATAATTCGCGGCAGCTGCGGCATTGGACACACACGCTGGGCAACCCACGGCGAACCTTCTGACGAAAACTCACATCCGCATACCGATGTTTCAGGCAGCATTGCTGTTGTTCATAACGGAATTATCGAAAACTATTCAATATTAAAGCAGAAACTGCAAGGCAAAGGCATAACTTTTAAAAGCGAAACCGATACCGAAGTTATTGCCCATCTTGTTCACTATTATTACGACGGAAACCTGCTGCATGCCGTGGCAAAGGCCCTTAACCAGCTGCAAGGTTCATACGCGCTTGCCGTTATCTGCAAGGACAGCCCGGACACAATCGTATGTGCCCGCAAGGATTCGCCGCTGGTAATTGGTCAGGGCAACGGCGAGCAGTTTCTGGCAAGCGACGTACCGGCGCTTTTGGAACATACGCGCACAGTTTTTTATCTGAACGACAACGAGCTTGCCTTAATTAAAAAAGAAGGCATCAGCTTTTTCAACGAAGAACTTGAACCTATTGAAAAAACAGCCGAACACGTAAACTGGGATCTTAGCGCGGCAGAAAAAGACGGTTTTGAACATTTTATGCTGAAAGAAATTTACGAACAGCCCCAGTCGCTTTTGCAGACTTTGCGCCCGCGCATTGTTACAGGCGACGACGGCTTAAAAAGTGTAAATCTTGATGAAATTGGCATTGACCAGCGTTATGCCCAGACACCGCGCGTAATTATTACCGCCTGCGGCACTGCTTACCACGCCGGACTTGCGGCAAAATATGCAATTGAACATTTTGCACGCATTCCGGTTGACGTAGACATTGCAAGCGAATACCGTTACCGAAGCCCTATTTTGAACCCTGCCGACGTTTTTATAATTATCAGCCAGTCTGGCGAAACCGCAGACACGCTGGCAGCAATGCGCATGGCAAAAAAAGCCGGTGCGCGCATTATTGCAATTACAAACGTTGCAGGCTCTACCCTTGCACGCGAAGCCGACGCGGTTCTTTTTACCCTTGCAGGCCCGGAAATTGCGGTAGCTTCAACTAAAGCATTTACCAGCCAGCTTATGTGCGTTTACCTTGTTGCGCTGAAATTTGCCCAGCTTAAAGGCACTTTGACAAAAGAAGAACTGCACAAATATATAGAAGAACTGGAAGCTTTGCCTGCAAAAGCTCAGGAACTTTTGCAGAATAAAGAAATCATTCAGCGGTTTGCGGCAAAAACTTTCAACAAGAAGAAAGTATTTTTTATGGGTCGCCTTGCGGACTATCCTATCAGCATGGAAAGCGCGCTTAAACTGAAAGAAATAAGCTATACGCATTCTGAATCTTTTGCGGCTGGAGAACTGAAGCACGGCCCGATTGCGCTGGTTGATACGGATACTTTGGTTGTGGCTGTCTGTACCCAGTCCAAGCTTTTTGACAAAATGGATTCTAACATTAAGGAAGTTAAGGCACGCGGCGCAACCGTTATGTGCATAACCTATCAGGACGAAAGCTATTTTAACAAAACAGCCGACGCAACCGTTACTATTCCGCGCACCTACGACGAACTTACGCCGATGCTTTCGGTTATTCCGGCGCAGCTTTTTGCATATTATTGCGCCGTGCAGCGCTCGCTGGATCCGGACAAGCCGCGCAATCTGGCAAAATCCGTAACCGTAGAATAAGCGCATACTCATAGCCCGAATGCAAGTTTGGGGAAATTATAAAAAAGCGACCTTCTGACAGTTTTTGCCAGAAGGTCGCTTTTTTTTCGTACCCCAAAAACCCACCCATTCAACGTAAAGCGCCAGTTTTTGGGTTATATAATAGAAGAAAATATTTCTAAATATCTACATTAAACCATGCAGGCAATTTTTACATTAGCCGGCTCTTTCTGCATGGCAAGCCATAAAGTCAGTTTCATCTGCATTGTCATCCAGCTTTCTGGAGTTGTGTTCGTTGCTTTTGCTATTCGTATTGCCATTTCCGGGCTTAATGCAGATTTTTCGTTTACAAGTTCTGATAAAGTTTTTCTTGTAACGCCAAGCATTTCTGCGGCATCCGTAATGTTTATTCCAAGCGGTTCAAGAACATCTTTCAAGAAAACTTCGCCCGGATGTGTAGGTTTTCTGGTCATAATAGCCTCTAATGATAATCCTGATAATCTACAAGAACTGCGTCTTGTCCTTCAAAATAAAATGTTACACGCCAATTGCCGTTTACCGTAACTGACCACATTTCCTTTTCCTGTCCCTGCAATTGATGAAGCCTGTATCCGGGCAAATTCATGTCCTGTGGGTTCAAGCTTGCATCAAGACGGTCTAATATTCGTCCGAGTTTTGAACTATGTTCCGGAATTATTCCAGACTTGTTTCCCGTTTCGAAAAAATCCTTAAGACCTTTATGTCTCCATGATTTTATCATGAAATAAATTTAATGCTGTAACGAGTAACGTGTCAAGTTATAAAAGAAAGAATAATTGTTTGGTTATAAACATCAATTTATATATAAAATAAGAAAAGTAATACAAATAGAACTTTTCCCCATACCCCCAAAAAACCACCTCATAAACGTAAAGTGCCAGTTTTTGGTATATAGGTCGAATGTCGAGTTTATATGAAATGTTTAAAAACAGCCTTTCGACAGTCCCTGCCACGAAAAAAAACGTTGCTCGAAGCTACGCTACAAATACGCCCTTCGGTCGTGACGAATTTTTTTCGTGTCCGTG
>JAKSTR010000081.1 GCA_024402495.1 Treponemataceae bacterium
ATAATATTGTTCCTTTTATCATTACAGAGGAATTAAAGATGTTCTATTACCGTGGGATCAAAGAATGGAAAAATGAACGTGGCTATTTGAGAGATACCTGTTTTACCGGTCAAGACGCCATGAAATTAAGTTTGGATTATTTTGGAATTAAGTACCAAGAATCATAATTTTATGCCAGACGTATTACACGCAAATTATTCTTTAAACTGGAACCATTTGAAATCGAAATTGCTGCCGGGCAAAAATACGAACGAAACTTTTGTATTTCCCGGAACCGGTTTTATTTCAAATGTTCTTTCTGTAAAATCTTCGCTTTGGGCAAATTCAATTAACTGCGTAGTCACGTCTTCGCCTGCAAAAAACTTGACGTTTATGGAATTATTTTCGCTGTTGGACTTGCCGCAAACAGTAAGTTTTCCTGCACCTTTTTCACCAAAATTCATCGCTTCAAAATCAAGGTTTACATTATTGCCAATGCCAAACACGCCGTTTTCGCATTTAGAAAAACTGTCGCCGACAATTACGTTTGCATCAAGCGCGCTTAATCTGGCAAAAGCTTTCGGCGTCTGTTCAAAATAAAAGCCCTGACACGACAATTCCGTTAAAAAATTCAGGCTTATCTGATGTACGCCAAACAAGCGCCGGTCTAAAACAAACACGTTTTCCTGATATGTATTGTAAACAGACTCGGCTTTGTATTCTGCGCGCAAAATGCAGTTTCCGTTTTCCGGCGTGCCGTCATAAACTTCAAACGGTAATATGCGGTCAAATGAAAAAACCGGCAAATGCAGCACATCTCCGCCCTGTTCACCAAAATCTACGCGGTTAAAAGTAAACCAGGTTGCTCCTATGCTGCGGTTATGTGCGCCGCCCAAAAAACTTACAGCCGGCTTTTTGGTATGATGCCCCCAGTCATTCATTTTGCAGGCTTCTATTAATTTAAACGGATTCAGGTTTGGATTGCCCAAACCCTGTACTTCAAACTCCAAATCGCTGATGATTTCGCTATAGCCGGTTTGATTGGCGGCGGTGCAGCGCAAACGCGCAGAACCATCGCCCAAAGGTGAAATTACTGCGCACTGATCAAAATTGTTTTTAATATCGCCGCGCTTTTTTATGTCTTCAGGAAGTTCTTCAAAACTTTTTACGTTTTCAACTTTAAAACAGTCGCTTTTTACGCATTCGTTTTGCACGGCAGAAAAAGAAATTTGCCTGTCAGAAGCATTTTCTGGCAAAACTCTGGCAAAAACCAGTTTTTTTTCACCGGCAGAAGAAAATATTTTGCTTTCGGCTGTAAAAAGTTCAATTTTGCGCACCGGCACATAACTGTTAAGCGGCAAAGTTTTTTGCAAAGGCAATGTCTGGTAATTTTGCCCGTTAAAAGCCAGCGTAACGCCTTTTAAACCCAAACTTGCAGAATGCACGCTGAAACTGCCGGTTTTGCCGGGCTTTACAATTGCCAAAAGCCGGTTGCTGAATAATTTGCGGCAGTGCAAGTTATCTTTTGCCTTGTATTCTTCATAATCAGCAGAATCGCCGTTATCAAGCCCCAAAAGCCGGGCATCGCCGCAGACAGAAACCGTAATGTAATTTTTTGCATTTTCTACCAGATGATTATTTTTATCCGCACACATCAGGTTTATAAAAAGCAAATCCCTGTCTTTATGTTCTTCAACTTTTGCAATAATCTGTACCGGATCAGAAAAACTGTGCTTTTCTTCGCTTGCAACAATTTCGCCATTTTTACCATAGGCAACAGCTTTTAGTTCGCCCGGCTGATACGACAGCCGCCACTGCCCGAATGGTTCGCTGTCACGGGCAAAATCGATTGTTTTTTTACCCAGACTTTTGCCGTTTAAGAAAAGTTCAATACTGCTTACGTTTGTATAAACTTTTACGTCAATAATCTGCCCGACGTTAAAATCCCAGTAAGGCAAAATATGCACGAACGGCTCGGCTTTTGCATTCCAAAATGCTTTATACAGATAAAAAGTATCTTTTTCAAAACCGGCAGTGTCTATTTGCCCAAAAAACGAATTTTTGCTGTGATACGGAGTCGGCTCTCCAATATAATCCCAGCCTGACCAGATATACTGCCCGGCGCTAAAATCGTGGTCGCGGTCGTGAGTAAGTACAAACTGGGTATTGCGCGCGCCCCAGGTAGTAGTACAGTTGCCCAAACTGCTGCACTGCTGGTCGTCGTAAGTTACCAGACACAAATCTTCCGGGAAATGATAAATGCCGCGGCTTTGAACGGTTGAAGAAGTTTCGCTGCCGTAAATGCACCAGGAAGGATATTTTTCGTGATGAGAATCGTACAGGCGTTCAAGATAATTGTAACCGGCAACATCAACCAGTCCGGCACATTTCTGGGCATTTTCGCCCATCATGTAATTTGAAGCAATTGTTATCGGTGCAACGCGTTTTGGGTCGCATTCAACAACAAAATCGTATAATTTTTTTGTAATTTCATAACCGTTGCCCGCATGAGTATCGTAAATTTCGTTGCCAATACTCCACATAAGCAGACACGGATGGTTTCTGTCGCGGCGTACCCAGCTTGCGGTATCTTTCTTGCAGTCGCGGTCAAAATAATTGGCGTAGTCAAAAGCAGTTTTGCACTTTTGCCACATATCAAAAGATTCATCAATAATCAAAAATCCCATTTCATCGGCAAGATTCATAAAGGCTTTTGCCGGCGGATTATGCGAACAGCGTATTGAATTAACGCCCATTTCCTTTAGTTTTTCAAACTGGCGTTTTAATGCACATAAATTGAAAGCAGAACCCAAAGCCCCAAAATCGTGATGCTGGCACACGCCATGCAGTTTCAAATGCCTTCCGTTTAAAAAATAGCCTTTGTCTTTGTCAAAAACCGAAGTTTTAAAGCCGGCATGGCAAACTGTCTGTTCTGCGTGATTACTTCTGGCACTTTGCCCGGTTTGAGCGTTTTTTTTGCAATCCAAGCAATTTTTATTTATCAAAGAAATTTTCAGCAGATAAAAAAGAGGATTTTCCACATCCCAGATATTGGGATGGGAAATTTCAAATTCAATTTCTTTATGAAAAACTGCGGCATTTTGCAGACCAAGCCCGTTTTGTTTTGTATCAAAATGAGCAAACAAACTTTGCTGCTGGCTTTTTATGTCGTCAAGTTCATATTTCCGGGTAAAAACCGTTTTTAGGGTTGAATTTTCTACCAGTTCAACTTGAAGCAGGTTGCCTGCAATTGCAGATTCTGCATCTTTTCCGTTCAATCCGGCATAACCGGCAAAGGCAATTTCCTGATTTACAAAAACATTCCAGGTGTCTTCATCTTGTTTGCTGGCAACAAAATACGTGCCGTCTGACGGTAAAAAACATTCATTGTTCTGCACCAGCCAGACGTCTCTAAAAATGCCGGCGCCGCTGTACCAGCGTGTATTTGGATTTTGATATACACAAATTACCTGCACGACATTCGGCGCGTTTTTATGTAGAAGACTTGTAATATCAATTTCAAAGGTGCTGTAGCCGTATTTGCATTCGCCGGCAAGCTGACCGTTTACGTAAACAGCACTGTTCATGTAAACGCCTTCAAAACGCAGGGCAACACGCTCAAAATCCTGATTTATGCTGAATGTTTTTTTATAAAAGCCGGCTGAATTGGCATAAAGGTTTTTTACGTGTTCAATCTGCCAGTCGTGGGGCAGGGTAACCGGCGCATAATTCACGCTTTCAGAAATTTCAAAAAAATCCTGCGGTTTTAAAAGAACGGGCGCGCCGTTTTTTGTCATCAGTTTTTCGTCAATTGAATATTCAAAAAACTGCCAGTCATCATTAAAAAGTGTAAGCATATTTTTAATATAAGACCGTTTCCGTACACGTACAAGGTACAAAAATTTGAAGTTATTGCAGAAACAGCTGAAAAACTGGCGCAATACGGTTCTGCAAATTTTCGGACTATTCAAGAAGTATGCGCTTTATGCTATACTTTGCATTATGCCAATAAAAATTCAGTCGGATTTACCGGCACGTTCGGTTCTGGAAAGTGAAAACATATTTGTAATGACCGAACAGCGCGCGGTTATGCAGGATATTCGTCCGCTTAAAATTGCCATTGTTAACCTTATGCCCACAAAAATTGCTACCGAAACCCAGCTTCTGCGCCTTCTGGCGAACAGCCCGCTTCAGGTAGAAATTTCGCTTGTGCACATGGAAAGCCACGTTAGCAAAAATACCGGCGCAGAACATCTGGAACGCTTTTACATTACGCCAAAAGAAGTTTTTGCCCAGAAATTTGACGGAATGATTATTACCGGCGCACCTGTTGAACAGATGGAATTTGAAGATGTTGATTACTGGAAAGAATTGACTTCCATCATGGATTACGCCTCGCAGAACGTTTTCAGTACGCTGTACATCTGCTGGGGCGCACAGGCAGGCTTGTACTACCATTACGGCATTCAGAAGCACAGCCTCGAAAAAAAGATGTTCGGGGTTTTTCAGCACAAAAAGAACAAACCGAACGACCCGCTTCTGCGCGGTTTTGACGACCGTTTCCCGGCGCCACAGTCGCGGCACAGCGAAATTTTTAAAAGCGACATTGAAAAATGCGACCAGCTTGAAATTCTTGCAGAATCGGAACATTCCGGCGTTCTGCTGGTAAAATCAAAAGACCAGCGGCGCATTTTTATAACCGGGCATCTGGAATACGATACCGAAACTCTTGCCAACGAATATTTCAGGGACATTGCCCAGAACAAGCCGATTGAGCTGCCCGTAAATTATTTTCCCGGCGACAATCCCGAAAACAAACCGGTTTCTACATGGCGAAGCCATGCGCATTTGTTTTATTCAAACTGGCTTAACTATTACGTTTACCAGGAAACCCCATTTGAACTGGAAAAAATTTGATGAACAAACAAGAAAAAAAGCCAAATCATTCAAAAACCGCTTTTCCGCTTAAAAGCCTGATAAACGGCTACACAATTTCAGCTTTTTTATGCTTCAGCTTTTTTTTGCTGCTGATTATTGCGGCATTCGGCATTTCTTACCGCCGTATTGCCGACGAACTGCAAAACAACATGCAGAACATCAACGGCATTTATATTGACGAAATGGAAAGCGCCCTGCAGGATGCCCAAAGTCAGCTGAAACTTTTGACTTCAAGCGATCTGGTAATAAACTTTGTTGAAAATTCAGACTTGCAGGAAGATGAACGAACCCGCACCATTGTAAAATGGCAAAGCGATGCCGTTTGCAAGGCTTTTAACGTTGTAGAAGACATTGCCTATTTTACCCGGGACGGTTCAATGCTTAGCTACAAGCCGAGCGAAAACATTACCCAGTGGCAGATTACCAGAATCCTTAACTGGATGCAGTTTAACGGCATGCCGAAAGACAATTCGCTGTTTATTACGCTGCCTGAAAACTTGCAGTTTACGCCGTATTTTATTGAAGCCGTGTACAAGGACGGCGTAAACATCGGTTTTTTAAGCGCAACGATTTCTAAAAGCTATTTTTACAATTTTTTAGGGCGCACCACTTTTGGCGAAGGTACAAGTTTTTACGTCTGCGACAAAAACCTTAATTTAATCTGCGGCTCGCTTTCGCAAAAGCAATGGCGCGAGCTTTTGATGGACAACCATTTTTATGCAAACGAACTTTTGCCCCAGAAAGGCGAAACCGTTTCATTCCATTCCGTAAAATCGCCTAAAGGAAAGCAGCGACAGGCGGTCTGCACGCTGGGCAAACAGTTCGGCATCGTTTTAATTTCTACGGTTAACAGAAACGTGCTTATCGGGCAGACTTTTTCTTCTTTCTGGCCGCTTTTTTTAACGACTCTTTTAATGTTTCTGGTTGCGGTTTTTGTAAACGTTCTTATTTACCGCCGTCTGGATGCGCCGCTGGAAAAAATGGTTAAGCGCTGTACGAACATTCAGCTTGGGCAAAACGACGTTCTGTTTGAACACTGCGGCGACAACAGCCTTAATGTTCTTGCCGATACTTTGAACGAAACCATGCGTTCAATAAGCGCGTATCAGGCAAACCTTGAAGCAATGGCGTTTACCGATACCTTGCTTGGAATTGGCAACCGCAGCGCCTGTATAAAAGACATTGAACATTTTATAGAAACCGAAAAAAAAGATTTTTCGATTTTTATGATTGACGTTGTGGATTTTGAACATTTCAACGAGCTTTTTTCGGTAAAAACCGGCGATATGCTTCTGCGCAAAACCGCCGCCATGCTGGACAGCGTTTCACAGTCCAACGTTTACCGCTACAACGGCGACACTTTCGTAATCGTAATTCTTGAAGCCGACGGCGCAAAATGTGCCAATGTTCTTAAAGACATCAAGGACTTTTTCAATAATCCGGTGGACATTCCCGTAGGACGCTATTCAATCAGCATGAATGCCGCCCGCGCCGATTACCCGGACCACGGCGTAACGGCAACGGAACTTTTGCGCAAATGCAAAACTGCGCTTAAATACTGCAAAAGCCTTGCAGAACGCAATATTTGCATTACCTACAATACGATTATTGCCAGCGCAATCAGCCGGCGCAACCTTATAAAAGACGTAATCATTAAAGCCGTAAACGAAAAAGACGACATTGAAGTTTTGTACCAGCCGATTTATTCGGTGCAGGAAGGGCATTTTACCCGGCTTGAAGCGCTTTTGCGCATAAAAAATACCCAGTTTACAATTTCGCCGGCAGAAGCCATTGCGGTTGCAGAAGAAAACGGCCTGATGAGCGATTTGGGCGAGGTAATTATTACAAGCGTCTGTTCAATTGCAAAAAAATTGCAGGACCGCGGCTGCGGAATTAATCAGGTTTCAATAAACCTGTCACTTGTTCAGCTTTTGCAGCACGGCTTTTTTGAACGGCTAAAGTTCATTTTGATGGAAAGTCAGGTTCCTCTTTCGTTTTTTCAATTTGAAATTACAGAAAATGTTTTAATCACGTCTTTCGATTCGGTTTACGAAAGGGTTAACCAGCTGAAAGCGCTTGGCGTGCGCTTTGCCCTTGACGATTTTGGCGCGGTTAACAGCGGTATCAGTTACCTTGCAAACCTGCCGGTTGATACCCTTAAACTTGACCGGAGCATTGTGCTGAAACTTGGCGATTCCAAGCGCCATGACGAAATCGTAAAGTCGATTATCAGTGCGTGCCGCGATTTTAGCATTGATATTGTTGCCGAAGGCGTAGAAAATTCCGACGTTCTGGAAAAAACGCTGGAGCTTGGAGTTGATTACATACAGGGCTTTTTCTATGCAAACCCCATGCCAAGTTCGCGCCTGTTTAATTTTCTGGAAGAATCAAAGGTGCTTGCCGATATGGCGCAGAAATAAAGCGTTTTATGATATTTGTTACTGATTTTGTTTCTTAATATAAAATAAAAGCTCCGGCAATGATGAAGTGTTCTTCAAAAACCGGAGCTTTTTATTCGTGCGGAGGGTTTAATACCCCGACGCTTGCGGCGAGGTTGTTGATTTTTCTATTTAAAGCAAATGTCTACTTCGTATGGACCGTATTTGGTTGTAAACGGAATTGCAATAACCGGATAGTTGCGCGGCCACGAAATCAGGTGGTTGCGCCCGGAAATTGTTACCGGCGGCGAAACCGTTAAGCTTGACGTTATGTTAGAAACCGCGTTACCGGAAACAATGTTTGTAAACTCGCTTACCAGCTGCCGCGCCATTTCTTCCTGTTCTTCACCTTTCAAGCCGCCCATCCCGGAAAGTTCCAGCATTTTATACGCAAGGTTTTTGTGCAGCCTGAAAGCAACAATACCGCTATAATCGCCTGTTACGCCCAAAAGCCCGGAAATTTCCCACGGGTGACCCTGATCAACAGGCAAAAGATAAGGCTCTTTGTTGGTAGAACCAATGCCAAACATAGTTTCAAACACCGAAAGTCCAGCATCCAAAAACGGGTTCATAATTTTTACATCCATGTAAATCTCCTAAAAAGCCGTATTTAATATTCGTCCTCTTAAGATTTTCGGCAAGTTTTCCACTTTTCCACAATATGCCTATTTTTTTGCATTAAAGTCGCCGATAACTTCTTTTACAATCTGGTGAACGTCTTTGCCGTAATACAGATTGCCGTAAATCGTTGCCGCCGCCAAAACTTTTCTGCCGTAATCGCGGGTTTCGTCAAAAGGAACGGTTTCCAGAAACAAATCTATCGGCAAATCGCCGCCGGTTTTTACCCAGCGCCTTACCCGGCTGATGCCGCCATTATATGAAAAAAGAGCCAGCATTACGGAATTATCCAGACGCCCGATTAAATTATTCAAATACCACGCACCAAAACGGGCGCTCACCGCAGGTTCCAGCAAATCGTATTCTTCAACTTTCAGTCGCCGGGCAATATCGGCGGCAGTTTCCTGCATCAGCTGCGCAAGACCAACCGCCCCGGCAGCAGAAGAAACGGAACTGTCAAAAAAACTTTCCGTGCGGCAAAGAGCAAACAAAACTTCGTCGTTCACGCCAAATTCGCTGCACGCGTCAGCAATTTCTGCAATAAAAGGGCGGGGATAAAGACATTCCAGAACTTCCCGGCTTAAAGGCATTTGGCGGTTTTTGCTTGCATAGGAAATTATGCGCAGCGCCTGAGAATTGAGCCTGGGATTATTGTATTTTGAAGCGGCATTTGCAACGGCTTTGTACAATTTTATTGCGCATTCGCTGCCAACGTGTTCGTATTCGGTCAAAAATTCCTGCAAAATCCGGTCTTCAAAGGAATATTCGGCAAAACCCAGCAAATATGCTTCAAAGTTTTTATCGCTTTCAAAGTCGTTTTTGCCGCGCAGCTGGGCAATTTTCTGTGGCACTTCTTCTACCGGCGTATCAAGGCAATAAGCCGCCAGCACCCTGTAATACAATGCCGAATGATTTTCGCCGTATGCAAGATTAAGCGCGTGATTTATAAAATTCTGCTTCTGGGCATTTTTGAAAACTTCGTTTTCGCCGTTTTTTTCTTCATTTTTTGCATTTTCGCCGTCTGGCAGCACAGCCAGATTTTCCTGCAAAAGCCGCGCCGAAACATAACCGTACTGCGCCAGAGTTTCACCGTCGGCATAGGGCAAAATTATGGTGTAAGCCTTTACAAAATCGTTCCACTGGCGGTTCTGCATAAGTTCCGCGGCAAAAGTCTGCAAAAAATCGGTAAAATATTCCGCGTCGTTCCAGTTCGGCGCGTAAGTTTCCAGCGCCTGAATGGCGCGCTTGGTGCTTACTTTCAGCGTGCAGGTTAAATAATACCAGAGCGCGTTGTCATAATTTTCACTTAAAGGGGCACTTTGCATTGCCAGAACGAAGGAATTAAGCGCCGCATCGTAGTTTTTTGCCGCCTGATAAAAACGCCCGGTGTAAAACCATGCAAGAAAACGCCGCGGATTGTCTCTGGCTTTTTCGGCAATCTGGTTGCAAAGGGCGGCGCCTTCGCCTGCGGCTGTACCGCCAAACAGAAGACTCCGACAATAATCGGAAAGCAGCGCCGGCTCGTAGGTTTCCGGCTTGGGCGGCAACCCGGCAGACAAAAGCCGTGCTTCGGTATAATTGCGGTTAAAAATCGCCTGCCGGAATTTCATCACGTTCAGGGCGTTTTCTATTTTTTCGTTTTGAAAAGAATTATAAAACGTTTTGCCTTGCGGCATTTCTTTTTGCTGCTGCCATACCGGGGCAAAATCCTTTAAAAACTCGCTGTGCGCACCAGAAAAAGTCCAGATATTTGCCCAAATTTCAAGGTAATCGGCAAAATTTTCATTTTTCGTATGGAACATTGACAGAAGTAAAATCCGGTTAAGGTCGTTCTGGATTTGCAGATTGCGTTTTATACGGCGCTTTGCCCCGGCGTTTTCGCCGTCGCTTTCTTTTTGGGGCGAAGAAAAATTTTTTAGCGAAGGAAAATCCTGAAAATTAAGAACTTTTTCGTACTGCTTCTGGGCGAAATATTCCCGCGCAATGCAAAGTGAAGAATCGGCGTTTTGAGGAAAAGATTTATAAAAGTTTTTTGCGGCATTCATGCGTTCGGTATCAGAACCGAACTGGCAAAGTTTTTGGGCGCAGTTTAACGCCACAATCGGCGACGCGTTCTGTTTTCCGTGTTCAAACAGAATGCGGGCGTTTATTGTGTCGCCTGCATCAAGATAATGCAGCCCCAAATAAAACGCCGCGTCACTGCCCAAGGATTTTACAAGATTAAGCGGTTTTTCTTCAAACTGACGCAAAGCCGCATAATCTTTTTGCGCCAAAATCTGGTTCAGCTGGGCTTTGCGTTCGGCAGAAAGTTCTGATTCGCAGGAACACAGAAAAATCGGATAAACCAGAATCAGCAATATTCCTGCAAAAATTACCTTACATCGGCGGAATTTCAATCCAGGTGCCTGACAATATGTAATCCGGGTTCTTAATTCTGTTTGCTTTGGCAATTTTCTCATACATCCAGGGGTTTTTATAGAAAGAATCAGCAATATCCCAAAGGGTATCGCCGCGTTTAATCTGATAACGCTTGGTTTCTTCCTGGTTAACAACTGGCACTACCGGAATCGGGATAACAATCGGCGCATCAATAATTATAATGGAATTTTCCTGCGCCATGGCTTTTTCCAGCTGAGACGCCGTACTTTCGGGTTTTGCCGGATCTTCTTTAAGCACGGAAACGCCCTGATATTCTTTTGTAACGGCAGTTTCGGCAACAACCGGGGCAGGGGTGTTTTTGTTATTCAGGAACAAAAGCCAGATTACAAAGCAGCTTGCAATGGAAATTACGGCGCAAAGCACGCAAACAAGCGGTACAAGCGGCAGTTTCGGGCGGCTTGACTTATCGTTCAAAAAGTCGAAATTGGTTATACCATTTTCGGCGGCATAAGAACTGTTGTAAGAATCGGCTAAATCGTCGTAAGTTGAATCTTCGGAAAAATAATCCGCAAAACTGTTTGCTTCGTTCAATGCGGTCTGGTTTGAAAAATTCATGTTTATTTCATCAATTTCTTTATCCAGCTCAGCTAAAGCTTCTTCGTTCGGCATTTCAAAATCGGCGTCCAAATCGCTAAAATCATCCAGCGAAAAATCGTCATCGTCGCCGTCGTTCACAAAGTTTTCGTCGCTGGTTTCGCCTGTTCCGCTTGCAGCACCGGCGGCAAATCCCATTGCGCCGGCAGAAGCCATTGCCGCAACCGCAGCCGCTTCGTCAAAATAAGAATCCGTGCTTGCCTCATTTGCAGAATCATCTTCTGCAAAATTATTTGCTTCGTCATCGGCAAAATCAGGCAAATCTCCAAAACTGCTTAAATCGTTGTCTGTAAACGAATTATCAAGGTTTCCTTCGGTATTTTCAGAACTCTCGACTGATTCGGTTTCAAAAATATCGCCACTCGGTTCTGTTTCTATTTCAGCATTTTTTGTAATTTCAGATTCTGCCGGTTCGGTGCTTTCTGCTGCAAAGTCATCGGCAAAATCCGGTAATTCTTCGTTTTCGATTAAGTCATTTTCTGCGGTAAAGTCACCGCCAAAATCTGGCAATTCTTCGCTTTCGCTTTCCGTTTCGTCAGCGGCGAAAGTGTCGTCAAAATCGGGAAGTTCCGTATTTCCTATTAAATCATTTTCAGCAGATTCTGTTTCGGCTGCGGCATCGCCTAAATCGCTCTGTTCTGCAAAACCGGCAAAACTTTCATCTGCTGGCGCATTGTTTTCAGATTCTTCAGTTTCTGTGCTTTCTTCCGGCGCGGCATTTGTTTCAAGATTGGCAAAATCAGGCAAATCTCCAAAACTGCTTAAATCGTCGCCTGTAAACGAATTATCAAGGTTTCCTTCGGTAT
>JAKSTR010000082.1 GCA_024402495.1 Treponemataceae bacterium
TTCGCTCTTCGACCTTGACTCGTTCGTGTTAAGGGTTTCCGCTTTCAGCTTAAACTTTTTATACGAACGGTCAAGGCACGCTTCGCTCTCCGGCCTTGACTCGTTCGTGTTAATGGTTTCCGCTTTCAGCTTAAACCATTAATAGGCGCTGTCGTGTACGCCGGAAATGGCACGTCCAGAAGGTTCGTCCATTTTTTTCCAGGCTTCGTCCCATTCCAGGGCTTTTGCGGTAGAACAGGCAACACCGGCTTCGTGCGGAACACACAATGCGGCACTGTCGCTTGGGAAAAGCCGTGAATAAATTTCGCGGTAGTAATATTCTTCTTTTGTTTTTGGCGTGTTTACCGGGAAACGTTTTTCGCGCTGGGCAAAAGCTGCATCGCTGACTTTCTGCGCGGTCATTTCTTTCAAGGTATCAATCCAGCTGTAGCCTACGCCGTCGCTGAACTGTTCTTTCTGGCGCCAGCAGATGTCTGGCGGAAGAATGTCTTCAAAAGCTTTGCGCACAATCCATTTTTCGATGCGCTGCTTGCCGTCAGGCAGTTTAATACTCATTTTGTCTTTCGGGTTCAAGCCCATCGCAACATCGATGAATTCTTTATCCAGAAACGGTACGCGACCTTCTACGCCCCATGCGCTAAGCGATTTGTTCGCACGCAAACAGTCGTAAAGGTGAAGCTTGCTCATTTTGCGTACCAGTTCTTCGTGGAATTCCTGTGCGTTTGGTGCCTTGTGGAAATACAAATAGCCGCCGAAAAGTTCGTCGCTGCCTTCGCCAGACAGAACCATCTTAATGCCCATAGATTTAATTACGCGGGCAAGCAGATACATCGGGGTAGAAGCACGAACGGTTGTAATATCGTAGGTTTCAATGTGATAAATTACGTCTTCAAGTGCGTCCAAAGCTTCCTGAATCGTAAAGTGAACTTCGTGGTGAACAGTACCGATAAAATCGGCGGCTTTTTTTGCAGCTATCAGGTCAGGGCTTCCTTCAAGACCAACTGCAAAACTGTGCAGCTGCGGCCACCATGCATCTTTCAGCGAACCAGTTTCTACGCGTTTTTTTGCATATTTCTGGGTAATTGCCGCAATTACGGTAGAATCCAAGCCGCCGCTAAGAAGAACGCCGTAAGGAACGTCACTCATCAGCTGCTGTTTTACGGCTTTTTCCAGACCGTCGCGTACTTTCAAAATTACCGATTCGTCAACGATTTCGCCTTTTTCATCGGTTGCGCAAGGCGCATCTTTTACGGCTTCAAAAGTTTCCCATTCGCGCTTGTACCAGCGTGTAGGTTTTTCGTCTTTTGAATAATAGTAGCAGCCGTTAGGGAATTCTTCGATGGTTGTGCAGTGACCTTCAAGGCTTTTCAGTTCGCTTGCAACATAATAGCGGCCGTTTTTGTCCCAGCCCTGATAAAGCGGAATAACGCCGATTTCGTCGCGACCGATTAAATAAACGTCTTTTTCGCTGTCGTAAAGGGCAAAAGCAAAAATACCGCTCAAATCTTCCAGAAAATTTACGCCCTTTTCTTTGTACAAAGGCAGAATAACTTCACAGTCGCTCTGGGTTTTAAACTGATATTTTCCGGCATAAATGCGGCGGATTTCCTGATGGTTATAAATTTCACCGTTTACGGCAAGAATGATTTTTCCATCGTCGCTTACCAAAGGCTGTTTGCCGCTCAACGGGTCAACAATGGCAAGACGTTCGTGGCTTAAAATTGCGTTGTCGCCAGTATAAACGCCGCTCCAGTCCGGACCGCGGTGTCTAATTTTTTTAGACATTTCCAGAACCTGCGAACGCAGCTGTTCTTTCAAGCCTTCGTCAATTGGCTGTGAACCGGAACCTAAATCAAATGCACCAACAAAACCACACATATTATCCCCCTTTTGGAACCTTTCTTTGTGTACAAAATTGAAAATTGTAAACCAGCCAAAATACTGCGAAAGTTTTGACCGGCTTTAAGGTTTTAGCCGCAAACACGCCGGATTAAGGCACTGATACATTGCCTTAACTTCGCCGCGCTTACGGTTTGAAATAAACCGTAGATAAAAAAAAGACCGTAGACAACATTCCCAAAAGAATGATATCTACGGCCTCTTTGTCGTAATTAAAAGTTTTATATCACTTATAAAAAGTTTTGCCTAGTATTTACCTGTAACTAAGGCAATTTTTTTACAGCTTAAAGCGCTTAACCTGCTTTGCAAGGTCGTTTGCGGCTTCTTCGTTTTTGCCTACAACCGTTGTTACCTCGCCCAGTTTTTCCGTCATGTGAACAGTATCTTCGTTCATGCTGTTCATGGCTTCCGTAATGTCGCGTGTTACGCTGGCAAGTTTATCCATTTCAAGTGAAACTTCTTTACTGCCGCGCATCATCTGTTCAGAACCGTCTTTAACGGAAACCGTAATCGTATTGATTGACTTCATTGCCTGAAGAACCTGACTGCTGCCTGCACTCTGTTCCTGCATGGCATTCATAACAACCTGTTCCTGCTGCTTAATCTTCTGCGTCAAATCAAAAATGCGGCTGAACTGTTCCTGTACAGCCTGCGTACTTTCGCTGATTTCGTTAATTGAATCGCCCAAAAGCGCAAGGCGCGTAGAAATATCACGGCTCTGTTCGTTAGATTCTTCTGCAAGCTTACGGATTTCGTCTGCAACAACGGCGAAACCTTTACCGGCATCACCGGCGTGTGCCGCTTCAATTGCCGCGTTCATGGCAAGCATGTTTGTCTGTTCTGCAATATGCTGAATGATTGCACTTGCTTCCTGCATGCCTTCAGATTCTTCGTGAATCTTTTCAGAAATTGTAGCTGCAAGTTCAACTTTCTGCTGACCAGTAGAAGCTTCTTCGTCAAGGTCAACAACCGCTTCGCCGTTGCGTTCAAGAATATTTGTAACAGACTGAATGTTTGCAACCATTTCTTCAATTGCGCTGGAAGCCTGCGTAACGCTTGTAGCCTGCGACTCAACGTTGTCGTTAAGATTGCTAAGGTTTTTTACAATATTGTTAACCGTAGACTGCGCCTGTTCAACGCCGGCAGACTGGTTAAGCATTTCGGTTTTTACAAGCCCGATAGAATCCGTAACTTTGTTTACGCGCTTAGACATTTCGCTGGTATTTGACGCCAGAGTCTGCGCAACTTCTTTAGAAACTTCGCCGCTTTTCTGAATACCGCCAATCAAACCTCTTGTAGTATCCGAAAAATCGTTCATTGCATTTGCCAGAAGACCGAATGCGTCGCGGCTGCGAATCTTCAGGCGCTTGCCTGTATAGTCGCCTTCGCCGATTGCTTCAGCCATTCTTGTAATGTCGTTCAGGCGGCGGGTAATGCCGGAAGTCATGACCATAAGGTCAAAAATACCGATTACGACACCGGCAAGTGCGAAAGGTACGCCCGGCAAAAGCAGGCGCTGAACAACTGAAACACCAGCCGGAATTGTTATGAACAGACCCATGAAGTCAAGCATTGAACCCGTAAGAGTAAAACCGGAAACGATGGCTGTACGGACATTCAAGGTCATTCCGCAGAATTCGGGACGGAGCGGAACGAAGCTGATATATTCTTCAAGAACCTGCAAATAGCAGATATAGAAAAACAGCGAGAACAGGAACATACTACCCAAAGTATTGCAATATATAGAAATACTTGTTGTATGGAACATATCAAATCCGTTGGCTTTTGCCATAAGTTCCGGAAAAGTAATGTTCAGGATGATGATAGGAACGATTGAAAGGCGCGTATAATTTTTGTACGCGCGGTTTGCAAGCTTCAGGGTATCTTCAGAACCTTCGTAACCGCAAATCTGGTTCATGAAGAAAATGTAATAAAATACCGGCATTGCAACAGAAACAAAAATATACAAAAGAGAAACAGGTTTTGTAAAATATGCCAGAACTGCCGCAGGTGAACCCAAATAATTACAAATTAAAACCTGAATAATTCCGCCAATTGCCGGTGCAACGAAAATTAAAAAGTTTAAAAAGAAAATAGTTGCCGGCGGTTTTGGTACGTCAGGTGCACAACGAATAAAACGATTAAGAATCATAAATCCCCTACCCATGGTTTCTTTTTTTTGACTGCAAAAGCAGTCAGATTTTAGTTTTTATTCAATTGGTACAATTTTTAATTTCTTCTATTATAAATGTAAAATCGGCTTTTTTGAAGAGATGTTTATAATTTTTTACCATGTTATAACACAATTTTTTACCAGAATTTTACCTTCATTTTACAAAATCAAATAAAAAAACAAAGCCCGCAAAACAGGCGAACCGCGGCACAGCCACATTCCGGCGCAAAACACCCAAAAAAGCTGGCTCAAATAAAAAATCCGCCGCCCAAAAACAGATATTTTTAAGCAGCGGACATTTTACAGGCAAACTAGCGTGTCATTTTGCGGTAAATTGTTTTATGCGGGCGGTCTGCGTCAGCACCAAGTTCCTTGCGGCGCCATTCTGCATAATCAGACCAGTTGCCTTCAAACCAGTGCACCTGACTGTTGTTTTCAAATGCAAGAATATGCGTACAAATGCGGTCCAGAAACCAGCGGTCGTGGCTTACGCACAGAACGCAGCCTGCAAAATCTTCAATTGCGTCTTCAAGGGCGCGGATTGTAGTTACGTCCAAATCGTTGGTAGGTTCGTCCAGAAGAAGAACGTTGCCAGCCTGTTTCAGCATCATGCCAAGGTTAAGGCGGTTGCGTTCACCACCAGAAAGAACGCCGACTTTTTTATTCTGATCCGGGCCTGCAAAGTTAAACCATGAACAGTATGCGCGGCTGTTAACTTCGCGGACAGCACCGTTCAGCGGTCTGCCTTTTTCATCAACTGCGCCAAGCTTAATAATATCCAGACCATCGCTGAGCTGTTCCCAGACGGTTTTGTTGTCGTCCAAAAGACCGCGCATCTGGTCTACGTAAACAAGCTTTACGGTTTCGCCAACGCGGATTTTACCGCCGTCCGGTTTTTCACCGCCTGCGCGGCCGTCCAGACGTTCTACAGTCTGCCCGGCGGCATCTGCAATAAGGCGGAACAATGTGGTTTTACCGGCACCGTTTGGACCGACAATACCTACAACCGCGCCAGCCGGTACGGTAAACGAAAGATTGTCAAAAAGCAGGCGGTCATCGTAGCCTTTGGTCAGGTTTTCGGCTTCAATTACCAGACCGCCCAGACGCGGACCCGCCGGTATGGTAATCTTGCTGTCCTTAATCTGCCCCTTGCCCGACTGCGAAAGCAGCTGTTCGTATTTGGTAATGTGTTCCTTGTGCTTTGCCTGACGGCCTTTAACGCCCATATGAATCCATTCCAATTCTTTTTTAAGGGCTTTCTGACGTTCGCTTTCATTTTTTTCTTCCATCTGCAAACGTTTTTCTTTCTGTTCAAGCCAGCCGGAATAATTGCCCTTGTACGGAATGCCTTCGCCGCGGTCAAGTTCCAGAATCCAGCCTGCAACATTGTCCAGAAAATAGCGGTCGTGGGTAATTGCAATAATCGTACCTTCGTACTGCTGAAGGTGGCGTTCAAGCCATGCAACGGTTTCTGCATCAAGGTGGTTGGTAGGTTCGTCCAAAAGAAGAATATCCGGTTTTTGCAGAAGCAGACGGCACAAAGCTACGCGGCGGCGTTCACCACCCGAAAGCACGTCTACAATCTGTTCGCCCGGCGGACAGCGCAAGGCATCCATTGCCAGCTCAAGCTGGCTGTCCAAATCCCAGGCGTTTACGGCATCAAGCTTTTCCTGAATTTCTGCCTGACGTGCGCAAAGCTTGTCAAAATCTGCATCCGGATCGCCGAACGCTTCGTTAATTTTGTCAAATTCTTCAAGAAGGGCTACAGTTTCGGCGGCACCTTCCTTTACGATTTCCATTACGGTCTTGCCTTTTTCCAGTTCCGGTTCCTGCGGCAAATAACCAACTTTGTAGCCCGGCAGAATGGAAACTTCGCCGGTAAAATCTTTGTCCAGACCGGCAAAAATCTTCATAAGAGAAGACTTACCGGAACCGTTTTCGCCGATTACGCCGATTTTTGCACCGTAATAGTACGAAATGCTAATATCTTTTAAAACCGTTTTTGTGCCATAAGCCCGTGACACGCGGTCCATTGTGTAAATAATTTTCTTGTCGTCAAATGTAGCCATGCTGAAAAGTTTAGCAAACTTTTCAATTAAATAAAAGCAAGCTGGGCTAAATTACGGTTAAATATACAGATATTTGTCCTGCGTGCGGCACAAAAGGCGCAAAAAACGAACAATTGCGGCAGGACGCGCTAAAAATTCAGCTTGCGGTTTGAAAAAAAAGCCGGCATTTTGCACAAAACGCAAAAAGCAAACTGCTTTCAGAATCATGCCGGAAAAACATCAGCTTTATTAGCCAGCCGGAAACGGCAAAATGCCAAAAAGAAAGCCAAAACTTTTTTATTTATAAGGAAGATTTTATTTTTTCAGTTTTGAAGCAAAATAGTAAAAGATTGGGATTTTTGGAATGTTTTTCGGGGATTTGTGCGTTTACTTTGGCTGTATGCGCCCGGTAGCCTTGACAAAATCGCCATAAAATAACATTTATAGATATGCACTTTTCTGACTCAGCTGCCGAAAGCAGCATTTCTCAATTTTTATCTGAAGACAACTTAAAAGCCATGCCGGCACTGGTAGAAGCAACCAGCAAAGAAGCCCTGTTTGCCGCGGCTGACAAAATAGCAGACATTTTTGGCGGCAGAAAAGCTTTTGAAGAGCTTGCTGCACAGGAATCGGAAACCCGCAACGTAAAAGAATCAAAACTGATTTCCAGTTTTCACAACAACCTGAACCTTCTGGTTCAAAAAACATGGGTAGAAAAATCTGATGAAACATTAAAAGATCAGGCTCTTTTCCGTTTAAGCAAATTCTGCGAAGCCTGTTCCAACAAAGAATACGAAACCTGCTATCAGGACTTTTTGCCGCTTTTGCAGGACGTTGTTTACCTGATGTTTGGCATTCAGACCAGAAAACAGGAATTCCTGGAATATGCCCTGCGCATTGATCCGGGTTTTGGAACTTTCTGGTGGTACATTACTAATTTGCCCGAAGTGCCCGCTGCAAAAATTGAAAATGCCGAAAAAGAACGTATTTTCATTCTTCTGGGCATGTATTTTTTGGCAAATTACTAATTCTGTTATTTTTCTAAAATGCAACTAAGCTGAAACACAAAACGCCTGCTGTTTTGGCGCAGTTGGTTTGAAAGCTCTTTTATAAAAATTTATAAATCTTCAATCAAACCGGGGTTTTTTAGAAAATTCCGGTTTTGTTTGTTTTAAAGGAAATCATAAATGAACTTAGATTCTGTCTGCGAAAGTTTGCGCAAAGCCAGCCGCATTTTGGAAGGGCTTTCGGCACAGCAAAAAAACGAATGTCTTAATCAGGTTGCAAAAGCCCTTGATGAAAACCGCGCTTCCATTATTGCCGCCAACAAAATTGACGTAGATGCTGCGCGCAAAAACGGCGTTTCGGATTCCATAATTGACCGCCTTACATTAAATGATTCGCGCATTGACGGAATTATTGAAGGCTTGCGCAGCGTAATTTCACAGACAGACCCGATTGGCGAAGAAACCGGCGGCTGGAAAACACCGAACGGGCTTACAATACGCCAGGTACGCGTGCCGCTGGGAGTTGTGGCAATTATCTACGAAAACCGCCCGAATGTTACCGTAGACGCTTTCTGCCTTGCATACAAAAGCGGCAACGCAATTCTGCTGCGCGGTTCGTCTTCTTCTTACAATTCAAACCTGGAAATTGTACGCGTTATAAAACAGGCACTTGCCGGCTGTGCAAACACACCGGCTTGCGGCGTACCGGAAGCAATTGAACTTGTGGAAGTAAAGGAACACGACCACAGCGACGTTGACCAGATTTTGAACGCCGTTGGAAAAATCGATGTCTGCCTTCCGCGCGGCGGAAAAAAACTTATCCAGAATGTCGTAATGAACGCCCGCGTACCTGTAATAGAAACCGGCAGCGGCGTATGCCATCTTTTTATAGACGAATCTGCAAACCTTGAAACGGCTGTAAAAATTGCAGAAAATGCCAAAATCCAGCGCCCAAGCGTATGCAATGCAGTTGAATGCATTCTGGTACACAGCGCGGTTGCTTCAAAATTCCTTCCGATGATGGAAGAAAAATTTGCCGGCCGCGTAAAGTTTCACGCAGACGAAAGAGCCGTTAAATTTCTTAAAAACGCCGTACCGGCAACAGAAGAAGATTTTGGCAACGAATATCTTGATTATGAATGCTGCGTAAAAATTGCAGATTCTGTAGAAGATGCAATTGAATACATAAACGCGCACAACACAAAACACAGCGAAAGCATTGTTACCGAAAGCCGCGCCAACGCAAGGCTTTTTCAGGCAAAAATTGATGCAAGCTGCGTTTATGTAAACGCTTCTACCCGTTTTACGGACGGCGGCGAATTTGGTTTTGGTGCAGAACTTGGAATAAGCACGCAGAAACTGCACGCCCGCGGACCTATGGGAATAAAAGCTTTGACAACAACAAAATATTTAATCGACGGTGAAGGACAGGTTCGCTAGAATGAACAAAATACAGGACGCAGTAAAAAACGCAAGGAAAATCGTAATAAAAATCGGTTCCAATACGCTTGCCAAAGCAGACGGAACCCAGAATACAGAATTCATGACAAGTTTTGCCTCTCAATGCGCAGAACTTATAAAAATGGGCAAGCAGATTTGCGTAGTTTCTTCCGGTGCGCAGGTTGCAGGCGTTTCTACCGTAAACGGCTGGGCACGCAAAAAAGACGTGCACTACCGTCAGGCTTTGTGTTCCATCGGGCAGGTTGAACTTATGAACCAGTGGCGCAACGCATTTGGTGCCGAAGAACTGCATATCGGGCAGCTGCTTTTGACAAAAGACGACTTTGAAAACGAACACCGCAGCCTTAACATACGCAACACGCTTTTTACTCTGGTAGACGAAGGCGTTGTGCCTATCATCAACGAAAACGACAGCGTATCTTTTGATGAAATCAAAATCGGCGACAACGACAACCTTTCTGCACTTACCGCAATCCTGTGGAGCGCCGATCTGCTGATTCTGTTCAGCGACGTTGACGGCATTTACACCGACAACCCGAAAACAAACAAAGACGCCAAACTGGTTGAATCGGTAGAATCGATTCCCGAACTGCGGAAATCGATTACGATTGGCGGAACAAACGCCTTTGGAACCGGCGGAATGGAAACCAAAATTCAGGCTGCGGAAAAAGTAACGGAATACGGCATTCAGATGCTTCTGGCAAACGGCGGCAGAGAAAAAGCCCTTTCGTGCCTGATTACGGACGAAGCCAAGGCAACTTTGTTTGACGTAAAATGATTTTTGCAGCATGTAGAACCAGAACCGGCGCAAAACGCGCCAAAACTGGTTTTGCACGGATAAATTCGGTAAATTAAATTTTAGGTTCAGTTTCGAATTTTTAGAATTTTGTCATTCCGAACGCTACGCTTTGCCGCGCGCCTCTGCCGCGGTAAACGATTCGGAGTTTTCTTTTATAAACAGACGGACTGCCGGTAAATTCAGCATGGCAATTGCATTTATATCTGATTAAAATGACGCAAATTCGCAAAATCCGGGATTTGACCTTTTAGAATATTTTCAACTTGAAATTTTCAGGTTAAAAACAAAAGGGAATATAGAAATGGAAAAGAAAGTTGGCTGCATTGGCAGCGGCGTAATGGGCGGTGCCTTGATGGCAGCCGTTTGCAAAATTGAAAACGCAGAAGTACACGTCAGCGACGTTGATTTTGCAAAAGCTGAAAAATTTGCAGAAGACAACGGTGCAAAAGCTGAAAAAACAAACCGCGATATTTTGAATACCTGTAATTTTGTGTTTCTGGCTGTAAAACCGGCATATCTGCCTTCAGTTTTAGTCGAAATTAAAGCCGTTTTAAGCGAAGAAGAATTAAACAGAAAAGTATTTATTTCTATGGCTGCCGGCGTAAAAATTGAAACAATTGCAGAAAAATTAGGCAAATCGGCAAAAATCATCCGCATCATGCCAAACATTCCGGCACTTGTAAGCGAAGCCATGATTGCACTTTCTCCGAACGAAAACGTTGCCGGAGACGAAATTACCGCCGTTCAGGATTTGCTGGGCAAAGCCGGTTCAGTACAGGTTGTGCCGGAACATCTGATGGACGGAATTACGGCTGTAAGCGGCAGCGGTCCGGCTTACGGCTTTCTGTTTGTAGAAGCGCTTGCCGATGCTGCGGTTAGTTTTGGCATGACACGCAAACAGGCTCTGATTTTTGCGGCACAAACCCTAAAAGGCGCTGCTGCAATGGTTCTGGAAACAGGCAAGCATCCGGCAGTTTTAAAAGACGAAGTATGCTCGCCAGCCGGTACCACAATTGAAGGCGTGCGCGCACTGGAAGACAAAGGTTTCCGCTCGGCAGTAATTGCCGCCGCAACTGCCGCATACCAAAAATCCTGCGAATTGGGCAAAAACTAAAAGCATTCCATAAAAGGACAAGGCAGACAGCCGCAAAAAAATTGCAGCCGCCTGCCTTTTTTATTTTTAAACTGAAAAGATTAATTTGATTTTAGCAGAATATATTTTTTACAATTTTTAACAGTTTTTATGAAAACATAAAATAAATACGGCAAAAAGAAATAAAACCATACACGTTGATAAATATATCTGTTAGGCAAAGTGGTTATTTGCAAAGGCATTAATAAAAAAGCAAAATATACAATAAAACTATATCGAATCATCGGGCTTAAATTATATTCATCTTCTGCTCTAGTAGAAAAAACCAAAACAATCAGAGGAAAATAATACAAAGCTGTATAAAAACCTGCATTCGTTGATAGACCTAAAACAGCAATTGTAACACAAGCATATCTATGAAATTTTATTTTTTGAAACAGCGAAAGAACCAAAAATGCGCACATAACAATTTTTTTTATAAAATCAAACATTCCATTTTGCCCTCCATTTGCAAACATAGTAACATTACTAAGATAACGCGAAATATTTCGTATTCCATTAGAAAAGAAAAAAAACGGTGCAAAGAATAAAATTAAAGTCATTACCGCAGAAATAATAATCTGTTTATATTGCTTTTTTTCAAAATATAAAAAACCGAACAAAACTGGAAAAATTTTTAAACTTGCAGCCAAAGCTAGACACAAACAGGCAAAAATATTTAATTTTTTATCTTCGCTATCGTAAAAAGAGACAAAATAAAAAAGACATACGGAACAAAACATAACATGATTTGCTCTCTCAATGCTATATAACGTCACATAAGAAAGCATTAGGGGAAAGATTATTATTTTATTTACCTTAAACTTTTTTATAAGACATGATAATGAATTTATCATCAGTAAAACATTTATCATTAAATAATAAAAAGTAATAAGCATTAATAATCTATTGCCCCATAAATCTGAAAGCGATGCATTATATATGGGACTATCAAAGTTAGCTATTCTGGCAACAAGCCAACAAAAAATATAAAAAACACCCGGTTGATTATGATGCATTGGATGTATAGTTGTGTCAAAATACGGATTTCTGCCAACTGAATATCTTACTGGATTTAAAAAATCGGCAAACAAATCACCACATCGCGCAAAATAAATATTAAGCTGAAAATCGTGTTTTAATAAAAGAAGAAAAATATGAAAGAAAAGTGTTAAAAGAACAACAAAAGAAAAAAAGAAAACTACTCTATTCTGTTCGGCTCTGTTCGGCTCTGTTCGGCTCTGTTCGGCTCTGTTCGGCTCTGTTCGGC
>JAKSTR010000083.1 GCA_024402495.1 Treponemataceae bacterium
CTTAACGACGCGGCAAATGTTATTGGCAGCCTTGTAAATTCTTTAATTTCTTCGCAGAAAGAACTGCAAAACGAAGCCGAAAGCATAGGCAAAAGTGCCGCACAAACTTTTGACCTTATCCGCGGCTTTGACGAAGTAAACAAAGGCATTAACGGCGCGGCAGTTTTTGCCCAGCAGCTTAACGGCATTTCCAACGCTGGTGCCGAAAACATGAACAAACTTTCAAGTTCCATGCAAAAAGTGCAGGAATCTTCGCAGGAAATTCTGAAAATTACCGGCGTGCTTGACGATTTTGCAGAACGCACCAATCTTCTGGCGATGAACGCTTCTATTGAAGCTGCGCACGCAGGCGAAGCCGGTAAAGGTTTTAGCGTAGTTGCCAACGAAATTAAAAATCTTGCCGCCGCCAGCAGCCAGCAGTCTGCAAAAATTGCAGAAATTGTTACCGAAGTTGCGCAGGCAATTGGCGAAGGCGTTGGTTTATGCAAACTTGTTAACAATTCGCTTTCTAAAATAAAAGAAGAATCTAACGTTACGGCGGAACAGGTAAAAAATTCTGCCGAACAGATGAGCGAAAAACAGCGCGAAGGCTATAAAATTGCCGAAGAATCTAAAATTGTGGCAGGCTATGCAAACCAGATGCGCCAAAGTGCCCAAAGCCAGACCGAATATTCGGAAAAAGTAAAAGACGGCATGCAGGCGCTTATGCAGGTTTCGGCAACGGTTGAAGAAGCGGCGGCTTCCATTTACAAAAGCAACGAAGCGCTTTCCGTGCAGGTTGAGCAGTTAAAGGAACTGGCATCTTCCGCAGAAAAAACCGCCGACCAGCTGACCCTTATGATGAAATGAAACACGTTGCAGCCGCCACTGCCGTAAAATCAGCGGCAAAAAAAAACGGCGCAGAATTTTTTACAACATGGAAGGCTGAAACTGAATTCAGCATAACAAATCAAGCCAGAATATAAGGCGGTTTTTGTTTTTCAATTGAAAGATAAAAGCCGCCTTTTTTGTGCCGGACTGCATGACCGCATAATTGCATAATGAAACTTGCTGCGCCCTGCGCCGCTTGCCCGGATTGCCGGTTTTACCGGATTGCGCGGCGTTCACTTTCATTCAATTTTGCAGGCTTTTTGCCTTAAAGAAAAACCCGAAATATGATAAACTGCAAAAATGTTAAGTTACCGCCACGCATTTCATGCCGGCAACCATGCCGATATTTTAAAACACGCAAGTCTGTGCCTGATTTTGCAAAGCCTGCAAAAAAAAGACAAGCCTTTTACGCTAATTGATACCCACGCCGGCGCAGGCCTTTACCGGCTGGACAGCGAATGGGCGCTTAAAACCGGCGAAAACCAGAAAGGCATTATAAAACTGCTGAACGCATTCAACCAAAATCCTGCTTCATTTCCGCCGGAACTGCAAAACTATATAAATCTTTGTCAGGGCTTTTACGACCAAAACTGCTACGCCGGTTCGCCGGTAATCATGCAAAAGCATCTGCGAAGCGGCGACAAGCTGGTTCTGCTGGAAATGCACAACAACGAAGTTGAAATTTTGCGCAATAATATAGAAGAAACTGGCGCGAATGCAACAATTTTGCACCAGAATTCCTTTGAAGCAATAAAGGCAATTACGCCGCCGCCAATAAAACGCGGTCTGCTTTTAATGGATCCAAGCTACGAAATTGACAGCGATTACACCAATGCATTTGAAGCTTTGGCGCTTGCCCGCAAACGCTGGAACGTCGGCATTCTGTGCCTGTGGTATCCGCTTTTAAAGCACCGCCAAACCGAACTTGCCATGCTGAAAAGCAGCCTGCGCGAACTTGCCGCCGAAAACCAGAATAATTTTGTTCAGGCAGAACTTCTGGTAGCAAGCCCCGAAAACGAAACCGGACTTTACGGCAGCGGCATGGCAATTATAAATGCGCCCTGGCATTTTGACGAAGAAATGGCGAACATTCTGCCCTTTTTGGGCAAAATGCTTGCCGACGCAAGCCAAATAAATATTAACGAAGCTTTTAACCAGATTGCAGATATTTATTAGTTTGCAAGCCATAAAAATTGTAAAATAATAGCAATTTTAAAAAATTGAAATTTATAAGTGTAAAATAGAAGTTCGCAAACCGAAACTTTTATTGACACCGAAAATTTATCCCTTTATCATGGAATATGTATGAAAACCTTTAGTTTACGCTGGAAAGTATCTATACCAGCAGCCATTTTGTTAGTTGTAACCATAGTTCTTTTAACAGGACGCGTTTCGGCAATTTTTTCTACCAGCTACCGCTCTGTTGCAGTTGATTACGTAGAAAGCCAGGGTTCAGACTATGCCTTGAAAATTCAAAATACAATTACGAATTACGAACATATTGTTAACGGCATTGCAAGTTCTTTCAAGTCAGTCCTTAACTGCGGCGTTAAAAATCGCAATATTTTAAACCGAATGCTTTCGCACTATTTAACGACATTTCCGCAAAACGAACAGATTAACGGCTTAAAATCCCTCTGGATTATGATGGAACCCGATTATCTGGGCAACGATGCGGAATTTGCATATACAGCCGGCGACGAATACGGGCGCTATACCCCGATGTTTTATGTAGAAAACCCGAACACGCCGGAATATACTTCGTTTGAAGCCGAAAAAAACGAAGATTATTACAAAATACCTAAAACCACCAAAAAAGTAAGCTTTCTGGAACCATATTTGTACGACAATGCATTGATGACCAGCATTTGCGCCCCGTTAACAGACGGGAACGGTAATGTTTATGGCGTTTGCGGTGTTGACATTAACGCAGACTTTATCGGTGCAAGCCTTGATGCAACCAATTTGCTTGAAGGTACTACAATTACAGTTACCACCGACGAAGGTACAATCATTTACGACCCGGAAACTGCAAAAATCGGTCAGAACGTAAACCTTTTGTGGCAAAAAGTAAATCCGCAGGGTATTGAAAATATTAAAAATGCCGTAAATCATGGTAAAACCGTTCAAACCGAAGTTACTGTAGACGGCGTTAAATATCTGAACATTTGTTCGCCGGTTGAAATTGGGTTTTACCAGCCTGCAACATGGTGCCTTTGCATTAACGTACCTGTAAAATCTTTAAATGAACCGGTTGTAAACTGCATCAAGCAGACCGTTATTTTGGGTGTAATTTGTCTTGTTGCCCTTATGGTTTTCCTTTTTGTAATTCTTAACAAATTCAGTATCATTCCTGTCATTCAGCTTTCAAAAATCTCAGAAACCCTTGCGCAGGGCGATTATACCTATAAGTTTACAGAAGAAAGCTTGCATAAAAATGACGAAATCGGGCAGACAACCCGCGCATTTAAAAGCATGATTGACGAAACCAAAGGTATGCTGGGCGGAATAAAAGCCATCAACAGCAAGCTTTCTGCCAGCGGAAACCAGCTTAGCCAAAGCGCCAGCGATACAAAAGCACAGACACAGGCACTGGCTTCAAACCTTTCAAAAGTTGTAGCTGTTACCAGCGAACAAAGCAATCAGGTTGAAATGACAACTCAGGAACTTAAATCAATTCTTGATAACATCGACAAGTTTGAAGCAACTATTGAAGCCCAGATTGACAGCGTAGACCAGTCTTCCAGCGCAACGCAGGAAATGGTTGCTACAATTGCTTCGGTAAACTCTACCGTAAATACTTTAAGTACCCAGTACAAGCAGCTGATGGATGCTTCGCACAGCGGACTTGAAAAACAGGAAGAAGTAGAAAGCGCAATTTCTAAAATTGTAGAACTTGCAGAAAACTTAACCGCAACCAATACAATTATTGAAGAAATTGCAAAACAGACAAACATGCTTGCAATGAACGCCGCAATTGAAGCAGCCCACGCCGGTGATACGGGTAAAGGCTTTGCCGTTGTTGCAGAAGAAATCAGAAAACTTGCCGAAGATTCAACCGAACAGACCGCCCAGATTAAAGAACAGGTTCAGGAAATGGGCTTGGGCGTAACTTCAATCGTACAGGCAAACGCTGCGTCAAAATCTTCATTTGACGACATCGTTTCGCTTATCGGCAATATTGAAAACCTTTTGTCGCAGGTAAATATGTCTGTAACAGAAGAATCTGCCGCAAGCAAAGAAGTTTTGAACGGATTAAGCCGCATTTCTGAAATGAACCAGGAAATTAACAGCGCGACACAAAGCATCAGTTCTTCAAGTTCAAGCATTGCAAAAACTGTAGAAAAACTGAAAGACATTACAAACGTTGTTAACGCAAATATTACGGAAATGGGTAAAGAAATTGAAACCATTGAAAGCGCGGCGTTAACAGTTGCCGACATTACAGACGAAACAACTAACCACATCGACATGATGAACAAAAAAATGTCGCGCTTCAAAATTGACGCTGAAAACTAAAAATAATGCACATTTTTTATGCAAATGTTGAGTTTTTAGAAGATTCCCAAACTTTTGATACTTTTTTGCCGTTTGTAAGCAGCGAACGGCAAAAAAGTGCGCTTAATTATAAACATCAAAAAGACAAAGCCCGGTCTCTGGGAGCCGGGCTTTTGTTGAATTACGCAATTTCAAAATATTTTCCACAAGTTCCACAGCCGGTTCAGCTGGAATTTTTGCCGCAAAAAAAGCCGGTCATAAAAGATTACAGCTCAATCTGCGCAAATCTTTCTCACGCAGGCATTTACGCCGCCTGCGCCATTGGCAGCAGCGATATTGGCATAGACATTGAACGCGTACGCAAAGTTAGCGACGCACTGATGAATAAATGCTGTACAAAAGAAGAACTTGCGTTTTTAGCCCGATTTGAAGAAACTGAGCGAAAAAAACAGTTTTGCCGCATCTGGACGCGGAAAGAAAGTTACATAAAAGCCACCGGCGAAGGACTTTTAATAGACCTTTCGCTGGTGAACGTTATAGCGGCGGACGGCTTTATTTACAAAAACGGGCAAAAAACCAGCTTTTACTGTCAGACCTTTGACCAGATTGAAGATTACTTTTTATCAATCTGCGAAAAAAAGACAAATGCCGATTTTTTGCCCGCAGATTTTGCCCAAACCGTACAAAAAACAGACCTTTACAAAGCCTTTAGCGCCAATATACAGCCCGGCGCTAAAAAGTAATTTCTGCCCAAACCGGCAAATGGTCAGAAAACCCTTCGCCTTTAAAGGCAAAATAACGCTTAGGCGCGCCGGTCTGGTCTAACATGCCGTCATCGGCAATAACAGAAAAACCAGAGAAAAACGCGTTGCCGCCGGTATTGCCAGAATCAACCATAAAAATATTGTCAATTTTAGACCACTGCCCCTGATAGCAGTAACTGCCCGGCGCAGCCAGATTTGCAAAATCGGCGGTATCCGGTGCCGCAGAAGAATTATTAAAAATCAACCACGGCGAAACCATTTCTATTGTTCGGTTTTTGCCGTGCAGTACCACCTGATTTTGCTGCGTACCGCTTTCAAATTCTTCAATGCTGCGGTTGCAGTCGCCTGCAACCAGAACCAGTGGCAAATTTTCAGGTGCATTTTCATATTGCGCCATAATTTTTTCAATCTGGCTGGCAAGAACAGATTCCTGCCCGTAACGCAAAAAATCACTTTCGGCATCACTGCCCTTTTTGGATTTCCAGTGCACGGCAAACACCACAAGTTCAGTTTTTGGGTGGGCAATTTGCACCTGCAGCAACGGGCGCATGGAAGTTCTGTCAATTTTGCCGTTTTTTGAAAACGAAAACTGATGAGTTTGCATGGATTTTATGGGATATTTTGACAAAACCGCACAGCCAAACGCGCCGTTTTCTTCCTTTGCAAAGCAGGCAAACTTGTACGGCGTAGAAACCGGCAAAAAATTGAACAAATCCTCAATAACCCGGCTGTTTTCAATTTCCTGCAAAAACAGGACATCGGCGGCGTGCCTTGTTATAACGGCTGCAAGATTTTCCAGCCTGCCGATATAACGCGCGTCGTTCCAATACTTGCTTTTTGCACCAAACTCGGCAAACTCGCAGCCGTCGTAAACGCTGTCAAAAAAACACTGGGCGTTGTAAGTCATTACCGCAAGGGTTTTGCAGCTTTTTTGTTTTTCTGCAATTTTGAAAAACCAAAAAAACAGCAGAAAAATTAAAAGTGCAGCAATAATCGTTATTCTTTTTTTCATAAATACCTCTTAAAGGTTTAAATACGAAAAAAAAATAAAAAATATGCATTTTCTTATAAAAAATATGAAAAAAAAATTAGGATTTAATACAAGAAGGCTCACAGAAACAGGATTTACTGCAACAAGTTGCAGAAAAAAAATCCTGTTTCTGAGAGCCTTCTTGACCATAATCTTAATTTTTATACATAAATTATTTTATCTTTTAATGAATTGATTTTGCTCATTTATTCGGTTTGCGTTTAAACTAAAAAAGCGCAGATTTCGGGCAAAACCAAAATACTGCGCTTTGTTTTGAAGAAAAATCTTCTATATTATCAATAATGATGCGTTAAATACGCACGCCGCATTATACGTTGAATTTGAAGAATATTACATCACCGTCCTGAACGATATATTCCTTGCCTTCAATGCGGTATTTGCCGGCGGCTTTAATTTCTGCTTCGCTGCCGTATTTAACCAAATCGTCAAAAGCGTAAGTTTCAGCTTTAATAAAGCCTTTTTCAAAATCGGTGTGGATAACGCCGGCAGCTTTTGGTGCAGTATCGCCGGCATGAATCGTCCAGGCGCGGCATTCGTCTTCGCCGGCTGTAAGGAATGTGCGCAAGCCCATCAAATGGTAAGCAGCGCGGGCAAGAACGGCAAGACCGCTTTCTTTCAAGCCAAGCTCGCCTAAAAATTCCAGACGTTCTTCGGCACTGCCCATTTCTGCAAGTTCAGCTTCAAATTTGCCGCAAATTACAACCACGTCCGAACCTTCTTCGGCGGCGATTTTTTTAACGGTATCAATATATTTGTTGCCGTTGCGGATTCCGTCTTCGTCAACGTTGCAAACATACATCTGCGGTTTCATCGTAATCAAATGGCAGTCGTAAACGGCTTCTTTTTCGTCGTCTGTAAGTTCTGCCTGACGGGCACTTTTACCGTTTTCCAAAAGCGGCTTGATTTTATCCAAAGCGCCCAAAACAACGGCGGCTTTTTTCTGTTCGTCTTTACCCATAACGCGGCTTGCACGCTGGGCTTTTTCAATGCGCTTGTTAACGGTGTCCAAATCGGCAAAGGCAAGTTCCATATTGATGGTTTCAATGTCGTCTGCCGGGTCAATTTTGTTGTTTACGTGCACGATGTCGGCGTTTTCAAAACAGCGCACAACATGGGCAATAACGCCAACTTCGCGGATATTGGCAAGGAACTGGTTGCCCAGACCTTCGCCTTTAGAAGCGCCCTTTACCAGACCGGCGATGTCTACAAATTCAACTGTTGCAGGCACTTTGCGTTTGGTTGCAAATTTTTCAGCCAGATAATCAAGGCGCGAATCGGGCAAGTCTACAATGCCCACGTTCGGGTTAATTGTACAGAAAGGATAGTTAGCGGCTTCTGCCGGTGCAGAAGTTAACGCAGAAAAAATAGTTGACTTGCCAACGTTGGGCAAGCCTACGATTCCACAATTTATAGCCATAAAAGTTCCTTTTTCAATTTTGTTTAGGCGTTCATTATAATGAAAAAATTAAAGAGTTTCTACATGGATTGAAAACTGAAGGAATCCGGTAAATTTTTAGGTAAAATTTCGACTTGAAAGCAATTTATTAAAGTTTTATACTAAAGAAACTTAAGTAAGACTAAACTTTTTGTTGAGGTTCCAGAAATTTCAATTTTTAGAGCCAATTAAAAATACAAAAGCAAAGCTGTAAAATGGAGGAAAATTATGGCATTTAATCTTGATATGTACCCTGTAATTTACTTTGCACAGTACAATTCAGCAAAGAAAACTTGGGAAGAAAAATGGATAGAAGTCGACAATATTCCCTATGACGAACTTATGAAAATGAGCGAAGAAGACCGTGCTGCCGTTTATGCAAAACGCAATCAGTTCGGTTTGCCATGTGTAAGTTATACCAGCCAGTACGGTTACGGTTGTTTTGAAGGAATGAAAGCATTTTCTACAAAAGACGGCGGAATCAGCATTTTCCGCCCGGACTGTAACGGCGAACGTTTTTACAATTCTATGAAAGGTCTGAAATGCGAACCTTTCCCGGTTGATATGTACGTTAAAGCTTCGGTTGAATTTGTTCGCCGCAACGCAGAACTCGGCTATGTTCCGGCATACGACCCTGAATGGGAAAAAGACAACTACGCAACAGCAAGCAGCGTTTACATGCGCCCGTTTATGAACAGTGAAGGCGCCATCGGCGTTGGCTGTGCAAAAGAACCTTATGTAATTATTTGTGCTACAACAGTTTCTACATATTTCAAAGGCGGAAACACAAAAGCAACTACAACAAACCGCATTCGTGCAACCCCGCACGGAACAGGCTGGATTAAAGCTGCTTCTAACTACGTAATTTCGGCACTGGCTAAAAAAGAAGCTGAAGAAGCCGGATTTATGGAAGTTGTTTTCCTTGATGCTGACGACCACAAATATGTTCAGGAAGGTTCAAGCTGCAATATTTTCTTTGTAATGCAGGACGGAACTTTGGTAACACCTGAACTTGGCGATACAATTTTGCCTGGCATTACACGCCGCAGCGTTATTCAGCTTGCAAAAGAAAACGGCTACAAAGTTGAAGAACGCAAAATTGACATTGCAGAAGTTATGTCCAGCGCAATTGAATGTTTTGTTACCGGTACAGCCGCCGGCATTACACCAATTGAAAGTGTTACACACGAAGGCAAGGAACGCGTTTTCAACGACCGCAAACCAGGTCCGGTTGGCGCAAAATTGCAGCAGATTCTTAAAGGCGGTCAGTACGGTTCAATTGCAGACAGCCACAACTGGAACAAAAAGGTTAAATAAATTAAGTCGCCCGTGTACAATTTGAAAATAAAAACTTTTTGAAATTGTTCACAGACGCGCAGTTTTTATAAAAACCAAAGAAAAGGCTAAAACCGGTATTTTTAATTTTTCGGTTTTAGCCTTTTTTTGTTTTTTTTGCGAAAAAAAGAGACTGTTTGCCCGTACTTGACAACAGCCTCTTTCTAATTCTAATAAAAGTTTCAGTTTTTAATATTTTCTTCCAGCCATTTGCCCAAAATCTGGGCAAGTTCGGTGCGCTGCCCGCCAAAACAGTGGTTCGCATTTAAAGCAACTTTTTTAACCCTTGCATTTTGCTGCACCAGCGCATTGTACAGCGGGTCTACCATTAGGGCTGGCGGTGCAACCGTATCTTTTTGGGCGGCAACCAGCAGAACATTAAAGTTTTTCAGGTGACTTTCCGTTGCCGCTACCGAAAGTTTCTGATGATTTTCTTCGGCATTTTCGTAAACGGCAGAAACGCTTGTCATATTCAGGCACTGTCCTTCGCCTTCTATCATTTCAAAAAGTTCTTTCGTAAGATTATTTGTAAAGGCGGCGTGCAAATCGTAGGGCGCCATTGCAATTACGCCGCGGATAAACGGCAGGTCTTTGCTGGCGTTCAAAACGGTCATGCCGCCCATACTGTGCCCGGCTAAAAATATGCGTTCCGCATCAATTTCGTATTTTTCGGCAACCGCCGGATTGTGAACCCATTTTGCAATCGCCGCCGCGTCTTCCGTAAGATTGGAAAACAGATAGTTTCCGCCGCTGCCCCACGCACCACGATGATTTACGTGAATTACTACCGCGCCCATGCGCATAAGCGCGTATTCCAAATCGTTGTTGGTAGTGTAGCCGGGGAAACCGTGAAACATAATTACAGCCGGCGCCGGGCGTTTATAGCGCGAGTCAGGCTTTAAAAGATAGCCGAAAAGGTGGCTGCCGCCGCTTATAATGTTCAGCGGAAAAGAATCCGCCATTTGTTCGTTTTCGTCACAAGGTAAATCTATAAATGCGTTTGCAGAAGTAAAATTCATTTATTCCTCTAATCTGTGTGTGATTTTTGCCAGTTTTGAAAAGTATAGCATTTTTTATTTTTAAGAAGAAAGCCTAATATTTGCCATAGCAGAAAAAAACGGCTGCTTTTTATGATAATGCAAGCCGCAACAGCCCAAAAAGCAACAATATGCTTTCAGCCCGTATTTTCTCAGCAGTCGTAGCCATACGAAAAACCACAAAGGCAGCGTATTTCATCAAATTGTCTTGACTAAGCCCGCAAATGTTCAAGATTTTAAGAACTATTTCCAAACAAACCGCTGCCATTTTTTTACATCAATTACAAAATGAATTTTATAACAGCGTGCATATTTTGACTGTACAAAATTCATATTTCTTAAAGGCACAAAAAAAGCCCCGGATATTTACCCGGGGCTTTGCGGTTTGTTACAGACTAGAGCCTGCTACAAACTTATGCTTTCTGCAAGCGTGCTTCCAAGTCGTTCAAGCAGTCTGCAAGTTCTTTTGGAAGGTGTGTACCAAATTTGGTGTAGTGGTTTTCGCGAATGTCTTTGCATTCTTTGAGCCAGCCTTCTTTGTCAACAGATGTGATTGCAGGAATCTGTTTCTTGTAAACATCTGCGAGACCTTCGAGGTTGAGGGCACCTTCTTTTGGCATGTACCCGATAGCTGTTTCAACACAGTTATCAACGTTGTTACAGCGGTCGAAAATCCAAGCCAAAACGCGTGAGTTGTCACCGTAACCAGGCCACATGAATCCGCCAGGAAGTTCTGCGTTGTTTTCGTCCTTGCGGAACCAGTTAACGTAGAAGATTTTTGGCAGTTTGTCCTGATCTTTTGCAGCTTTACCAACATTTACCCAGTGCTGGAAGTAGTCGCCCATGTTGTAACCACAGAATGGGAGAATAGCGAATGGGTCGCGGCGGATTTTACCAACTTCTGCAGCGTTGATTGTAGAAGCAGCTGTAATTTCTGAACCTACGATAGAGCCCAAGAATACACCGTGGTTCCAGTTGCGAGACTGGTGTACCAGCGGAACTGTTGAAGGACGGCGTCCACCGAAAAGGATTGCAGAAATCGGAACACCTTTTGGATCTTCCCATTCTGGTGCGATACATGGACACTGTTTTGCAGGTGCTGTAAAGCGTGCGTTCGGGTGAGCCATTTCTTCGCCTTTAGGAGCTTTGTCTTTTGGAAGAGCGTCGCGTGTGTTACCTTTCCAGTCAACCAGTTTGCCTTTTGCAGGGTAACCGATACCTTCCCACCAAACGTCTCCGTCTTCTGTAAGAGCACAGTTTGTGAAAATTGTGTTCTTTTCTGCTGAAACAAGAGCGTTTTTGTTTGATTCTGCTGATGTACCAGGTGCAACACCGAAGAAACCAGCTTCTGGGTTGATAGCGTACAAACGACCATCTTCGCCGTATTTCATCCATGCAATATCGTCACCGATTGTTTCAACTTTCCAACCTGGGATTGTAGGAATAAGCATAGCCAGGTTAGTTTTACCACAAGCTGACGGGAAAGCACCTGTAACGTATTTAACTTCGCCTTTAGGGTTAGTAAGTTTCAAGATAAGCATGTGTTCTGCAAGCCAGCCTTCTTTGCGAGCCAATACAGTAGCAATGCGGAGAGCGAAACATTT
>JAKSTR010000084.1 GCA_024402495.1 Treponemataceae bacterium
AGGACATCGGGTTTTCATCCCGACAACAGGGGTTCAATTCCCCTAGGAGATGTAAGGATTGAAATTGTTTTGTTTCAATCCTTAAAAAAAGACGAGTCTCCTTCGTCTAGTGGTTAGGACATCGGGTTTTCATCCCGACAACAGGGGTTCAATTCCCCTAGGAGATGTAAAGCTGAACAAATCGTTCAGCTTTTTTTATTTTTTAAATATTTAACATTTTATTTTGCCGGGTTTTTGCGAAAACTTTACGGTGTTTTTTTTATTTTTAAATTTTAATTCAGAGCATTCAATTTGCTGCCTGAAATTTTTTTAATACCGCCGCGCCTAAAATCATACTTGAGATTCCACGAAAAATAAGGTATTTTGAATAGACTTTTAAAATCTTTATGGCTTTTGAATCGTTTATAAATTCAATTTTGTTGGAGTAAAAATGCTTGCTGCAAAAAGACTTACAGAGCAGGTTTGCAAAGAATATGCGGCTGCAATAAATGCTGCGGAAGGCAATGAAGTTTTTGCTGTAGGCAATATAAACGAAGACGGAATTGTTGACAGAATTGAAATTTGTGCCCGCGGTCACGAATCTGCGGTGCCGGTTACAAAAGCTGCCCTTAATTGCTCGGTACTTATTCACAACCATCCGTCGGGCGTTTTAATTCCTTCTGAAGCAGATTTGGGAATTGCCAACCGTGCCGCGGAAAACGGGCAGGGTTTTTACATCGTTGATAACGAAGTTTTTAAAATTTATGTGGTTGTAGAACCGATTAAGCCTAAAAAACTGCAAAAATTAGACATTTCCTATATTTCTGCTATGCTTTCTGCCGGCGGTGCCCTTGATAAAATTTCTGAAAATTTTGAAGAACGCCCGGCGCAGGTTGAACTTGCAAAATCCATTGCCAAATCCTTTAATAATTCGCTTGTTGGGATTTTTGAAGCCGGTACAGGTGTAGGCAAATCTTTCGCCTACCTGCTGCCTTCTATGCTTTGGGCAATAAACAACAAGGAACGGGTTATAATTTCTACCGGTACAATAAATTTGCAGCAGCAGTTAATTGAAAAAGACATTCCTTTTGCTGAAAAAATAATTGATAAAAAAGTAAAAGCCGTTTTGGTTAAAGGCAGGCAGAATTATTTGTGCCGCCGCCGCCTTGCAGATGCAAACCGCGAACGCGAGCTTTTTGACGAAGATACCGAACAGTTTGAAATGATTCTGGCATGGGAAAAGACGACCGATACCGGCAGCCGTTCGGATTTGGCGTTTTTTCCGAACGAGGTTTTGTGGGGGCGCGTTAACAGCGAATCTGATGCATGCATGGGAATGCGCTGCCCGTATTTTGAAAATTGTTTTGTAATGAAAGTGCGGAAAGAAGCTAGTGATGCGCAGGTTCTGGTGGTAAACCATCACATGCTTTTTTCGGATTTGGAAGCGCGCATTGAAGGGGCAGGGTACGAAGATACCGCGGTTTTGCCGCCATACAAACGCATTGTTTTTGATGAAGCCCACGGAATGGAACACGCAGCGACCAGCTTTTTTTCCGAACAGCTGAACCGTTTTAAGATTTTGAAGCAGCTGAATTTGCTTTACCGTACCCGCCGCGGTGCAGTTGCCGGGCATTTGTTCACGCTTGAAGCGTTGTCTAATCGCGGCGAAATTGTTGCCGATGTAATGCAGCTGATTGAAGACATAAAAGACCATTTGAACGAACTGGAAGAAGAAGCCCTTGCACTGATGGAAAATGATTTTACGTGGCGGCTTTACGAAAAAACGGCGGAATCAAGTACCCTGGTTTTGGAGAAAATGGATATTTTGTACAAAGATATAGCAAATCTCTCCGGCAAATTTCGTTCACTTTTTGAAGGAATAGCAGAAAAAGACCTTGATATGCCTGCGGTTTGGGAAAGTAAAAAAGTTGTTGCGCGTCTTGAAAACGCCGGTGCTGTTTGTAAATGGTTCATTGAATGGCAGGAACGCCCGGAAACGATTTTCTGGGCTGACAAAGTGCGCTATAAAAACAAATATGGTTCTGGAATTTATCCTCGTTTTTATGCAACGCCGCTGGATATTGCGCCTAAAATGCAGCAGGGTGTTTTTGAACCGCTGTCTACGGTAGTTTGCGCTTCTGCAACGCTGAAAAGCAATAATTCTTTCAATTACTGGAACCATAGAACCGGCGCCGCGTATGTGCCGACAGAACGTATTTTGTGCCGCGAGTTTGAATCGCCTTTTCCTTATCACCAGAACCTTTTGCTGGCAATTCCAAACGACATTCCGATGCCGGATTCGCGGGATTTTCAGCCGGCGGTAGAAGAAGCGGTAATTGAACTGATTGAAGCGGCAAAAGGCAGAACGCTGGCGCTTTTTACGTCCTATGAATCTTTGCGCTCGGCTTGCGAACACGCCAGAGAAGTGCTTGCACCAAAAGGAATTATGGTTTTACGGCAGGGTGAAGATGACCGTTTCAGGCTTCTGGAAACTTTTAAAAGTGTTTCTTCAAGCGTTTTGTTTGCTACCGATTCATTTTGGGAAGGGGTTGATGTGCCCGGTGAATCGCTTTCGCAGGTGATTATTGCAAAACTTCCGTTTTCCGTACCAACCGACCCGATTTTTGCCGCGCGTTCTGAGGCGCTGTTAAAGCGGGGCGGAAACCCGTTTATGGATTTAAGCCTGCCGGAAGCGGTAATTAAGTTCAGGCAGGGATTCGGACGGCTTATGCGCAAATCAACAGACCGCGGCGTTGTAACCGTCTTAGACCGAAGAATTATTGAAAAACGGTATGGTTCAATTTTTTTGAACAGCATACCCAAAACAAAATTCTGTCATTCGTCTTTGCAGGAAGTTTTAGAAGCAGTTGAAAGATTTTTATAAATTCTGCTAAAGTATTTTTGTATTTGTGCCAAGAGTTTTTACAAACCACTTGACACAAGCCCCTTATTTTTATAAATTATTTTCATATCCAAATCGGTGGAGGAATTCATGGCAGGAGCAAGTAAAAACTCTCGTACCACAATTGCAACACATAAATTTTTCTGTTCATGTGGCGGCGAAGTAGTTATGAAAACTATGTTTGACAGTGGAAAGCTTAAGAATGTCGCTGAATGCACAAAATGTAAACGTGTTGAGCGCCGTCCAAAAGATTTCAAATAATTTTTGTTGAATATTTTAGAAAGACCGGTGTTAGGCCGGTTTTTTATTTTAAACGGTAAATAAACCTGAATTAGGTTTCAATTGTTTGTGATAAAAGGTTTTACAAACTATTGACTAATCAATTTTGGTTTGATAACATAATGGAAGAATCATTTGGAGGGTTTTCCTTTGTCAGTTAAAAGTAAATCTGCAGTAAAAAGACACAAACAGAGCGAAGTTCGCCGTCTTAGAAATAAGTCTGTAAAAAGCTCTGTAAGAACATGCGCAAAAAAATACGTTGCTGCTGTTCAGGCAAAAGATGAAGCAGTTGCTTCAGCCAAACTTAAAGAATTGGTTAAAGAGCTTGATACAGCTGGTTCTAAAGGTATTCTTACAAAGAACGCTGTTTCACGCAAAAAGTCACGCATGATGAAGCTTTATAACGCTTCTTTTGCTGCTGCAAACTAAATGAATAATGCGGTTGGGCTGTTGCTCCAGCCGCTTATTCATTGAAGTTTCAAACTTTCAAATCTTTCTATTTATTTCATTTCTTTTGATTTACGTTGTTTCAACGGGGCTAAAATGTCACAAAAAAAAATTACAAAAATTGATTTGGTTGAATCTATTTTTTTAGAAACTAATATTGAAAAAAAAGTGATACAGGAAGTTGTAGATTCACTTTTTGATAAAGTTAAAGATTCTTTAAAAGCTGGTGCAGCAATTGAATTACGCGGTTTTGGTACTTTTGATTTAAAACGCAGAAAAGGTCGTGTAAATGCCCGTAATCCAAAAACCGGCGAAATCGTTTCAGTAAAACCTCACATGGTTGCAATTTTCCGTCCTGGTAAAGAATTAAAAGCTTCTGTTTGGGATTTTGAAAGAGAAGAATGAGGTTTTGTGTGAATAACGATGCTGTTTTGCACACAAAACAGGAGAATTTTAATTTTTCTTCTTTTGTGTGCAATATATTTTTGCTGCTTTCTTCGATTATTCTGTTTACCCTGCCACAGCCTAATTTATTTGTTCATACAGGCTTACCTTTTTTCGCTTTTTTTCAGCTTATTCCTTTATTTATTCTTGTACAGCGCATTTCGTGGAAATTTTTCTGGCTTTGGGGCTTCGCATACGGTTTTGGCTGCTATGCCTTTTATGCCTATTGGCTTGGCGCTTTTCACCCGCTGGGAATTGCCGTAATTGCTTCTCTTTACGGTATTTATTTGCTTTTGGCTTTTCCTTTCTTAAAAGCTGCGCCGCTTTTTTTTAAGAAAAACGGCTGGCTGGTTCAGTGGGTTATTTGGTGTGCATACGAATATGTAAAAACTTGCGGCTTTAGCGGTTTTGACTATGGCGTAAGCGGCTATGCAATGTGGCAAAGCCCTGTTTTTTTGCAGAGCGCATCAATAGCCGGTGTTTGGGGCGTAAGTGCCTTAATTACTTTTCCTTCTGCCTGGCTTAGCGGAATTATATGCAAATATTGTCAGACCAAAAAAGAAAATAACGGTGAAAAAACTTCTGCAATCATCGCAAAAAATATTTTCACTCAGAAAATATCAGCTCTTGTTTGGATTGTTTTTTTATGTGCCGCAATAGTTTATGGCATAAAATCTCCGGTAGATTATTCTGGCGATAAAACTGTAAAAATTGCGCTTGTTCAGCCAAATAACGACCCGTGGCGCGGCGGTTTTGAAGCTTATTCACAAAACCTTGATTCGCTTATAAAGCTTTCTGACGAAGCTTTGGCAAGTGACAGCGAAATAGGGCTGGTTGTATGGCCGGAAACAGCTTTTGTTCCGCGCATTGAATGGCACTATAAATACCGTCAGGAGCGCAATAAGTTTCTGCTGGTGGAACGCCTGCTGACATATTTGGATAATGCGCCGGTGCCTTTTTTACTTGGCAATGACCATGCAGTTTTGGATTATTCACGTTCCGGCAAATATGAAGCGGTAGATTATAATTCGGCTTTGCTTTTCCGTCCGGGTGAAAACTGTCTGCCGCCTGCTGCCGAGATTTATTCAAAAATGCACCTTGTGCCTTTTACAGAATATTTCCCTTACGAAAAGATTTTTCCGCGCCTGTATCAGGGTTTGCTGAACGGCGATACCCACCTTTGGGAACCAGGAAATACGCCTGTTGTTTTTGATGCTGCCGGTTTTAAGTTTGGCGTTCCGATTTGTTTTGAAGATACTTTTGGTGAAGATTGCCGCAGGTTTGTTAATAACGGTGCGCAGGCTTTTGTAAATATTTCAAACGATGCGTGGTCTCGCAGTATGGCTTGCCAGTATCAGCATCTTTCAATGGCAGTTTTTAGATGTGTTGAAAACCGTGTACCGGCTGTTCGGGCTACGGCTTCAGGGCAGACCTGCATGGTTGACCCGAATGGTAAAGTTTTGGAGATGGCTGAACCTTTCAAAGAAACTTGGCTTGTTACAGAAATTCCTGTTAGCGAAAATTCGCAGAAGACAATTTATACACGTTATGGTGATTTTGTTGGAAAGTTTTTTGCAATTATGGCTTTTGTGCTTTTTGTTTTTGGTATTGCAAAAACTGTTTTATCTAAAAAATCGAAGGAGAAATAACCGTGGCTGAAAAAAATGATAAAAATTTTACGCTTTTTGGCAAAGAAACTGAATTTTATGGCAAATTGCAGTTTAAAGATAACTTGATGATAGCCGGTGTTTTTGAAGGCACGATTGAATCTGAAGGAAATCTGGAATTTGCAGAAACTGCCGTTTGCAAGGCAGATACAATTAGTGCTGAATCAATTTTTATTGACGGCGATGTTACCGGCAATATTTTTGCAAATGACCAGCTTGAAATGCACAGCGGAAGTAAAATAACCGGCGATGTTACCGCAAAAAGACTGCGTATTGAAGACGGTGTTGATTTTTCTGGTAAAGTTACAATGCTGGATCAGGAACCGAATGTAGATATTTTTTCATATTCGGTAAACGAATTGAAAGATGCGCTTTTAGCACAGGGCAAGGATTTTGCAGCAGAATAAGAAATTAGAAAAGATTTATAAATTCTTGTATTGACAATAATTATAAAGCTTGTTATTCTAAATTATCTTTTCTTATAAAAAAATCCTTTTTACATATATAACAGAAAAAATTAAGTCTTTCGGCTTTTTCTTTTCTTTTTCAAAATTTTCAATTTATAAAATATTTGAAATTTTGATGAAAACTTTAATTTTTAAAGTAAAAATAAATCAATTAAAAATCTAAATTAATAAGCAATTATTAAAATTTTTCCTTACAAGGTTAAATTTTCTTATTTTAGTTATAGATTGAAAACCTTAAAACGGAGCATTTGATGGCACCTGTAAAAAAACGCCGGACTATTGATACTGCCGGTGACCAAGAAAACGACGTAGTAGTTGACCAAAATCCTGAATTGTTTGAAGAAAACAAAGCTGAAGAACCAGCCCCGGCAGAACCTGTTGCAGCAGAAGTTCAGCAGGTAGAACCTGTAATTGTTGCTGAAACAAAAGAAGAACCTGCCGAAATTCCGGCTGCACCAGCAGAAGAAGTTGCAGCTGTTTCTTCTGAACCTGCCGCAGCAGAGCCGGTTGCAGAAGCAAGTTCACAGGAACCTAACACAGCCGAAGAAAATACAAATACAGAATCAACTGAAAATATGCAGGAATCTGCGGCGGCGGAACCTGTTGTAAAGCCGCGCCGCGTTTATGTACCGCGTGCAAACCGCATAAATCCTATGGATCGCGGTGACCGCTACGACCGCCAGGATCGCGGCGACCGGTTTGACCATTCTGAATACGGGCAAAACAATATGCGCCCGCGCGGAAGACGCCCGATTGGCACTTATCAGCCGCGCAATTACCGCCCGGATGTTTTGCCGCCGCCAAATATCGGCGACACCCCGATTCCGCCCGGAGTAGATCAGTCTAAATTGCGGCTTTCAATTAACGAACTTACCGTTAAAAGTATGCCGGAATTGCGTACGCTTGCAGAACAGTACGGCATAAACCACGACGATGTGGTTTCGATGAAAAAACAGGATTTGATATTTACAATTCTTAAAGCCCATACCGAACACGGCGGAATTGTTTTTTCTTCTGGCGTATTGGAAATTTTGCCCGACGGTTACGGCTTTTTGCGTTCGCCGCAGAACAATTATTTGCCGGGTCCGGACGATATTTATATTTCGCCTAGCCAAATCAGGCTTTTTAACCTTAAAACCGGCGATACAGTTTTCGGACAGATTCGTTCACCAAAAGAGGGCGAACGCTTTTTTGCAATTTTGCGCATTGAAACCATCAACTTTGAAGAACCAAACAAGGCTCAGACACGCATTCCATTTGAAAATTTAACGCCTTTGTATCCAAATGAAAAATTGAACCTTGAAAATGAGCCGACAGAAATGTCTACGCGCATTATCAACTTGTTCAGCCCGATTGGTAAAGGTCAGCGTTCGCTTATTGTTGCGCCGCCAAAAGCCGGTAAAACTATTTTGATGCAGCAAATTGCTAACGCAATTATTAAAAATTACCCTGATGTTCACCTTATTGTTCTGCTGATTGACGAACGCCCTGAAGAAGTTACCGATATGGAACGTTCGATTAAATCGGATAAGGCGGAAGTTATTTCTTCTACTTTTGATGAACAGGCTTCGCGCCACGTGCAGGTTGCAGAAATGGTTTTGGAAAAGGCAAAACGCCTTGTAGAACACAAACAGGACGTTGTAATTTTCCTCGATTCAATTACCCGTTTGGCACGTGCCTACAACCAGACCGTGCCTACTTCCGGCAAGGTGCTTTCCGGTGGTGTTGACAGCAACGCTTTGCACAAGCCTAAGCGCTTTTTTGGTGCGGCACGCAACATTGAAGAAGGCGGTTCGCTTACAATCATTTCAACTGCGTTAATTGAAACCGGCAGCCGCATGGATGAAGTTATTTTTGAAGAGTTTAAAGGCACAGGCAATATGGAAGTTAACCTTGATCGCAAGCTTGCAGACCGCCGTCTTTTTCCTGCGTTCAATATCAAAAAGTCGGGTACGCGCAAAGAAGATTTGCTGTTGACCGAAGAAGAATTGCAGAAAATCTGGTTGCTGCGCAAGTTTATCAATCCGATGGACGACGCGGAAATTATGGAACTGCTTATTGACAAAATGAAGAAAACCAAGAATAATGAGGTGTTCTTACGCAGCATGAACAGTGTTGCGGACTAAATTGAAATGAATAAGGCTTGTAAAGGGCATTTGGCTTTTTGTCTTGCTCTTGGGGCAAGCCTGATCAAAATATCGGAGGATTAAAATGAAAGAGGGCATTCACCCAAATTATGAAGTAACTAAGATTACTTGCGTATGTGGAAACGTTATTGAAACACGTTCATCAGTAAAAAACATTCAGGTTGAAATTTGTTCAGCTTGCCACCCTTTTTTTACTGGTAAGCAGAAACTTGTTGATACTGCCGGACGTATTGACCGCTTCAACAAACGCTACAATATTAAAGCTAACTAAGCAATTTTTAGCTTTTGCAAAACCGCCGCTTGCTGGCGGTTTTTTTTTGTAAAAAGAAAACCTCCAGCTCGGCTGGAGGTTCAGAAAGCTTTAGCTATGCAGAGAAAAAAGAACCTTCTAAAATTCATAGTGCGACTGCCAGGAAGCATTACGAAAATCAGGAGGTTCTAATGGATGAACAAAGTTTAGCCCATACAAAATGGAATTGCAAATATCACATAGTATTTGCACCGAAGTACAGGCGGCAAATAATTTATGGAAAAATAAAAAGAGAAGTAGGAAAAATATTGCGAGAGTTATGTGAACGGAAAGAAGTGGAAATAATAGAAGCAGAATGCTGTCCCGATCACATACATATGCTCGTAAGCATACCGCCAAAATATAGCGTATCAAGTATAATGGGGTATCTGAAAGGGAAAAGCAGCCTGATGATATTTGACAGATTTGCCAATCTGAAATACAGATACGGCAACCGTCAATTCTGGTGCCGCGGATATTACGTGGATACGGTCGGAAGAAATAAGGCTGCGATAGAAAAATATATCAGAAATCAGTTGATGGAAGATAAAGCAGCCGAACAGTTAGAAATGAAAGAACTGTTTGACCCGTTTACGGGTGAGCCGACAAAAGGCGGCAAATAACAAACAGAGAGGCAAAGAAAGCCTACTCGAAAAATAAGCTGCTTTAGCAGCAGCCGGTAAAAGTGGTGCACCTGACAGTCGATTCAGTGCGCTATAGCGCTGGCCGGTAACAAAGGGTTACACCCGCAGAGCAAACCACCGGCTGAGCCGGTGGTTTTGATTTTAATCTTTTAATTCAATAAAGGAAGAATTTCATGAAAGTTTACAATCCAATTCTTACAGGTTTTCATGCTGACCCATCTATCGTAAAAGCAAACGGCGAATGCTATATTGCAAATTCTACATTTGAGTGGTTTCCTGGCGTAGAGTTACACAGGTCTAAAGATTTGAAAAATTGGCAACCGGTTGCCTCTCCGTTACAGACAAAAGCACTTCTGGACATGGCTGGAAACAAAGCCTCATGTGGAATCTGGGCTCCATGTCTTACATATTGTGAAAGCGAAAAGCTTTTCTATTTAATCTACACAAATGTCCGCAGCTGGAATGATGGTCCTTGGAAGGATTGTCCAAATTATCTTACAACTGCACCTTCAATCGAAGGACCTTGGTCTGATCCTGTTTTCATGAACGCAAGTGGATTTGATGCATCAATGTTCCATGACGATGATGGCAAGCATTGGTACATCAACATGGAATGGGATTACAGACAGCTTGGTCCTCGCCAGTTCTCTGGAATTCTTTTGCAGGAATATGACGCAAAACAGAAAAAACTGGTAGGCCCAGTTCATAAAATTTTCCGTGGAACAGATATTGGTCTTGTTGAAGGTCCACATCTTTACAAGAGAGACGGATACTATTACATCTTCGCAGCTGAAGGTGGTACATGTTATGAACATGCAATAAGCTGTGGTAGATCAAAGAGCATCACAGGTCCTTACGAAGTTCATCCATGCAATCCATTGATCTCTTCATATGGCCATGATGAAATATGGTTGCAGCGTGCTGGTCATGGCGCAATGTGCAAGAGTCCTGATGGAAAGAAAGACTATCTTGTATACCTTTGTGGACGCCCAGTTGAAGGAACAGAGCGATGTATTCTTGGCCGTGAGACAGGTATAGCAGAACTTGAATGGAAGGATGGCTGGCCATTTGTAAAGCAGCCTGATGGAAGTCTTCAGAATTTCCCACCTGAGTATATTGAAGTTGAAGGTGAAGGAGAAATCCTTGCAGGTCATGGTGCAATCCACCCAGCTGAGAAATATACTTTTGACAATGATGACTGGAAGCTTGATTTCAAGACTCTGCGCATACCGATGACAGAAGAAAGATTCAGCACAAAGGAAAGACCAGGCTGGCTGAGAATTCATGGTGGACAGTCTCCAGTCTCTACATTTGAACAGGGGCTTGTAGCACGCCGTCAGACAGATTTTGCTTTTGAAGCAGAAACAAAACTTGAATTCAATCCTACAAACTTCCAGCATTTTGCAGGAATGGTTTACCGCTACGATGAACAGACACAGTATCTCTGTGTTGTTACTCATGACGAAAAACTTGGCAAGGTTCTCAATGTAATGACAATCATGCCAGAAGGTTTTATCCGCGAGGTTGAAATTCCAATCGAAGAAAACAAGCCTGTATGGATCAAGCTCAAGGTAGACGGAAAAAAAGGATTTTTCTGGTGGTCACAGGATGGAGTAAACTTCCGTCAGATGAGACCTCTTCTTGATGCCACAAAGCTTTCCGATGAATACGGTGGACAGGGATTTACTGGAGCATTTGTTGGAATGTACTGCGCTGACATGGTTCAGTATGAGAACCCTTGTGACTTTGAATATTTCATCTATAAGAGAGTATAACTAAGTAACAATGATAACGATTTATGATATCGCCAAGGTAACCGGTTATTCTGCACCGACGATTTCCAAGGCACTGAATGGAACCGGAGGTCTCAGCGAAAAAACACGTGAGAAAATTCTCAAGGCCGCTGAGTCGCTGGGATATAAACCAAACATGGCCGCACGTTCTCTGACAACAAAAAAATCATATCTGGTAGGTGTGATTTTCGAAGATGCGGACATGCAACGTGGTTTTGAGCATCCTCTCTTTGGTGGTATCATGAACACTATCCGTACTGAAATGGAAAATTCAGGGTATGACCTTATCTTTCTGTCTCGTTCTTTGCTTGCAAAAAAAAGGTCATATCTTGAACACTGCCATCATAG
>JAKSTR010000085.1 GCA_024402495.1 Treponemataceae bacterium
GTACATCCTGTATAAATATGCTGTGTAAGTTCTGCATATTGTTTTTGCTTCTCATACTTTGCAGTAAAATCATCTAAATTTCTTGAGTCATATAAAGTTTCAAAATCCTCTTCCATTTGTGATTTCCATTCTTTTTCTAATTGAGAATATTCTGTTTGCTTTTTGGGGTTGTGCCACAAATTTGGGCGAATTCGGCGAAAACTGCCAGTTTGCGGCAAGCGCAAACTGGTAAGGACTTGTGCGAAATGTTGCTTGTTTTAGGTTTTGCTGCTGTAGCTTGCTGTACCATAAACTCATTCTTCAGGAATTTCTATGAATTTGTTTTCTTCAGATGTAGAGCCAGAACCCCTGTACAAATAAACATAATTCTTTTCAGAATATCTTGCACATAACTTTTCAGCATTTTTATTAAGTCTCCATGGTATTGAATTTAATAGCCTGCAAAATTCATTATAATTATCCAATATTGAGTATAAATCATAATAATTTGTATTAGTTGCTTTACAAAGGTCTTTTAATTTAATACGTCCAAAACAGCTATCCTCTTTATAATCTATACTGCTGAAATAAATATCTTTTATATTGTCATTTATACACAACAATCCACCACCACTATGAAATGACAAGCTATTTGGTATTTCTTTAAAAAATAAAGTATGTCCATTTGTTAAAGTTAAATCCAAATCAAAAAAATATGTACACTTTGGATCTTCGCCTTTTGACTTATAATACATTGCTTTAATCAATGAATCATAATAAACTTCATAAATATCAGCTTTTTCAACTAACGGATGTTCCTCTATAATTTTTTTAAGTTCTTCTGGCTGAATAATTTCTTCTTTTGCTTTACAAAAAGCATTTGCTGCAAGAAATATTAAAAATAATATTACAATGTTTCTTTTCATATTTTCCTCTTTATGATTATTTTGTACACCCTTTTTGTTGAAAAAGTTGTTTAATACCTGATACAAAAGTATTTTTGATATTTTTTTCAGACATCCTTGCATTTCTAATTCCTCAAAACGATTCTCTTGAATGCATTTTATAATATCAAAACTAATTTGAAATAACAGCTCTTCCATTTTACTTTTTCCTATTTCCTGGTGTTCTTGTTGGTGTATCTAATGATAAACCTAATTTACCCATAAAATAATTATCTGCATTTCTAACTGCTGTTTCAGCCTCATATTATGTGGAACTTTTTATTTTAGCACACAAGCTTTCAACTGTCTGTTTTTATACAAAATCATCTTTTTTACAAAAAAATAACAAAAAATTTGCCGTTTTTAATCTTTTTAAGTATATTAATAGTACAGACCTCTTGATTCTGAAATACGCCGTTGGCGTTCAGTCAGAACAAAAATCAATTTACTGGCAGACCGCAGGAAGCGGATGTCAAAAAATATCCAACATGCGTCTGCCGTTGGAGTTTCTTATGAAACTAAAAAAAATAAAGAGAAACAATCCTCTTAACAAAGAGGACGTAAGATTTTATTTAATTCCGGAATATGCAGGCGAATTAAACATTGATGACCTTGCAGAATCTATCAGTAACGAATGCACAATAAGCAATACTGATACCAAAGCTGTTCTGGAAGCACTAACAAAAAAGATACCCTGGTATCTTGAAAACGGTTTCATAATTCAATTGGGTGCTATGGGAAGATTGAAACTTTCAATCAGTTCTGAAGGAAAAACCGATGAAAAAGATTTGACAGTTCACGATGTTACCAAAACACGAGTTCTTTTTACGCCAAGTTCTTCAATAAAAAGAGAACTTGATCATACTTCATTTACTATTAGCTAATTTATATTTTGCTGGTCATTTTTTCCAGCCGTTAAGTGATAAAAATTAAACAAAGCTTTTTTTAAGCTTAAGAATGATAAAATACTGAATAATTGATTTAACTAGAATTTAACATTGCCTGTGCTATAAACCAACGAGGTCTGTTGTAGCACAGGCTTTTTGTTTTAAAGTCAAGTGAAAAATAAAGAAAAACACGGCGCGTTTTAAAAAATTCTCGGCGCGTTTTAAACCAAAACACGGCGAGTTTTTACCCAAAACGCGCCGTGTTTTTTATAAAGCAAAAGCACCGTTAACAAGTTTCTTTTACCCCAACGCCCCACCCACCCTAAAAAAGACCATTTGCAAAAAGGTGGGGTTTTACTATATATTGTTAAGTATGATTACGCTGCAAGGAATCTCTGTTTCTCCGGGTATTGCAAATGCGCAAGTATTCGTTATTCCCGATCAGGAAGAAAATACCATAAATACAAGCTCAATTGCCCCAAGCCAGATTGAACAGCAATGGACTGATTTTTTGCAGGCAGTAGAACAAGTTAAAAACGATATTCAGACTTTAAACAACCCGAATAACGCAGAACAGTGCCAGATTTTTGAAAGCTACAGCTTAATGCTGAACGATACTGTTTTTATTGATCAGATTAAGAAAAAACACAGTTCTTCACTTTTGCACATTGAAAACGTTGTTTTTACCGAATACAAAACCATGGCTGATACTTTGCGCCTTAGCGGCGACGACTATTTAAGCCAGCGTGCCGACGATATCTGCGATGTTTTTGGAAGGGTTATTGCCGTTTTGCAGGGCAATAAAAGATTCGACTTTGAAACCATTCCGCAAAACTGCGTAATTGTTGCCAAAAACATTCTTCCAACAGACGCCTTTATTCTGGACAAGAAAAAGCCGGCGGCACTTTTGCTGCAGGAAGGCAGTAACCGCGGACATCTGGCAATTTTAACGCGCAATTACGGCGTGCCTGCGGTTTTTGGCATAGGCAGGCTTTGTTCAAGCATAAAAAACGGCATGAATGTTATTGTAGACGCGGCACAGGCTTCGGTTTACATTGAACCGGACGAACAGACCGTTGAAATTTACAAGGACAAGATGCAAAGCCAGCAGCAATATAATTCGGAACTGGCTTCGTTTATTGAAAAGCACGCAAAAACAAAAGACGGTACCAAATTCGGCATTTACGCAAACATAAGCACGGTTGAAGAAGCACAAACAGCCGCAGATCAGGGCGCGGCGGGCATTGGTCTTTTCCGCACCGAATTTCTGTTCATAAGCGAAGACCGGCTTTTAAGCGAAGACGAACAGTTTGAAGCCTATAAAAAAGTTCTGCAAATCATGCAGGGCAAGCCCGTCGTTATCCGCACCCTCGATTCCGGCGCAGACAAGCACACCGCCGCCGACAGCATTACCAGCGCAGATGAAAAAAATCCGCTTCTGGGGCTCAGGGCAATACGTTTGTGCCTTTCCAACGTTGAATTATTTAAAATCCAGCTCAGGGCTTTGTACCGCGCCAGCGTTTTTGGCAATCTTAAAATAGAATTTCCGCTGATTTGCTGCAAGGAAGAACTTGATAAAGCTTTGGATATTGCAAAACAGGTTAGAGCCGAGCTTAAAAGCCAGAAAATTCCGTTTAACGCAAACGTGCCGCTAGGAATTATGGTAGAAACCGCGTCTGCGGCATTAAGCGCGGACTTTCTGGCAAAATATGCAGACTTTTTTTCAATCGGCACAAACGACCTCGTTCAATATTCCCTTGGCATTGACCGCGACAACCCCGGCGTTGCACCGCTTTTCGACGAATTCAATCCTTCAATCTTGCGAATGATTAGTTTTGTTTCAGAAAGTGCCAAAAAAGCAAAAATCGATTTAAGCGTTTGCGGCGAAATGGCTTCTTCTCCGGAAGGAATCATAATTCTTGCAGGTCTTGGCATCCGCGATTTTAGCATGGGTGCAAAAAACATCAGCAAGGCAAAGCGGCTTTTGTCGCGCTTTACCCTTAAAGAATTAGAAAAAGCCGCAAAAGACGTTCAGTTTTTTGAACAGGGTTCAAAAATAAAAGAAAATTTAAGACTGCTTTTGCCCAATAATTTATATTCACGTTAACAGTTTCCAAAATATTTTTGGATTTCGCCTTTTGCCTATTTCACCTGAAAGGAAAATATGGAAAACAAAGACAACTTTATAGAAGAAAATTTGCCGGACGCAGATTTTCCGGCTGAAGAAACAGAAAATCAGGAACAGTCGCCATTTGATACTGAAAAGATTTACCATAATCTGCCAAGAATTGTTATCGCCGGCCGCCCAAACGTGGGCAAATCGACCCTTTTTAACAGGCTTTTGCAAAAACGCCGCGCAATTACCGACCCTACTCCCGGCGTTACCCGCGACCCGATTGAAGAAAACTGCTTTATAAACGGATATCCGGTAAGCATTATGGACACCGGAGGCTTTAAGCTTGACCGCGAAATCGGCACGATGGAAGCCGTTCTGGACGAGCTGGTTGTAGAAAAAAGCCTTGCTTCGCTGAAAGAATGCGATTTGATTTTGCTTCTGCTTGAAGCCGGGCAGATTACAGGCGAAGACGAAGAATTCATTACGCTTCTTCGCCCGTACTGGAACAAGGTTATTGCCGCCGTTAACAAGACAGAAGGCGGTCGCCTTGAAGAAGAAGCCTACAATTTTTATCAGTACGGTTTTGAAGAACTGTTTTTCATCAGTGCCGAACACGGCGACCATATTGACGAACTAAGCGAAGCCCTTGTTAAAAGACTGGATTTTAGCCGCGTAGAAGAAGGCGAGCCGGAAACAAAAATCCGCATAGCAATTGTCGGCAAGCCGAATACAGGCAAAAGTACTCTTGCAAACCGCCTTACGCACAGTCAGGCTTCTATTGTAAGCGACTACGCCGGTACAACCCGCGACGTTGTAGAAGGCGATTTTGAATACAAAGGCACAAAGTTCCATATTCTGGACACCGCCGGTATTCGCCGCAAAAGCAAGGTACACGAAGACGTTGAATATTATTCCGTAAACCGCGCAATCAAATCCCTTGACGAAGCAGATTTGGTTTTTCACATGATAGACGCACAGGAAGGGCTTGCCGAACAGGACAAGAAAATTGTAAACCTTGCCTGCGAACGCGGTTTGGGCGTAATTTTTGTTTTGAACAAATGGGACACGCAGGAACAGGACCGCGCAACTTTCAGAAAGACAAAAGAATACATGAACATTATGTTCGGTCAGATGTCTTATGCGCCGGTTGTGGCACTTTCGGCATTGCAGGGCAAGGGCATAAAAGACCTTTTAAATAACGCCCTTGAAGTTTACGATCAGCTTACACGCAAAATTGAAACCGGGCCGCTTAACACCGCGCTTAAAGACTGGGTAAACGCATATCCGCCGCCAGCCAGCCGCAGCGGACGGTTCAAGGTGCGCTATATCGTACAAACCAGCACAAAACCGGTTAACTTTCTGCTGTTCTGTACGCGCCCGGAAGTTGTTCCGCAAACTTATTTAACTTTCCTTAAAAACCGTATTCGCAGCGATTTGGGCTACGACAAAATTCCAGTTCAGCTGGAACTGAAAGCTAGCCGCAAAACCTGGGAAGATTACAGGCAGAGCCGGGATTCTAATCCCAGATCGCGGTAAGCGCAGTATTTTTTAAGGGGCAGAAATGGCTTCATATTCAATTGGCGAAGTTGAAAAATTAACCGGCATAAAAGCCCACACTTTGCGCTATTGGGAAGAAAATGTAGCGTTTTTAAGCCCCAAAAAGGACGGCTTCGGGCGCAGAATCTATTCAAAAAAAGACGTTGAACTGATTTTGCGCCTGAAATTTTTAATTTCGCAGCAGGGTTTCAGCATAGAAAAAGCCGCCGAACAAATTTTAGCCGAAAAAACTGATAATTCTAAACTGCAAGTACAGCAGGAACTTAGCACAATAAAAGAAGAACTTTTGGAATTGTATAAAATTTATTTGCAGCAGCAAAAAACAGGCGCGGCAAATAAAGGCAGCGTACAAATTCCGCAAAATAACGGGCAGCAAAATGACAGATAAAGATAACCAGCAACCTTTTTACGCAAAAATCGTAGAAAAAAAAGCCAATGCTTCAAAAAGCAGACGAAGAACTTCAAAAACTGAAAATTTACAGGATTTTACAGACGACGAACCGGAAAAACCGCATTTTTCCAATAAAAGCCGCGCACCAAATACAGGAACATCTTACAAATTCGCAAGGCAAAAATCTGTTTTCGGGCGGCTTGCCCCTGAAGACTGGCAAATTCTGTGTAACTTTGACCAGATTGTGCAGAACTGCCGCCCGCTCAACAGCAAGCAGCTGCAGGAACTGCCTTACGACATACGCAATCTTTCGCACCAGCTTACGGACGAGCGCAACAGCCGCCGCCTTGGCTATATGAACAGTCAGGCAGAACTAAGCGCGTACATCCGTTATTTTTGCTGGTGGAACCTGTACCGGCTTTGCGCGGTATTCTGCGCACTGGACGAAGATTTTTTTGCAAACTTTAGCGACGGCGAAGCAATTCTGGATATTGGTTCTGGCCCGCTGACAGTGCCGATAGCACTTTGGCTAAGCTGCCCCAAATTGAGAAGCAAAAAACTTACCGTATATGTCATGGATAATTCGGCGGCGGCACTTGCGGCTGGCGAAGAACTTTTTTTAAGCGTAGTTTCCAAAACATTAAAAGAAAATGCAGAAAGTTCCGGCGGCAAAAATATTGAACCGTGGAACATTGTGCGCATTAAAGGCGATTTTGGTACGGAAGTAAGAAAACCTGTTGCCGGAGTTTTTGCCGCCAATATGTTCAACGAACTTCTGCAAAATTCCCAGCGCACCCCGGACGAAGACGCAAAGCGCCATTTGCACACAATTTTAAGCTATGCAAAGGAAAACGCCGCAATTTTTGTTGCAGAACCAGCCGGTCCGCGCACCGGGCGCTTTGTTTCGCTTTTGCGCGACGGTCTTTTGCGCAAAGGCTTCACTATTGCCGCCCCGTGCCCCCATACCGAAGCCTGCCCGATGCCGGGTATTAAAAACCAGAAATACTGCCACTTTGTTCTAGACGGCGAAAACGCCCCGGAAAAACTGCAAAAACTTTCGGATAATGCGTCGCTTAGCAAAGACAGGGCTTCTATCAGTTTTGTGGCGGCTTATAAAAACGCCGCAGACGCCGCCCCAAATGCCGAAAAACCGGGCAGCCTTAAACTGCGCATCTGTTCGGACGTAATCAAGCTGCCGCCGTACCAGTTTGGGCGCTATGCATGCTGCAATCAGGGTTTGGCGCTAATTGAAGGCAAAAGTGTTTTCGGGCTTGGTTCTGGCGACTGCATTAATTTAAGTATTACGCAAAACCAAATTGACACCTTGCACCGCGACGAAAAAACAGGCGCAAAATGCTTTCCGCTGCTGGCAGAAAGACAAAACGACGGCAAAAAGTCTTTTGAAAACAAAAATACCGCAAAAAGAACGCAGCCCCAGCGCGGAAAACCACAGAACAAGCCCCGCGGCAAAAACGGCGCTGGCATAAAAGAACAGAAACCGTACAAAGAATATTAGGCATAAAGCAGGCTGTTCCTGCATAAAATGCAAAAAGCATAAATGCATAAAAAAAGCGCACTAATATAGAAGAAACTTGAAAATCTTCAATATCAGTGCGCTTTTTTTGTCGCCTTACCGGCTAAAACTAGCGGTAAAGTTCTTTAATTTCTTTTGAATAAAGGGCATTCAAACGGTGGCGCATAACTTCCTGTTTTGCACTAAGTTCCTTGCCAACTGCAAACGGCTCGTCAAGCAAGGCGAACTTGCTGATTCTTTCGTACATTTTAAAGCCGCTTTTTGCATTAATCAAATCTTTAATCTGGTCTTCAATCAGCTTGTTAATTTCCGGGCTTGCAAGCAGTTCTTTATAAGATGAATAGTTTATGCCGTTTTCTTTGGCGAACCCTTTAATTTCTTCCTGATCAGGCACAATAAGCGCAACCAGATAACGCTGGTCTATGCCGTTCTGGTCTTGACCAAGCACAACCGCCTGACTGATATACTGAGATTCTGCCATGCGCATTTCAATTGGCAGCGGTTCAATATTTTCGCCACCGCGCAAAACGATTGTATCTTTTTTGCGGCCGCGCAAAGTGATTTCGCCGTTAATAGTAAGCATACCAATATCGCCGGTATCAAACCAGCCGTCTTTATCGATAACTTTTGCAGTTAAATCCGGCTTGTTGTAATAGCCCTTCATAACCGTACCGCCGCGTACCTGCAAAGACCCTTTTACACCGGCTGGCAGAACATTGCCGTTATCGTCAACAATACGGGCTTCAACCCCGCGAATCGGTTTGCCGACAGTACCGAAAATCGGTTTTGGCATTGGGCGTACCGAAATTACAGGCGCGGTTTCGGTCAGACCGTAACCTTCAACAACTTCAACGCCAACCGCCCAGAAAAAGTTATCTACAGCAGGCGGTAATGCGCCGCCGCCGCTAACACCGGCTTTAAACGCGTTGCCCAGTTTAGCCTGAATTTTTTTGAAAACCAGAATATTACCCAGCTTGTTCAGCGGCCATAAAAGAATCCACGGAATAATCAGGGCAATAAAAAGCGCAACTTTATTCTGTTTTGCAAAAACGGCGGTTTTGTTGAACAAAATTCTGTCTATCTGGCTGAAAAGTATGCCGATTTTTACAAAAAGCTTGAACATTACAAGAGTTATGCCGCCAGCCTTGCGCATTGCACGCAAAATTCCTTCGTATAAAGCTTCAAATACACGCGGTACGCCGGGCATAATCTGCGGATTAAGTTTCTGAAAATCCGGTAAAAGCACGCTGCCGATTGGTTTTGAATAACAGGTGGCGGCGGCAGAAATCAGGATAACGTATTCTACCAGACGCTGGAACGCGTGCCATACAGGCAGAACGCAAAGTGCTTTGTCCCCCGGATGAAGGGTAATGCGCTCCGGCAGTTCGTCAAGCTGGGTTAAAAAGTTGCCGTGGCTTAAAATTACGCCTTTAGGTTCGCCGGTTGTGCCGCTGGTAAAAATAATGGTTGCGGTATCGTCCCAGCTGCCGGCGGCAAGTTCGTTTTCTACCCTGGCAGGATTTTCGATGCGGAAACCTTTACCAAGCTGGCTGATTTTTTCAAATGTGAAAGTTTCAACACCGCAGTCAGCGGCAAACTGCAATTCTGCGGCTGGAATTTCTTCCATGCAGATAAGCTGCTTAAGGGCAGGAAGCTGTCCGCGCAAGCCCAAAATCTTTTTAATCTGTGCCTGATTTTCGGCAACAACGGTTTTACATTCTGCAAAACTTAAAATATACGCAAGGTCTTTTTCCGTGGCATCGCAGCCGCGCGGCACGTCTACGGCACCAATTGCCATAATACCCATGCTGGCAACAGACCATTCCTTGCGGTCGTCGGCAATCAGACCAACGTGGTCTCCGCGCTTTACGCCAACAGAAAGCAATCCGGCACCAAAATCAAGGGCATTCTGATAGTAGTCTTTGTATAAGGTAGGCTTAAAATCGCCGTTTTCGTCTTTTGAATATTGAGAAGCAATTTCAGGATGTTCCAAAGCAATACGCTGAAGCAACTTTGGTAAGGTTTGATCCATTTTCAACCTCGGATATGGGTAAAAAGTATTCTTCAAAATGACAAAATCTCATGCGCTGTCACTTTGACACGAATTTAATTATATATGCAACTTTTCATTTTCGCAAGTGTCGCAATTTTATAGTAAAAGTTGCGCTTTTTGCCTTTATTTTTTTCAAAATGTGCGGCTATCAGCTTGAATATCACGAATTCAGTTTTGTATAGAGTTTTTAAAGTTTTTTAACTTTTTAAAGTTTTCTTGCCAGATAATTTTTAACATTTTATAATGTAACAATGAAAAGATTTAAATTTCATTTGTTCTGTTTTACATTTTTATTTTCTTCTTTTTTAATGTTTGCAGCCGGCAGCACAGGCGAACCGGTTAACGGCGAATGGAAGTTTATTTACGGCGATGATTTAAACTTCAAAAATATTTCGTTTAACGATGCAGGCTGGCAGACCATTACGCCACAGTGCCAGATTGAAACCGGCGAAAACCACTGGCTTTGGCTAAGAAAAACCATACAGCTTTCTGCCGACAAGCGCGGCAAACGCCTTTATTTTAATCCCGGTCAGACAGAAGCCGCAGTTGAATATTACGTAAACGGCATTCTGGTATGCACCAAAGGCGTACTGCCGCCAACCGAACACATTGCCTACAATAAAAGCAGCGTAATTACAATTGATGAAGAACTTACAAAAAGCGGCACAATCTGCGTGGCATACCGCATATACGCGCCGCAAACCTTTGTAACAATCCGCACGCCGTATTTTTGCAGCCAGCAAACAGCAGCAAAAACAAACTACTTAAAAAACGTACTGAATTTACAGCTTTATTCAATATTTGCAGCACTAAGCCTGTTTATCGGTTTTTATTCACTTTCCCAGTATCTGGGCAACCGCAAGGCACTTTACTATTTGATGTATGCACTTTCTACCATTTTTGTTGCCGTTTACTTTTACGACATGGCTACCGAAAGCGCAGTTCTGCCAATTCAGGTTTTGCGCCCGATTGCGCGCACATGTTTACCAGTTTCACTTTTGTTCCTGCTAATGTTTCTTAAAGCCTATACCACCGGCACAATAAGCAAGCTTATGCGCACAGCAGTTTACATTGCAGATGCGCTTGCCGCACTTGGCTACGCCTTAACGCTAAACAACACGCACCTAGCCGGTACAGTTTTCAACATTTGCCTTATACCGGCAATTGTTACCTTGGTTTACGGTCTTATTCTGCTTGTTAAAGCTTTAAGGCGAAAAGAAAAAGAAATTGTGCCTATTCTTGTTGGAATTGCCGTTTCTTTTGGGCTTGCCGGACACGACATTATTGTGCAGGTTGCAGGCAAAACGCCATTTGTTTGGCTGCAGGGCTACGCCTTTTTTATTCTTGACATTTCAATTTTTATTGC
>JAKSTR010000086.1 GCA_024402495.1 Treponemataceae bacterium
CTGGCGCTGGTTTTAAAACTGAAAGAGCGGAAACATTAATTTTTCAAATGCTTTTACAAAAACCTGCATTTTTGTATAATTTGCTCGTTATGCAGAATGATAGCTGTTGCCGGAATGCGGTGCAGGGCGAAGATTTTTCGCCTTGTGCAGGCGAATTGAATGCGAAAAGTTTGCCCGAATATTTTGGCTATAATATAGAAGATTTTGAACGAAATGCAGAAAACTGCCAGATAAAGCCTTTGCCTTTTAGCATAAGCCCGGCGTATTTTGAACAGATGCAGAATTTGTACCAAAGCGGAAAATTTGAAGATTTTAAGGCTTTGCAAAGGCAGATAATTCCCAGCCCGGATGAATTTTCAATTAAACCATACGAAATCAGCGACCCTTTAGGCGCGCACCGTTATCAGGTAACGGAACGCCTTGTTCACCAGTATAAAAACCGCTGCCTTTTAATAAGCACCGGCGCGTGTTTTGCAAATTGCCGTCACTGTTTCAGGCGCGCGTCGCAGGTACGCCAAATGCCATTTATCAGCGCGCCGCAAATTGAAGAAGTTTGCTGTTATCTTTCTGCCCATACCGAAGTTAAGGAAATTCTCGTTTCCGGCGGCGACTGTTTAACCGCCAGCGACAAGGTGCTTTTTAATCTTCTGCAAAAATTGCGCGCCGTCCGCAGCGATTTAATTATCCGCATCGGCACAAGAGCGCCGGTTTTTGCCCCCGGTCGCTTTACCGGTGAACTTTTGCAGAAACTTTCGGAATTGCGCCCGCTTTGGGTTATTCCCCACATCAATCACCCGGCGGAACTGAGCGCCAAGACCGTCGGCGCGCTGAACGCGATAATTAATTCGGGCATACCCATGCAAAGTCAGACCGTGCTTTTGCGCGGCGTAAACAACAGCCTGCAAACCTTAACCGAACTTTTTACCCGGCTTGCCACTTTGGGCGTGCGTCCCGGCTATCTTTTTCAGGGCGATTTAGCGCCGGGCACTGCATATTTGCGCACTAATATAGAAGAAAGTTTGCAGCTTTACGAAGAACTGCGTAAAGAACTTTCCGGTCTTTCGTTACCGGTTTTTGCGGTAGATTTACCAAATGGCGGCGGAAAATTCAATTTACTGCAACTTTCTGCCGATTTTATGAAGTACACCGTTGAAAAAAAATCAGAAGAATACGTTTTTAACGGCAAAGACGGTGAAACATGGCGGTATCCCATTGAGCAATAATAAAGTAAAAATCAGCAAAACCAGAATTCTGGCACTTTTGGTAATTATACTTGCAATTTGTGTAGGTCTTTTAACGGTCACCATATTTTTTCAAACCCGGTCGCAGGACACTACGATTGAACAGATTGAAAATCCTGCCGGCGGCGATTTGGTTTTGAACCAGCCTCTTGTTCCGCCAAAAACAGCAGAAGATTACAGGCAGAGCAGAACCAAGCACATTCTGCGCAGCGAAAACGGCAAAATGCAGGTCAGCGAGCGCAACGGTACGCCGGTAGATTTTGGCAGCAAAACCAGCGAAGAACTGCCGCTTGAACGGCCTGAAAATTTAAGCCAGCAGAATCAGATAATTTTTCCAAACGGAGACGGTTCTGCGGTGGCGGCAAATGGTACTGGCGACGGTTCGGCTGGTTCAGACGGTTCAATTTTAATTGAAGGCGAGGGCGCTGCAAACGGCGACGGTTCGGTACAAGGTGAACCGGTATGGGCTTCTCTTGCAAACAGTGCAGCTTCCATCGATGAAAGCACCCAGGCATTGCTTAACAAAACCGGCCCGGACTGGTACGATTACTCCACCGGCGAAATTACCGGGCAGAATTATTCAATTACCGGCACCCTGGTTTTTGTTTTTGACGATGCCGGGCATAATTTAAGCCAGCTTCAGCCTTTTCTGGAACTTCCGTTTCCTGTAACCGTGGCGGTTTTGCCCGGTCTGGAATATTCTGCGGAAGCGGCAAAAAAAGTGCGCAGCTGCGGCAAAGAAGTAATTTTGCACCAGCCTATGCAGGCGGTAGACTTGAAAAAAGACCCCGGTCCCGGCGCAATTTACCCGGAAATGACCAACGAACAGGTTTACAATATTGTGCGCCGCAATCTGGCAAGCATTGGTCCTGTTGCCGGGCTTAACAACCACGAAGGTTCTTTAATAACCGCCAACGAAAATTTAATGTCGGCAGTTCTGGACGTTTGCCGCGCCGAACAGATTTATTTTCTTGATTCCAGAACCAATTCGGAATCTAAGGCGCGGTATGTTGCGGCGCAGCGCGGCATGCGTATCTGGGAACGTTCTGTTTTTCTGGATAATACGCCGAGCAAAAAAGAAATGCAGGCAGCCGTGCGCCTTGGCATGGAACAGGCGAAAAAAAACGGGCTTGCAATTATGATTGGGCACGTTTGGAGCGAACAGCTGCCTGAAGTTTTGTCCGATTTGTACCCGGAAATGCTGATGCAGGGATACAGCATAAAAACGATTTCTAAAATTCAAGATTTGTATTAAAAATGCTTGAAAATGCGAACAGCTTAACGATTTGAGGAAAAATATGAGAGTTTTAGGCATTGAATCATCGTGTGACGAAACCGCCGCAGCAATTGTTGAAGACGGTCACAAAATTATAAGCAATGTAATTGCTACGCAAATTCCTTTTCACCAGATTTACAACGGTGTTGTGCCGGAAATTGCCAGCCGCAAGCACGCGGAATGGATTTTGCCGGTTGTTCAGCAGGCTTTAGCCGAAGCAAACATGACGATGGACGACATTGACGCGGTGGCGGCTACCAACCGTCCGGGTCTTATGGGTTCGCTTCTTGTGGGCTTAACTTTTGGCAAAACTCTGGCGTGGTCTACAGATAAGCCGTTTATTGCAATAAACCACATGCTTGGTCACATGTATGCGGCACATCTTGCCAACGAAATTGAATACCCGTATCTTGGGCTGCTGGTTAGCGGCGGCCACAGTATTATTTGCCGCGTAAACGATTTTGACGATATTGAAGTTTTGGGTACAACGATTGACGATGCCGTTGGCGAAGCTTTCGATAAAGTGGCGAAATTTTACGGGCTCGGTTATCCGGGCGGCGTAATTATAGATAAGCTTGCCCAGAACGGCTCGCCGCTGGCTGCAAAATTTCCTATGCCGCAATTGAAAGGCGACAATCACCGCTACGATGTTTCTTATTCCGGGCTGAAAACCGCCGTAATTAACCAGCTGGATCAGTTTTGGAACCCTGAATATGAAAAAACAAACGAAAATATCGCCGCAGCTTTTCAGGAAACGGCGGTAAAAATACTGTTAAGCCGTCTTTTTAAAGCCGTTGACGATACCGGGCTTAAAACCGTGGTTGCTGGCGGCGGTGTTGCGGCTAATTCGCGCCTGCGCTCCATGCTTGCAGAACGCAGCGACATAAAGTGCGTTTTTCCGCCTTTAAAATTGTGTACCGATAACGGCGCAATGATTGCAGGTCTGGCATATCATTACTTAAACCGCGGCGAAACAAGCCCGTGGACAACAACAGCCAGCGCCCGTATTCCGGCGTTTAAGCGCGGCTTAAAAAATTAAAATCGCCGTTGCGTTTTTAAAACAGCAAACTATTTGAAACAAAAATGGCTGTCTAAAAAGTAAAATCCTGTGTCATTCTGAACTCGTTTCAGAATCTTCAGTAGATGCTGAAATAAATTCAGCATGACAGGACTTTTTAGACAGCCTTTTTTTGTTGTTTTGCACGTTAAAAGAAGTTTTACAGATTCAGCAAATCTTTTGCATTTTTCCACAAAATATTTTCTTCTTCTTCGCCAGTCAGTTTCAGCTGCTTAAAGCGTTCAAGTTCGCCTTCGTGCGTCCACATGGGAAAATCTGACCCGAACAAAAAGCGTTCTGAACCGTGGCGGCTTATAAATTTGCGGGCAAGTTCCGGCGGCATTTTCCACAGGGAACTGGAAGTGTCAAAAAAAACGTCTACGCCGTTTAAAATATCAAAACTTTCCTGCCACTGGGTATAGCCGCCAAAATGCGCGGCAACAATTTTCAGTTTTGCAAAATTACGGCGCAGATTGCGCACCCGCGCCGGACCGGAAAAATCAAAGCGGTAATCGCCGGTATGAAAAAGAACCACCATATCAAGACTGGTCAGGGCTTCGTAAATCGGGTTCATAACCGGGTCGTCAATTTTAAATTGCTGAAAATCCGGATGCAGCTTTATTCCCTTAAAACCGGCGCTTTTTATGCGCTGCAATTCTTCCACCGGGTTTTCAAAATCCGGGTGCATCGTGCCAAACCCCACAAAATCCGGGTGAATGGCGCACTGTTCCATTATAAAATTGTTGATGACGCTGACCTGGCTTGCTTTTGTTGCGGCAGAATGAACCACGTAGTGACTTACGCCAATTTTTTTGCCGCTTTCTATTAAACCTTCCGCCGTGCCGTCGCCTTCAATCGGGCTGTCGTCGTAAAAATGCCCTATTGCAACGGTACTTTTGGGCGCAACTTTTTGCGGATAAATATGTGCATGAAAATCGATAAGCATAGCAGAAAACCTATCAAAAAACTTCTATTTTTTCAATAATTGAATTTCTGGCGTGATAGTGCTGCTGTCAGCCTGTTTGGGGCAGCGGCGGCGGAAATTTTACAAATTGACACGTGCAAAAACAACTATTAGAATAAAAAACATGAGCAACGATTTTTCTCTTGATTCAGTTATCCGCAAAATTCCCGATTTTCCGAAACCGGGAATCCTTTTTTATGATATTACCGGAATTCTGGTAAATCCTGAGGCTTTTCGCTATTGCATTGATTCAATGGTGAAAATGTATAAAGGCGCAAAACTTGATGCAATTGCTGCTGTAGAAAGCCGCGGTTTTGTTTTTGCAGCCCCTTTAGCCGAAAAACTCGGTCTTCCGCTTGTTTTAATCCGCAAAAAAGGCAAACTGCCCGGCGATACTTATTCCTGCAAATACGCCCTTGAATATGGTTTTGCAGAAATTGAAGTGCACAAGGCTGACGTTCAGAAAGGGCAGAATGTGCTGATTGTTGATGACCTTATTGCAACCGGCGGCACTTTGCAGGCTGCACAAAACGTAATTGAACAGGGCGGTGCAACCGTTGCCGGTTTCTTCGGTATTGTAGGGCTTCCGTTCCTGAATTATGCAAAAGTTCTGGGCGATGTACCTGTAAGAACTTTGCTTGAATATCACGGCGAATAAGCCTGTAAAAAAAATACCGCTGATTTTCAGCGGTATTTTTTTGCCCGGTTGTGTTTTATTCTTTCAGTTTATCGGTGTAAAGGCTTGCATTGGTTGTTTTTACCAGATTTATTGCAAAACCGTCATAATTGTCCAGCTTTGTGAATTTGTTAAGGCAGCTCTGTTCGTTCTGCCCGTCGCCTGCAACAATCGTAAAATCAATATTCAGCAGTTTGCCGTAATAGTTTAACGCCTGCATATAGTCGTTTTTTAAAAAAGTGTTGTTTGCGTCAAAAACGGTTAAAAGTACTTTTTTTTCGTCGCAGACAATTTGTTTAATGCCCGGCTCGTGCTGGTTTTTTCTGAATTCGTCTAAATTTTCCTTCGTAACAATCTTGCTGGCGGCGTAAAAGCTGTGGGTCTGTTCGTCAAACCGGCAAACGCTGCTTAGCTGGTTGCCGTAAGAATCGCGCTGTGAAAAACCCAGAACCTTTGCTTCTTCCAAAGTATCGCCTTCCATAAAGTTTCGCAAAAGCTGGCACAAAGCCGCCGCCTGACTGTCTGTATTCTGCGAAATTGTTCCGCTGATTAAACCTTCTTCAATCGCGTCAAGGGTTTGCGGCAATGCGTCAAAGCCAAAAACCGGAATCTGGGAATCGAATCCGGCGGCGGTTATGCAGCTTAGCGCCATGCCGTCGTTGTTGCATACTACAAAATCAATTGCCGTACCAAAAGCGTTTATCCAGTCGTTCATGGCACTTTTCGCGGCTTCCGCGTTCCATGGCGTGCCGTCGCTTCCTGTCATTTCCCTTGCGGCAAGTTCCACAATTTTGAAAGTTTTACCGTTCGGCTGTTTTATTCCGCCCTCTTTTTTTATTGTCGGGCTGGCAGAACCGTTCCATGTATTCAGTTTCTGGCGAACACCCGTTGTGCGGTTTATTGAATCAATGTGGCTTGAATCGCCGATGCACAGAACATAGCCCAAAAAACCGTCGCCGTTCCGGTCAAGCTTGCGCAGGTTGCTGTTTTTCAGATAGTTTACAATCATTTCGCCCTGCAGTTCGCCGCCTTTCGGGTCAGAACCAACGTAGCAGCTGCGTTTGTTCCAGTTTAGCGCGGATAAATCGGCGTTTTGGGTATCAAAATCCATCGGCTGGCGGTTGTAAAAAACAACGGCTTTGCTTCTGTTCAGGATATTTGGCGTTTTTGGGCTGCAGCCTGCAAGAAAAAACGGCAGAACCATAACGGCAGCCAAAATCATTTTAAATTTCTTCATTTTTAATTCTTCCTTTTTTACCGTGAATGATGAGTGCAAAATATTTGTCTGAAAATTATGTGATGTTTCAGAAAAAAGCAGCCGCAGCCAAGCTCAACCCCGAAAAAATTACGCCGTGCGCAGCACAATTTTTTTTGGGGAGCTGGGATTGCCGAAAGGTTGCTTTTTACAAATTTTCAAACTCAGCATTCGATTTTTTTATTTTCAGTATTGCCCGGCATTTTAGTGGAACTGACCCCAGTTTTGCCCGGCTTCCACACTTACGCGCAAAGGCACGTTCAGTTTTATTACGTTTTCCATTTCTTTCTGCAAAAGGGCTTTTACGGTTTCTTCTTCTTCAGCCGGGCATTCCAGAATAAGCTCGTCGTGAACCTGCAAAAGCATTTTTGCTTTAAGATTTTGGGCTTTTATTGCCTTGTTTACGGCAAGCATTGCCATTTTTACAATATCTGCTGCTGAACCCTGAATTGGTGTATTTACCGCAATTCGTTCTGCCGCCGATTTTTCTATTTTGTTGCGGCTTAAAATGTTACGGATATAGCGCCTGCGCCCCATAATCGTTTCAACATAGCCGCAGCTTTCGGCGTTCTGCACGGTCTGTAAAATAAAATCGTTTACTGCCGAATACATTGCAAAATAGCTGTCTATAAACTCCTTCGCTTTTGTGCGCGGAATGTCCAGCTGGTTTGCAAGGCGGAATGCACTCATGCCGTAAATTACGCCAAAATTGATGGTTTTTGCAGTACGGCGCATTTCCGGGGTAACTTCGTCTGTTGAAACGCCAAAAATAAGGGCGGCGGTTGCCTTGTGTACATCGATGCCGTTGTTGAATGCTGCGCAAAGATTTTTGTCGCCGGTTAAATGCGCCATTACAACCAGTTCAATCTGGGCGTAGTCTGCCGAAATCAGCACGCAGCCCGGTTTTGCCTTGAATGCGCTGCGAATTTTGCGCCCGGCTTCTTCTCGCACGGGAATGTTCTGAAGGTTAGGGTCGCGGCTTGAAAGGCGCCCGGTTGCGGTGCCGGTTTGAATGAAGCTGGTTCTAAGCCTGCCGTCTTTGTCGCAAAGCTGCGGCAAGGCTTCGGTATAGGTAGAAAGCAGTTTCGTCATGCCGCGGAACTGCAAAATCATTTTTGGCAGCGGATCTGCGGTATTTGCCGCAAGTTCTTCCAGAACGGCGTTGTCTGTAGAATAGCCGGTTTTTGTTTTTTTGCCGTGCGGCAGGCTGCGTTCCACAAAAAGCACTTCCTGCAGCTGTTTTGTAGAAGCAATGTTGAATTCTTTGCCCGCAATCTGAAAAATCTGTTTCTGGCAGCCGGCAATCTGTTCTTTTAATTCTACGCTGTAATCGGCAAGCGCCGTCTTGTCTAGGCTTATGCCTTCAATTTCCATTTCTGCAAGAAGCGGCATGACAGGCATTTCTATAGAAGAAAAAAGTTCAAAAAGCTTTTGTGCCTGCAATTTTTCTTCAAGATAATTCCACAGTTTTAAGGTTAAGTCGGCATCTTCTGCGGCGTAGGGCAAAGCCAAATCTAAAGGCACGTCGGTAAAATCCATGCCTTTTGCTGCCTGCTGTTTTGGCACAAGGGTTTCAAAACTTATGCAGCTTAAGCCCAGCAAGCTTGCGGCAAGGGCTTCAAGTGAATAGCTTGCGCGTTCCGGATTTGTAAGCCATGCCGCAATTATGGTGTCGTAAAAGCGGCACTGGGGCTGTGCCATGCCGTTGGCGCGCAAAACCTGATAATCGTATTTGCCGTTGTGGGTAACGATTGTCATTTTTTCGCACATAAAAATGCGTTCCAGCTGGGCAAGTGCATCGGTTTTGCTTATGTAATCTGCGCCCAGCAGGCTTTTGCTTTCGCCGCTAACCAGCGGTACATAATACGAAGTGCCTGTTTTATGGCAAAGCGAAAAGCCTGCCAGATGTGCGTGGTGCGGATTAAGGCTGTCGGTTTCGCAGTCAAAGGCGCAGAACTGATTTTGTAAAATATCGTCGATGATTTTTGCTAATTCTTCAATTTGGGTAACGGCTGTATAGCTGCCGGTGTTTGGCGTTAAGCTTGCAAAAACCGGGTCTATGTTAGCTGCCTGCTCTTTTCCGCTAGCTGAATTTGCGGAAGGGTTTGAGACATTTTCTGCATTTGTGGCGAATAAATCGCCGGTTGCGCCGGTTGCGGCTGGGCTGGCGCTGTTTGCCGTACTGGCGCCGCTGGCATTTGCCGGGTTTTCGCTTTCTTCCAGATTAATTCCGGCAGAAAATGCGTAGCTTTTTGCCACGGCAAAGGCGCCGTAACGTGCCAAAAGGTCGGCGGCGGCTTTATAATCCGGGTTTGTACAGCAGAAATCTTCAATTGTGTTTTCTACCGGCACATCGGTGCAAAGTTTTACCAGTTTTTTTGAAAAATATGCGTCTTCTTTGCCTTCGACAAGTTTTTTGCCGGTTGCGCCGGTGATTTTTTCTATGTTTGCGTAAATGTTGTCCAGCGTTTCGTATTCGGTTAAAAGTTTCAGCGCGCCTTTTTCGCCAATGCCTTTTACGCCGGGTATGTTGTCGGCGGTGTCGCCCAAAAGCGAAAGCATGTCGCCCATCTGGCACGGTTTTACGCCCCATTCTTCAATTACGCCCTGCGTATCTACCAGCTGCCAGCCGCCGGCTTTGTCCGGTTTCAGCATCTGGCAGTTGTCGTCTACCAGCTGCATCAGGTCTTTGTCGCCGGACAAAATGCGGCACGGACGCCCGGTAGAGGCACATTCGGCGGCGAAAGTTGCAATAATGTCGTCGGCTTCGTAACCGTTGCAGCGCAAAACCGGCACACCGAGCGCCGTTAAAATTTCTTCTATTATTGGTATCTGCTGGTGAAGGTCTTCCGGCGTTTTGGCGCGGGTGGCTTTGTATTCTTCGTACATCTGGTGCCTGAAAGTTGGCGTAAGCGAATCCAAAGCGGCTACAACGTAATTCGGCTTGTAATCCTGCAAGATGCGGTGAAAATTGCGGAAAAAGCCGAATACGGCTGAAATATTCTGCCCGTTTTTGTTAACAAGCGGGCGGTTTATGAATGCGTAATATGCGCGGTAAATTAATCCGTAAGAATCTAAAATATAAAGAGTTTTATCGTCCATAGTTCCGCATTATACCGGCTATTTTTGATAAAGTCGAGTTTATGAGAAAAGGGAAGGGGAACTGTAAAGGTAAAAAACTGGTAAGAATTATTTCGCGTTTAACCCTTCCTTCAATTCTTCAATTAATTCATCACTCTTCTTGAATGACTCGCTCAACAAATCCAGCAGTTCCGCAGTCGTATGAGTAACTTCTTCTTCCTTCACAAACGGATTCTTAATATCAAGATTAAAACCATTACCTTTTAAAGTATCAATTCCAACTTTCCAAGCTTGTTCATTTTCAGCACGGTTATTCCACCAGGCCTTCAAAGAATCAAATTCACTTTTCTGAATAGGCTTAGTCTTAGAATAAGATTTCTGACCTTCAGGCAATTTATGTTCCCAATACCAGATTTCCTTAGTTGGTTCGCCCTTAGTAAAGAACAAGAGGTTTGTAGCAACAGAAGCATAAGGCTGGAAAACTGAATTAGGCAGACGAACAATAGTGTGAACATTGCACTGTTCCAGAAATTCCTGGCGGATTCTCTGCTTAACACCATCCCCTGTCAAAGAACCATCAGGAAGAACAATTGCAGCACGACCACCCATCTTCAAATAACGGATCATCAAAAGCAGGAACAAATCAGCACTTTCAGTAGTAGGCCTAAAAGCAAGCTTTTAGGCTACGAGTTTTCTTCGAAAACTCGCATGATATATTAACTGTTCACGAGTTTTGCAATGCAAAACTCGTAGAAAATCCGTAAGGATTTTCCTAACGCAGAGCATAAAAGGAAGCGGCTTCAATTCCTGACCGCGGATAGTTTCTTC
>JAKSTR010000087.1 GCA_024402495.1 Treponemataceae bacterium
GTTCAGAACGTTCAGAATCAGTCCAACATTCAGGCGCATCATACACAGGGCGTGCTGGAATCTGCAAAGGCGCAGCAGATGACTTTGTCCGACGTGCTTTCAAAAATCAATAATTTTACAGGCGAACTTCAGGAAACTGCGGCAACCGTAAACGAAATTGCGGGCAACACTTATTCCGTAACAAACAACGTTAATAACATGAACACTTCGTTCAACAAGCTTATCAGCGACATTAAAAACGGACAGGGTGCAAATGACGCAATTAAAAAGGCAATTGCAGAAATTGAACAGACTTCAAAAACCCTTAACGACGCAAATATTGTAATTGCAAGCATCGCTTCTCAGACGAACCTTCTTGCAATGAACGCCGCAATTGAAGCAGCCCACGCAGGTGAATCGGGTAAAGGTTTTTCTGTCGTTTCTGACGAAATTCGTAAGCTGGCAGAAACTTCAAGTACCCAGTCTCACCAGATTGCAGAACAGATTAAGACCATTCAGAAAACCATTCATTCTGCGTCGGAAGCAGGCGCGGCGCTTGTTACGGCTTTCTATGAAATTACTGAATCTGCAAAAACTGTAACGCCGCTGATTGACGAAATAAAGTCTTCAATGGAAGAACAGAATGTTGGAACACAGGACATCAACAAGTCTTTGAATGAACTTTCTAACGAATCGCAGGACATTCTTTCTAAAGTAGAAAAGAGCAAAACTTCGATGGAAGAGCTTGATAAGAAAATTATTGATGTTGGCGGCATTACTTCTACAATCAACACTTCAATGGAAGGTATGTCCGAAGGTGCCGTTAAAATCAGCAAGTCGGCAGATGCAGTAAAAGAAACGGCTTTTGGCGTTGAATCCAACATGGAGAAAATGCTTGAAATCCTTAAGGACTTTAAGATTTAAGTTTTTATATTTGAAATACAAGCCTGAAACATTGTATTTCCAATTGAAACGTTCAGCCTGAAAATAAAAAGCAGGCTGTAAAAGCAGTGCAGGTTTTAAAATTGCGCCCAAAATAAAAATAAATATTTGCGGTGCAATTTTAAGCTTCACTGCTTTTTTTGTGTCTGTTTCTCTGGCTTTTAAAAAGTTTTTTATTTTTTCCGGCTGCTTTATGCTGAAAATGATAAAAGCGCTAAATATTTTCTGCTTTTTCTTCTAAATATTCTTTTGTAGTGGTAATTTTTACGTGCAGCGGACTTAGCCCCGAAAGCACGTTTTGCACGGCAAGGTCTTGGCTTTCGCCTGCGCCGCTAACCGCATCGCTTATAAAAACCGTATAAACGCCTTCGTCTATAAGTTCAAATATCGTGGCAAGCACGCAGCATTCGGTAACAACGCCGCTGATGATTACGCGTTTTGCTTTGCGGCAAAGTTTTTTTAGCCTGCGGTTTTTTAGCGAAGAATATGTGCTTTTTGTAAAAAGCGGAAAATGTGCCAGATACGGCGCAAGGGCAGGGTGGTATTCGTTTAAAAACTTGCTGCCGTTTACGTCTGCGTTTTCGGCATTGTAGTTTTGCCAAACGCCGCGCGGCTTTTTGCTGGCAATAAATCGGGTAAAAGCTACATCGCACTTTTTGCTTTCAATAATTTTTACAATATTTTGAGCTGCTTGTTCTGTTTGCCAGCACGCCCATTTTTCGTTTGGGCGGTAAACATTTTGCATGTCAATTACCAAAAGCAAATCGCCGTTTTTGTTATTTTTCAATTCTGCAAATTTCCTTCTATATAAGTGCGCTAATTTTAACTGTTTGCCGCCACCCTGTCAAAGCGCCCAAAACTGAAAAAAAGAAGTCGCCGCCATATCGCCGCAAAAATCCCAGATTTAAAAAAACTACGCGCGAATATGTGGTTAGAGATAATGCCAAAAAAAAATTGTGGCGCGAATATGCGATTTGAGAGAAAAGTTGAAAAAACCGCGCGCGAATATATAATTAGAGATAAAGCCGAGAAAAATCGTGCGAATATGCGGTTAGAGATAAAGCCGAGAAAAATCGCGTGCGAATACGCGGTTGGAGATAATGCCGAAGAAAAACTGCGCGCGAATATATGTTTGGTGATAATGCCGAAAAAAAAGTTCGCGAATATGCGGTTAGAGAAAAAAGCCGAAGAAAACTGCGCGCAAATATGCGGTTAGAGAAAAAGCCGAAAAAATGCGCGCGAGTATAAGCTTAGAGATAAAGCCGAAGAAAAACTGCGCGCGAATATATGATTAGAGATAAAGCCGAGAAAAATCGCGCGCGAATATGCGGTTAGAGATAATATCAAAGAAAAATCTAAAAAAATCCCGGTTTTCAAAATAAAACCGGGATTGCATACAAAATTCTTAAAAATTGTAAAAACTAAATGGCAAAAGTCTTCATCTGTTCTGCCATAGTTTCTACGGCATCTTTGTTTGCTTTTACCATAAAGCCAATGCGTTCAATAACATCGCCCATCTGGTCAGAAGCCGCCGCGCCTTCCTTTATAGCGTCAAGCATAACGTTCGTGCTCAAAACCGTCTTTTCCATGCTGCTGCCAACACTGTTTGCAATCTGGTTTTGCGAAACAACCAGTTCCTTAATTCTGCCGGTACCTTCGGAAACATTTTGGGTAGAATTAAGATTGTCCTGCGCGCCCTGCTGCTGCTCTTCCATTGCCAGCGTAATAGACTGAATCAGCTGGGCGTTTTCTTTAACGCCTTCTTCAATTTCCTTAAACGTAACATTCGTATGTTCTATCGACTGCACGCCAAGTTCAATTTGAGAAACCATTTCGTTGATATAGCCGTGAATTTTTTTCGTGCTGTCCTGAGAAGAATTTGCAAGACTGCGAACCTCTTCTGCAACAACCGCAAAACCCTGACCGGCTTCGCCTGCGTGCGCAGCTTCAATTGCCGCGTTCATTGCAAGCAGATTTGTCTGCCGCGCAATGCCCTGCAAAAAGCCAACAATATTTTTAACCTGAACAGAGGCTTCGTTAATCGCCATAATCTGCTTGGAAACCGAAGTTAAACTTTCGCTGCCTTTTTCGCAGGAATTGCTAAGATGAACGGATACCGCGTCAGCTTTTTTGGTCATTTCTGCAACCGAAGAAATATTTTCAGCCATCTGGCAGATAGAAGAAGAACTTTCCTTCATCGCGTCTGAGCTTTGAATGACATTCGATTCAACCTGCTTCAGGCTTTCTAGCAGACCGCTTATATTTTTTTCAGAATTGCTGATTTCGGCGCTTTGTTTTTCGCCTTCGTCTGCAATTTTGCCCAGAATCGCCGTCATCTTATCAAGCGAACCTTTCGCGTTGCTGGCAATCTTTGTCAGTTCGTTTGCAGAATCGCTTACAATATTCGATTCGTTGCGAAGCCCGTTAAGCATATTGGAAAGCGTATCAATCAGTTTGTTGATGTCGCTTACCAGAATGCCAAAGTCGTCAATCATTTCAATGTCAATGCGCGACTTCAAAGTGCCGGTTTGCAGGCTTTCGATAATGCCCTGCGATTTTTTGATGCGGCTGCTTAAACTTACAAGCACCATAATGATAATGCCAACACCAGATCCGGCGGAAATAATTGCGATGCAAAGTCCGCGCCGGATATATTCGCCCAAGCAGTCGCTTTTAAAGTTGATAACGTAGCCGAAACCCAGCGCAAACAGGTTGAACCCGACAAAAAGCACCACCGAAAGCGCAAGAAAAAAGATTGAACGGCTTACGCTTAAACCGCGTTCTTCGTTTTTCAGAATGTGAATGTGAAGCTTTCTGCGGAATTTTGCAAAAGTAGTGTTCATGGCAAAAACCATGAAAGTTGAAACAATTAAACCAAAGTTGCAGGACTGAAAAAACACAACGCCGATTCTTGCAGGTTCGCTTGGCAAAACGCCTGTCTTCATTTTTATTCCGGCGTTTATCATGTTGCCAAAAACAAAGCCAAAAACAGAACCGGCAACGCTGATGATGTTGATTTTTTTATAAGTTTCCAGCGCCATGTGCTTGTCGGCATCGGTCGGCGTGTAATTTTCTTTTTGTATTTTGCTGAAAAGATTTACAAACGGGCGCGAAACCAGAAATACGATTATGCAGATAATTACGATTAAGCCCGTTGTAATGCCCATTGTTAAAGGCATACCGCTAAGCCAGCGCTCGCCGGCAAGGTGAATGTAGTGCAGCTGAAAATAACTGAGATAGGCTACACCAAAATAGGCGCTTGGTATAAAAAACAAGCAGAACCATTGAAAAATATCCATAATATTGCTCCAACAAAATGAAATGCAAATTAATTGGGCACTTTAATAATTAAAACTTTTTCAATTGCTTTGCAGCTGGTACTTTTATACCAAATATAACACAAGTTTTATCAAAAATGGTCAAGCCCTTTTACTTTTTTTTGTCCGTGTCTATGCCTATTTAATAGAAGAAACTTGCACATTTTTCCGCTTGTAAGACACGCAAAGGCACTGGATATTTAAAAGCTTTAATCCGGCTGTTTTTCCAAAAACATATTCATTCCGCAGCCTTCATGGTCGTTGGGGCGGCTTACAAAGCCAAACTGCCCGTAAAAAGATTCGCGCCCTTTTGCCGCAAGCAGAATTATTTTCACTTTCCAGCCGGGTTTCATTCTGCTGTTGATTTCTTCAATTGCCCGGGCAACAAGTTTTTTACCGATACCCTGTCCGCGGTATTTTTCTTCAACAATTACGTCTGCAAGATACGCCGTATAGCCGCCGTCCCACAAAATCCGCGTAATGCCAACGGTTTTGCCGCCGGCAACGCAGGAAAAACAGATGCTGCTTTTGAGGATATTTTCAATCTGTTCCGGCATTAATGAACCCCAGCCGACAGCGCTTCTGAACTGGTTGTAAACAACCGGGTCAATGTGATTGACAAATGCAAAATCTTCCATAAGTTTTTTCCTTCAGAATTATTAAAAAGCATGATAGCTGCCAGTTCCTATTTTTACAAGTAACGGAACGCGGTTTTACATTACCTTATCATCAAGGGGTAAACAATGGAATCAGAAAGAATTATTGAACATCCTATTTTGGGCGTGCCGGAAAAAGGCGCTCTTGTAACATTTACGTTAGACGGCAAGGAAATGCAGGGCTACGAAGGCGAACCAGTTGCCGCTGCCTTGCGCGCCGCAGGAATTTTGAAGCATCGCGAAACAGCCAGACTGCACCGTCCGCGCGGCATATTTTGTGCAATCGGGCGCTGTACGGACTGCGTTATGGTAGTAGACGGCGTACCGAATACCCGTACCTGCATTACGCCGCTGAAAGCAGGCATGAAAGTGCAGACACAGTACGGCGCTGGTGCTGAAAAAACTTGGTAAAAGGGAGCTTGAAATGGAAAGATATAACCTGATTGTAGTTGGTGCAGGTCCGGCTGGGTTAAGCGCCGCAATTGAAGCGGCAAAGCGCGGAATGAAAGTAATGGTTTTTGACGAAAACCACAAACCCGGCGGTCAGCTTTTTAAACAGATTCATAAATTTTTCGGTTCAAAAGAACATAAGGCAAAAATCCGCGGTTACAACATAGGCACCGAACTTTTAAAAGAAGCTTCGGCAGCAGGCGTGCAGGTAAAACTGAACGCAACCGTAACCGGCATTTTTGAAAACAAAGAAATAACCGTAAACCACGACGGAGCAATTCATCACTACAAGGGCGACAGCGTAATTATTGCAACCGGTGCCGCCGAAAACATGGTTCCGTTTGATGGCTGGACACTTCCCGGCGTAATAGGCGCAGGCGCAGCCCAAACCCTTATGAACCTTCACGGCATTAAACCGGGTAAAAAAATCCTTATGCTGGGCAGCGGAAACGTTGGGCTTGTAGTAAGTTTTCAGCTTTTGCAGGCAGGCTGCGAAGTTGTTGCCCTTGTTGATGCCGCGCCGCGTATCGGCGGTTACGGTGTACACGCGGCAAAAGTTGCCCGTACCGGCGTACCGTTTTATCTTGGCTACACAATCAAGCAGGTAGAAGGCAGCGAAAAAGTTGAAGGCGTAACAATCGGCAAGGTTGATGAAAAATTCAAGATTATACCGGGCACGGAAATTCATTTTGACGCAGATACAGTCTGTGTTGCCGTAGGGCTTTCACCGATGAGTCAGCTTTTGAAAATGTCTGGCTGCAAAATGGAAGACAATCCTAAGCGCGGCGGACAGGTTCCTGTTGTGGACGAATTTGGTGAAACTTCCGTGCCGTGCCTTTTTGCAGCCGGCGACGTAAGCGGCATTGAAGAAGCAAGTTCTGCAATGATTAAGGGCCGCATGGCAGGTTTGCGCGCAGCCTACAAGCTGGGCTTTACGGAAGAAGCCGTAATGACGGAAACAGAAACCGCCTACGCAAAAGATTTGGACAGCCTGCGTCAGGGTATGTTTGCGCCGGTAAACCGCGGAAAACTGGTAGAAAAAACCGACGAAGGCATTCCAACTTCAATGAACCTTTTGACAAAAGGCTTTGTTGCAGAAGACGAAATTGAACGCTATCCGGGCGTAACCCGTCAGAAAGGCATTCACCCGGTAATTGAATGTACGCAGAATATTCCGTGCAACCCGTGTCAGGACGCCTGCAAGAAAGGCTGCATCAAAATCGGGTCGTGCATTACGGCGCTGCCGGTGGTTGCCCCGGCAAACTGCGGCTGTACTGGCTGCGGAATGTGCGTAGCTTCATGTTCCGGTCAGGCAATTTTTCTTGTTGAAGAAGATTTTGAACCGGGCTTTACAAGCATCACCCTGCCTTACGAATTTTTGCCGCTGCCGGAAAAAGGCACTATGGGCAAGGCGCTCAGCCGCAGCGGCGAAGTGCTTTGCGATGCAGAAATTGTTGGCGTAAGAAGTGCCGGCGCATTTGACCACACGCATCTTCTTACAATGAAAGTGCCGAACGATTTTGGCATGAAAGCCAGATTTTGGAAAAAGCAGTAGGGCACGCGCCCAAAGAGGTGAAAAAATGATGAACGATAGAAGTAGAGATATTGGCGATTTTGTACCGATGCCGGATGACGATATGGTTATTTGCCGCTGTGAAGAAATTACAAAAGGTGAAATTCGCCGCGCCGTACACGACGGAATGTTTACCATGCAGGAAATCCGCCGTTATCTGCGCGCCGGAATGGGATTGTGTCAGGGGCAGACCTGTTCAAAACTGGTAAAAAGCATTGTTGCGGCAGAACAAAAAGTAAGCCCGGCAACCATTGACCCGGCAACCAGCCGCGGACCAATAAGACCGACAGAAATGAAAACTTTAGCTTCGGAGGTGTTGTAAAATGAAGACAAAAGCAGATGTAATCGTAATCGGTGCAGGCATTGTCGGAAATGCAACTGCCTATTATCTTGCAAAAAAAGGAAAGAGCGTAATCGTTCTTGAAGCGACCGACCACATTGGAAACGGCGGTTCTAGCCGTAACGGCGGCGGCGTGCGCCAGAGCGGAAGAAACCCCAAGGAACTGCCGCTTATGGTTTGGGGCGTAAAAAATATCTGGCCAACATTAAGCGAAGAACTCGGCGTTGACACCGAATATACGCAGGGCGGAAACCTTCGCCTTGGCAAAACTGAAGAACACCTTAAGATTTTGCAGAAACTTGCAGACGGCGCTACAAAATGCGGCGTAGACGTAAAAATGATTGATGCCGCCGAAGTAAAGAAAATCAATCCGTATTTAAGCGACGAAGTAATCGGTGCAAGCTGGTGCCCTACGGACGGCCACGCAAATCCGCTTACCACAACTTTGGGCTATTACAAATGCGCCCGCGCCCTTGGCGTTTCATTCATTACAGGCGCACCGGTAAAGCAAATTATTACCAAAGCCGGAAAAGTTTGCGGCGTAGAAGCAGGCACTGGTGAAGAAACTACAGTTTTTGAAGCCGAAAACGTGGTAGTTGCCGCAGGCTATGAAAGCAACGGCATTCTTAAAACGGTTGGCATTAACATACCGATGAGGAAACAGTCGATTTCGTGCCTTGTTACAGAAGCCGAACCACAGATGTTCAAGCAGATGCTTGGTACTGCAATGGCAGATTTTTACGGTCATCAGACAAAGCACGGTTCATTCGTAATGGGCGGAACCGACGGATTTGACGAATATCATTACGAAATAAACGATGCTTACCCATTGGTAAAATCTAGCACGGTAAGTGCCACCAGCCGCGGTATCCTTGGTTATTTCCCTATGCTGGAACATGCAAAAGTTGTACGTACCTGGGGTGGTTATGTGGACTTCAGCGCAGATGCGGTTGCCACCGTTTCAAAATGCGACGAAGTGCCCGGGCTGTACATTGAATGCGGTTTTACAGGCCATGGTTTTGGCATAGGCCCTGCTGCCGCGTACAACATTGCAGAACTTATTACCACTGGCGAATGCCCTGCCGACATAAGTCCGCTGCGCTACGACCGGTTTACGCCGGCAAAATAATGCAGAAAGTGCCGGGCAAAGCCCTTTGACAAAAATGCAAAGTTGAAGCATAATCAGTTTCAAGGCGCAAAGACGTGTCGATTTTAAGTCGAACTTCTTTGCGCTTTTTTTATTATGATTTCACTTAACGATTATCTTTACGACGGCGACACAGTATTCAAAATCCTCAAGCGCTATTCAGCAGACTTGAAAAAGTCGGCATTGGAAAATAACAATCCAATTGATATGGTACACTGCAATTTTTTAATTCAGCTGGAAGAATTGCTGGAACATAACGATTTTTTAACGGCACAGTCACAGCGTCTGCGGGAATTTTACAAATACATGGCAGAAAAATATCCGTTCCTTGCCTTTACGTTTAAGGGGCGCATAAAATCCCTGATAAGGGCAGAAGAAAAATTCAACGGAAAAATAGTGCAGTATGTTTACGACTACTACATGGAAAACGGAACGTTTCCAACGTCTTCGCAAATAAAAAACAAGCTTCTGAGGTTCAGGGATTTGATTGCATACAGAATTGTAATTTCAATACCGCGCTGCCACTTAAAGCCGGAAGATGACAGGGAAGAAATAGAATTAAAATATCTTTACGAAATTGCAAACGCGCTGCCTGATTTTCTTGAAGCAAGAGGCTTCAGTGCAGAAATAATCAGTCAGGAAGGAAAAAATCATTCGCCTTTGCTTAGCCCGGAAGCAATGCCGTATTATAAAGATTACATCGTAAACATAAGTCCGCGCGGGTACCGTTCGCTGCACATAACCCTTTACGATAATAACGCCCGCAGTTTTATAGAAGTTCAGCTGAGGACAAAAGAAATGGACGATTACGCCGAAATTGGTCCGGCAAACCATTTCAGCTATGAAAAGGTGCAGGAAATGGAACGTTCCCGGCGGCAGGAAATACCGGCTGGCAAATGCATTTATTTTGACGAAGCCTACGAAAGAGGCATTATGCTGCAAAAGCTTGAACTGGCTGAAGTTGACGTGAATATGTTTGCCGCGGCAAACAACAGTCTTGTAAACGATGGCTGCGGTTTTTATCGCGGGCGGCTTATTCTGCCTTACGAACATCTGTCGCGTTTTCAGAACGATTTAATTGACTGATTCTGCGGTTAAAATTGCAAAAAACCGCTCTTTTTTTTAAGGAGATTTTATGCACAGCAATGAACCGGATCTTATTTCGATTCAGCCTTATTTTGTACTTGCTTCCGGCGATTTTTGCCAGCACATTATGATAGAAAACGGCATTTCGCATTTTTTCAGTTTTTCAAATAAAACGGGGAAGGATTTTAACCTGCCGCTTATGGTTGACGGCTGCAGCAACCTGATTTTTGAATACAAGGCAGGCGGCGTAAGGACGCATTTTGTGGGCAGCACGCTGGAACCGCGGACTTTTTGCGTAAGGGAAAATGCGGAATATTTTGGCGTGCGGCTTCAGCCAAGCGCTTCTAACTTTATAAAAGAAATTCCGCCCAAAGAATCCGTGGGCAAAATAATTATTTTAGACGATTTGCCTTCGATGAAAGATTTCTGCAAAAAGATGGCTGGCTTAAACGATTTTGAATCGCGGATGAAGGTTTTTCTGGAAGAATATTCCAGGTTCAGCGAACAGGATTGCAAGAAAGCCAGCCGCAACGAACTTTTTAAGCAGATTGAAGAGCTGATTATAAAACGCAAGGGCAGGGTGCGCATAAGCGAACTTGAAGAACTTTCCGGCTATTCTTCCCGCTATATCAATAAAATTTTTGACAGCGAGCTTGGCATGAGCACAAAACAATTGTGCAGTTCCATAAAATTTCAGTTTTTGCTGGACGACATATACAAAGGGCAGATGGAAAACCTTACCGCCATTTCGTCCGAATACCATTTTTACGATCAGGCGCATTTTATCCACGTGTTCAAGGAATTTTCGGGCAAAACTCCGTCAGAATACAATTCCGAAGTTATAAACAGCGAATACAGAAAGAATATTAAAAACGTGTGAA
>JAKSTR010000088.1 GCA_024402495.1 Treponemataceae bacterium
TACAATTCCGAAGTTATAAACAGCGAATACAGAAAGAATATTAAAAACGTGTGAAGGTGTCCGCCGGTTTTCTACGTAACGCCTTTTTCAGCTTAAAAGCTGCTAGTTTTGAAAAATGTGCGCGGCCTGCATTTTTTCGGTGTGTGTTCGGATGGTGATTGCCAAAGAAGCCGGAGCTGGCGAAGTTTTTCGCTGGTTCCGGCTTTTTCACTTGTATTTTCCCTCATTTCCTTCGTCATTTACAAACGCTATAAGGTCGTATAAACTTTTGTTATATTCTTTTAAGTTTTAGAGGTTTTTAAATGAATTTTTTGGAAAAGTTGAGTAACTTTTTTGGCAGATTCATGGCAGTAATTGTTCTGGTAATCGCTGCCCTGGCTTTGTTCGTTCCTGCAAGCAGTCTTTGGATTAAAACCAGCTGGGTAAATTACCTTCTTATGATTGTAATGTTCGGTATGGGGCTTACACTTAAGATTGAAGATTTTAAGCTTGTTTTTACAAGACCAAAAGACATTCTTCTGGGCTGCCTTGCACAGTTTACGGTTATGCCGCTTCTTGCATTTGCATTAAGCAAAATTTTCAATCTTGACCCGGCTTTGATGGCTGGCGTTGTGCTTGTCGGAACTTGTCCGGGCGGCACATCAAGCAACGTTATTACATATCTTTCAAAAGGCGACGTAGCACTTTCTGTTGGAATGACAAGCGTAAACACATTGCTTGCACCGATTTTAACACCGGCTATCACATATCTTCTTTTAAGAACAACTGTTCAGGTTGATATTCTTGCAATGTTCCTTTCTATTGTAAAAGTTGTTATCGTTCCAATCGCATTGGGCTTTATCATCAACAAGTTCTTTGGCAAATTTACACAGAAAATCGTAAAAATTCTTCCAATGATTTCTGTAATTGCAATTTGTATGATTGTTGCAACTGTTGTTTCTCACAACGCTTCAAAAATCCTTTCTACAGGCGCACTTGTATTTGTTGTAGTAATTCTTCACAACTGTCTTGGCTATGCCTGCGGTTTTGGCTTGGGCAAAGCATTAAAATTGAACCCTTCAAAAACAAAGGCTCTTTCTGTAGAAATCGGTATGCAGAACTCTGGTCTTGCAACCAGCCTTGCCGGAACAGCTTTTCAGGGTCTTGCAATGGCAACAGTTCCGGGCGCAATTTTCTCGGTATGGCACAATATTTCGGGTGCAATTCTTGCAAACGTTTACAACCGCTGGGATTCTAAAGAAGCTGAAACAGCAGAAGCTTCTGTCGAAACAAAGGAATAATTCCGTAATTTAGATTTTTATAAAAATCGCAAAAGAAGCCGGAGCTGGCGAAGTTTTTCGCTGGTTCCGGCTTTTTTTATGAATCTTTTTATGCACTTTTGCGCTTTCTGCATTTATGCGCGTTTGGTGCAGGCGCTTTTAATCCTGTTTTGTCCAGACAAGATTTTCAACGTCAAAACCGGCGTTACGCGCAATGTCCAGATAATTCTGCATTACATCGTCCGGAATGGTGGGCGTTCGGCTTAAAATCCACAAAAGGTCATGGCTGTCGCCGGCAACCAGCGAATATTTGTATTCCGGGTCAAGTGCAATGATATTGTAGCCGCTGTAAAACGGTCCAAAAAACGAAACTTTCAGTTCTCCAACGTCGTTTGCGCCCTTAAACTTTGCCTTGCCGATTTTGGTTTTCATTTTGTTTTCAATATAGTCAAAGCCTGAATTTTCAACCCGAATCGTACCGTTTGGGTTCATGGAATAATTTGCCTTAACATGGCTCATGTTTTTTTCAAACTTAAAGTCAAACCGGGCAATTTCATACCATTCGCCAAGATATTTTTCAGCATCAAAGTTCATGCGCGTTTTGTAAGTTTTTGCCGTGGATTTACAGCAAATAAACAAGCCGCCAAAAATCACCGCCAAAATCACCAGACATAAAACCTGATAAATTTTTATCCTCATATCACATTTCCTCCTTATGGAATACGATTAACTTAAAAATATTTCTGTTCACGTCAAAACGCAACGATTCGGCTAAAGTATTCCGGTTTTGGTATCATGTTTGTGCTATTTAATTTTCTCTAACCATATATTGTCTGTGCACAAAGCACAGTTTGCAGGCAAACTGCGGGATTTTCTGTGCTGGCGTTGTGCTATTTGATTTTCTCTAACCGCATATTGTCTGTGCACAAAGGCGTGCTGTTTGGCAAACGGCTTGAAACTGTATTTATTTTTCAATTAAAGTTATACTGAAACGAAGCATTTTATGTGGAATGAAAACAGCTATTAGCAGGCAGGAGAAAAATATGGAAAAAATTACAATCGATTTGGAAAAATGCACGGGCTGCGGACTTTGTGCCAAAGATTGCGTTGGTCTTGACATTCAGATTAAAAACGGCAAAGCGGCGGCAAATGGCAGCAGCTGCATAAAATGCGGACACTGCGAAGCAATCTGCCCGAACAACGCCATAAAAGTTGCCGGTTTTGAAAATCCCGTTGAAGAATTTTCGGAACAGACAAGGCTGAACCCCGACGAACTGCTGAACGCCATAAAGACACGCCGAACAATCCGGCAGTTTACCGGCGAAGCGGTTTCTAAAGAAATAATTGAAAAAATTATCGAAGCCGGGCGCCTTGCCCCGACCGGCACAAATTCGCAGGGCACAAGCTACATTGTTCTGCAAAACACCATAGAAGAATGCGAAAAAATCGCCGTAAAAATGTTCAGCAAGATTCTGGGCTTTGGTCAAAAAATTATTCCGCAGCTTAAAAGCATGAAAATTGACGACAATTTCTTCTTTAAAAAAGCGCCGCTTGTAATTCTTGTTCTTGGCAGCGATAAAGTCAGCGCTTCGCTTGCCGCCCAAAATATGGCGTTTATGGCAGAAGCCTGCGGACTTGGCGTTTTGTTCAGCGGTTTTTTTACGGGCTGCGTAAAACACAGCAGAAAAATTAAAAAGATTTTGGGTCTTAAAAACGAAGAACCCGTAATAACCCTCGTAATCGGGCATCCGGCGGTAAAATACAGAAGAACCGCAAACAGAAACAGCGCCGTTGTAAAATATCTGTAAACCGGCAAGGCAGAAAAATGAAAAAATTTCTTTTATTTGTGCAGTCGGGTTTAATACCCCGACGCTTGCGGTGCTTTTTTATTCTTTCAATTATTCTTCCATTTCTTTCCATTAGTTTTGGGCGGCTACGCACAGCCTTTGATTTGCTATCCAAAACAAATCCCGAAAATGGTTTGTAATGACAAAACCTTAAAAATCGATATTTGACTTTTTTTCGTATTTTTTTGTATTCTTTTTATGAATTATTAAAAAAAGAGGTTAAAAATGGATAATCAGAATGATTTTTCAAGTGACTTAGAAAAAAAGATTTCATTGATTGAAACCGATTCCTACGAGTTTCCTAAAAGATTTGGCAGAAAAGATTATGTTTTTGCGGCAATTGTTGCATTCGCCTGCTTTTTGGGTGTTGTACTGGGAGGGTTTATAAAATGAAAAATTCTGCAACTGAAAACGAAATTGAAAAGGAAGCCTTTTTTGGCATTCTTCCAATCTTAACTAATCAAAAAAAGTATAATTTTCTTGATGCACTTCTGGTTCTTGGCGGTTATTGCATTGCAACATGGAGCTATACGCAGGGTTCGTACCTTGCAACACTCGTCGGCTTTAAGCAGCTTCTTATAGGTGCGTTTCTTGGTGCAATTTTGATGCTTGTAATCTATCAGCTGCCGGTAATTCTTTCCGTGCGGTATGGAATTGACATTTGGATTTGGCTAAAGGCTGTTTTGGGAAAGAACGGCGGCAAGCTGATTACGGTTATAATCATTGTAATCAATTTTCCATGGTATGCGGTTTGTGCCGACCTTTTTGCAGGTTCAATGAGCAACCTTTTAGGACTGTTTGGAATAACGCTACCACAAAACGCACATACACTGCTTGCAATTCTGTGCGTTTTAATTGGAACTTTCATAGCATTCAGGGGAATTTCTGCAATTACGTGGACTACAAGAATTCTCGTGCCGCTTCTGCTTGCAGTAGGCGTTATTGTAATCATCGTAGGTTTTAATGCCGTGCCGTTTGGTCAGATATGGAACTACAAACCGGCTGAAACTGGCTTTGAAAACAACATCATCCCTTACATCATTTCAATTGAAGCAAACTTTGCCTTTGTAATTACGCTAATCGGCGGCATGGCAGAAATTCCAAGAATGTCAAAAACAGAATCCGGCGGATACTGGGCAGGCGTGCTTGGTCAGGGACTTATCGGTTCATTCTTTGTTGTGATTGGTGCCGTAATGGCAATTTCAATGCAGTACGTTACTGGAGAAATGATTGACGATCCTACTTTAATGCTTGCAACTCTTTCAGTTCCGGCGCTGGCATTCAGTTCGCTTCTGCTGGTTGGCTTTGCAAATATTGGTACTCAGGCTGTAGGTTCTTACATCTACGCAGTAATGCTTAAATCGTCTTTCAAAAAGCCAACCTACCGAATGCTTATTATGGTACTGGCACTTTACGTTGTTCTTTTGTGCGTATGGGGAAAAATTGTCCAGTATTTTGGTTCTTTCCTTACAATCGGTGCGTGTGTATATGCGCCGCTTGCAGCCGTTCTTTTTACGGACTTCTTTTTGGTAAGAAAGCAGAAAATAAGCCTTAGGGATGCATTTGATATGCCGGGTCACAACCTTTATAAGTTTACAAAAGGCTTTAACCTTTTGGGACTTGCAAGCATTGCTGTTGGAATTGTGCTGTCGCTGGCAGTTTACAATCCTTTAACCTGCAAAGTTCACTGCATGCCATTGTTCTACCTTACGCCTACAGGCTTTTCTTTTATCGGTACATGCTTATGCTATTACTTTATGTCCAGAATTCCTGCCGTAAAGAAATACGTTCTGCCGGAAAGCTTAAACATGAATGAAAACGCCGGAGCAGAATAATGAAGAAAATCGTAACAGAGCCTTTTGATTCAAAGCGAATTCCTCCAAAACAGTCATTGCCGCTTTTGCCCTTGTTCTGGGCTTACAGTCGCATAATGACTTTTGGCAGCAGGCTTAAAATAAGCAGAAAAAACATGGAAGGTCTAAAGCCTCCTTACATCGTTCTTGGCACTCATCATTCCATGTTTGATTTTTATGTTACCCAGCTTGCATTATTTCCTCGCAGGGCAAACTATGTTTCGGAACTGGAAGGATTTGAAGCTTACGGCGAATGGCTTTACAGGCAGATGGGCTGTCTGGGCACAAGAAAATTCATCAACGACTTTTCGCTTATTCGCAATATTCAGAACGTAATGAAGCGCGGTGGCATTCTGGTTTTGTACCCGGAAGCACGATACGCCAACGTCGGCACTTCTTCAGAAATTCCTGTATCAGTTGGCAAGCTTGTAAAGCTTCTGGGCGTTCCGCTTGTAACGCTTAACATGCAGGGCAATTACCTGCGCTCGCCAATATGGAACTTGAAGGAACGCAGGCAGGCAAGGCTGAATGCTACGCTTGAACAGCTTTTAACGGCAGAAGAAGTAAAGGCTTCTTCCGTTGATGAAATTAACGCAAAAATAACAGAAGCCTTGAGCTATGACGAATACGAGTACCAGCTGGAAAACAAGATGAAAATCAGTTTTCCTAAAAGGGCAGAAGGTCTTGAAATGGCTTTGTACCAGTGCCCGGTTTGCCAAAGCGAAGGTACGATGAAAACCGGCGGAAGCCTTATAAAATGCACTCACTGTTCTGCGGAATGGGAAATGAACGAATACGGTCAGCTTGTTTCTTCCGCTGCGGACGGCAAGTTTACCCGTATTCCGGACTGGTACGAATGGGAACGTTCTTTTGTTGAAAAGCTTATAGACGATGATGAATATTCCCTTGATGCAAAAGTACGCATTGAATCACTGCCAAATGCGGTTAATTTTATAGACTGCGGAGAAGGACGGCTGGTTCATAAGGCGGAAGGCTTTTATCTGACCTTTAAGGATTACGGCGAAGAGCAGGAAAAAACAATGTTCTTTGGATCGGACACCCTTATTTCCATTCATACCGAATACGATTACAGGGGAAAAGGTCAGTGCGTAACCCTTTCTACACAGGACAATACTTACTTTATTTTCCCGGTAGAAAGCCCCCAGTTCTTTGCAACGAAAATTCAGTTTGCAACGGAATATTTTTACAAAAAGGCACGCGGCGAAACCTTGAAACTGCGGTAAACTCTTTATATCCTTCTGCTGCCGCACACAAAAAATCAGTTCCGAAAAATACAAGTAATCGACGATAAAAAAAATTACTATAGCATACGAAGAACAACAAAGGCGTTGAAATCTTGCACACGAGATTTCAGCGCCTTTTTCTTTTTCAGGAGGAACATTATGGCATATCCAAAGATTGATTTTTTGTATTTAAGTGAAGAAGACATGATTGCAGCCGGCGTTAAGGACATGAAAGGCTGTATTGAAGCAATGGAAGAAATGTTCAAGCTGATGAAAGTTGGCAATTACAGAATGGGTGGGGCAAACGGCAACTCTCACGGAACAATGGTCTGCTTTCCTCAAAGCTCGCCATTCCCTGAAATGCCTTTGGACGGCCCTGACCGCCGTTTTATGGCAATGCCTGCTTACCTTGGCGGCAAGTTCGATATGGCCGGCATGAAGTGGTACGGTTCAAACTGCAACAATAAAGAAAAAGGCCTGCCGCGTTCTATTTTAATGCTTACGCTGAACGATAAAGACACCGGCGCACCTTTAGCTTATATGAGCGCAAACATTCTTAGTGCATACCGCACCGGTGCAGTGCCCGGCGTTGGCTATAAATATTTTGCACCTGAAGACGCAAAGGTTATTGGTGTAATTGGCCCGGGCGTTATGAGTAAAACTGCGCTTGCCGCCGCAATGGCTGTACGCCCCGGCATTGAAACAATTAAGGTAAAAGGCCGCGGTAAGGCAAGCCTTGATAAGTTTATTGAAGCGGCAAAAAAAGATTACCCCACGGTAAAAGAAATTTATGCGGTTGAAACAATTGAAGAAGCCTGTAAGGACGCAGACATTGTTTCTGTAAGCACTTCAACACCAACCACCGGCGATACAAGTATCTATCCTTATATTAAAGAAGAATGGATTAAGCCGGGTGCAATCATCAGTTCTACTGCCGCCCTGCGCTTTGACGACGATTTTATTATTAACCGCGCCCGCACCGTTACAGACAATATTGCCCTTTATGAAGCATGGGAAGAAGAGTATGCGCCGGAAGCTTACAAAACCGTGCCGATTCCTGCCGTGCATGTTGAAGACTTGATTGCTGAAGGCAAAATGAAACGTGAACAGATTGACGACCTTGGTGATGTGCTTACCGGCAAAATACCTGTTCACCGCAAGCCGGGCGAAATTGTGGTTTATTCAGTTGGCGGCATGCCGGTTGAAGACGTTGCGTGGGGCACGATTGTTTACCGCAACGCGCTGGAAAAAGGCATTGGTACAAAACTGAATTTGTGGGACAAACCGGCGATGATGGTTTAAGCCTTCTGCGGATTTTTTTTGCCGGAAAATACAAAAAAGCCGGCAAAAATTTCAGCATAAAAACTGAACTTACAAAAAATTTTAGGAGATTATTATGAGCGAAAAATTTAGTCGTGTAGAAGTTATTACTGGCATTTCAAAAATTGGTGCACTGCAAAGTGCTTTGGGCAAATTTCACATTACCGGCATGACCGTTTATCAGGTTTTGGGCTGCGGCGTTCAGCACGGCACGCAGGAATTTGAAGTTGAAGCAAAGAAAGAAATTCAGCTTTTGCCGAAAGAAGTTGTAATGATGGTTTTGCCTACAGAAGAAGTTCCGGCTCTCATCGAATTCCTTAAAAAAGAACTGTATACCGGGCACATTGGCGACGGTAAAATTTTTGTCAGCGATGTTACAAACATTGTTCGCGTTCGCACCGGCGAAGAAGGCATGGACGCTTTGATTTCTGGAGACAAATAATGAAAAGAAAAAACTTTTTTTCCGGGGCGCCGCTGGAACTTAAAGCCGGTTATTCCCGGGCGGTAAGAATTGGCGACATTATCCACGTTGGCGGCACAACTGCGGTGCAGCCTGACGGTTCGGTTTACGGCGAAGGCGATTCCTACGCCCAGATGAAATACATTCTTGAAAAGCAGGTGAAAATTATTGAACAGGCTGGCGGCAAAAAAGAAGACGTGTACGAAGTGCGCATTTTTCAGACGCCGGAATTTGATAAAGCCGGCATGAAGGCTTATACCGAAATTTTTCACGATGTGTTTCCGCTTTGTACCGGCGTTACGATTGCGGCGCTTAACAGACCAACTCAGCTGGTAGAAATTGAAATGTCTGCGGCGATTGGTACTGAACTGGAAAAATAGCCGCGCTTGCCGCGCTTAATGCATTTGCCGCGTTTTAAAAAAGTGCGCCGCCATATTGCAGCCCGGCTTTTTCCGGCTGTGCGGCGCATTTTACGCGGAGCTTTCATTTTTTAGGAGAAAATTATGGCAGAACAGAAGAAACTGGGTTTGCCAAGTGTCATTGCAACCGGCGTAGGTCTGATTGTTGCAACCTGTACTCTGCTTTCTATAGGGCAGGGGTCTAGTGCGCTTGGCCTTCCTTTTATTTTTACAATGTGCATTGCATGCGCGTTCAACATTTTAACTGCACTTTCAATTTGCGAATTGAACGCACTTATGCCAAACCTTACCGGCGGCCTTGCCCAGTTTACCCTTGCAAGCTGCGGCCCGTTTGTAACGATTATTACCAATATGGGCGGCTTTATATGCTGTCAGCTGATTCTTGGCAGTTCAGAAGCGGCAATGTTCGGAAATACTTTAAGCGAAGTATTTCCACAGATTCCGATACCGTCATATATGTGGACAATCGGGCTTATCTGGATTCTTTTTGTGATAAATCTTTTTGGTGTAGACATGTTTGCTAAAATCCAGAACTTTGTAGCATTCGGTCTTATTGGTTCGCTGGTTGTTATGGGCATTTTGGGCTGCATAAAAGTAAATCCATCAACCGTAGTTGAACAGCCGCTTGTTCTTTACGAAAAGTTTACGGATACTTTCTCGCTTCTGGGGCTTGCTTTTTTCCTGTTTCTTGGAATTGAATTTGTCGTTCCTATTGCGCAGAACGTTAAGAACGCAAGAAGAAATGTTCCTCTTGGAATGGTGCTTGGTCTTGTAATTATCTGTGTAATGCAGATTTTCATGATTATTGGTTTCAGCTTTTATACTCCATGGGACACTCTTGCAACAACAACAGTTCCGCATATTCTTTATGGAACGGCCTTGCTTGGAAAAGCAGGCACTATATGGATGACTGTTGTATCACTGCTTGCCGTAATCAGTACATTGAATACTTCAATGTTCGGCGTAAGCCAGCTTTGTGCAGGCATGTCAAAAATCGGGCTTCTTCCGGGTTTCTTCCAGAGAAAAACTCCGGCAGGGTCCCCGTTCATTGGTCTTATTCTTGTAGCTGTAGTGCAGACATTGATAAATGCAACCGGGCTTTCTTCAAGTGATTCAATTGTATTTATCATCAACACAGGCTGTACTTTCTGGATTGTATGCTACATCATGGTTCATATTGACGTTATCAGCCTTCGTAAGCAGCTTCCAAAAGCACCGCGCACTTTTAAGTTGCCTTTGGGACTTCTGATTCCTGTAGCCGGAATTGCAGGAAACGTATTTATGATCTGGAATGTTGAGCCGGATTTTACAACAAAGATGCAGATTTACGGAGTTTTCGGTGCTGTTTCGCTGGTGCTGGCGGTTTATGCTTTCTTCTGGTGCAAGTATAAAATTAAGCGCCCAATGTTTAAGCCTTACGCAATTAAGGAAGTTATGGCGATGGATACGGACTTGTACCAGATTCGCCATTACCCGGCAATTGCAGAAAAGCTGCATCTTGAAGCAGAACCAGACGTTGTGCCGGTTGCAGCGGACACTAACACCGGTACACGCCCGGAACAGTAAAAAATTGCAATAATCTTCCATTAAGTTGAATGTCGAGTTTTATATAAAAGGCAAAAAGACGACATTCGACCTGTTATATAGAAACTTTTTTTGCGGATATTTAGAAACCTTCGGCGCTGGGGATATTGCCGGAGGTTTCTTTTTTTTGCGGAAAAATTGGAAAATATGCGGCGCGGGGCAGGACGCTCTTGCGCGCGAGCCAGACTTCGCGTGTGCGTGTGCGCGGAAAAAGCCTGTTCCGGCAGAAATGCTGTCGTGTTCCGGGTTTGCCGGTTTTTTAAAAAACTGAATTATAAATGGCTTCAACCTCGCTGCGGTTTTGCAGAAA
>JAKSTR010000089.1 GCA_024402495.1 Treponemataceae bacterium
TCGCTTTTTGCCAGATTATCAAAAAAATCCGGCGCGGCTGGTTCTTCTTTTTCTGTAATTACTGCATTTTCTTTTGCATTCGGCACTTCGTCTTTTGCATAATTTCTGCTGTTTTCAGTATTTTCTGCGTTTTCTTCGCCCAGTTTCTGCTCGCCAACCGGCACAATGTCGGCTATGTAACTGCCGTCATCAAGGGAAGCAAGCTGGTTCATAAGCGAATCCGGGTCGTCAAAACGTTTTTCGCGCCGTTTGTTGAATACGGTGTACATAATCGGCGAAACGTACAGTGTCATAAACGCGCCGGAAAGCAGACCGCCGACGATTGTAATACAAACCGGCTGCATCATTTCGGCACCTTCGCCGGGGAAAAACGCCATTGGTACCATACTTAAAACCGTTGTCAAAGTAGACATCAAAATAGGGCGCAGGCGGCTGCGTGCCGATTCAAGACAGGCATCAAAAACCGGGATTTTTTTACCGACAAGCTGGTTCGTGTAGTCAACCAGAACGATACCGTTGTTTACAACGATACCAATCAAACATACGATACCAACTACCGAATACATGCTGAAACTTTGTCCGGTAAATTTGTAAACGGCAACAACACCAATTACCAGAAGCGGAATACTGATAAACACGATGAACGGGTCAATCAAAGATTCAAACTGGGCTGCCATAACGGCAAAAACCAGAAACAGCGCCAGAACGATAACGATTATAAAGGTTGACCCCATGCTGCTGATGTCCGCCGCATCGCCGCCGTAGCTTAATTCTACGGATTCCGGCAGAACAATGTTTTCGGCAATAAGTTTTTCTACCATTGCCTGACCTTCGGTAACGGTAACGCCTTCTGCAAGACCGCAGGTTACGTGGTTTACGCGGTCGCTGTTTTCGCGCTGAATTCTTTGCGGCGCATTTGTTTCCTTGTATTTTACAAAATTGTCCAAAGTCATTCTGCCGCTTGCGGTGTTTATGAACAGACTGCCAATATCGCTGGTATTTACAATTTCGTCCGGCGGAACAGCAACAACGATGTCGTATTCCTGTCCGTTATCGTAAAAGGTGGTGGCGGTTCTGCCGTTAATTGCAGAACGAATTTCTGTTGCAATTGAACTTACGCTTACTCCGCTTGCCGCGGCAGCTTCGGTATCTATTACAAGCTGAAAGCGCGGGCTGCCGTTTTCAAAGTCGGTGGCGGCGTCTACCAGTTTAGGGTTGTTGTCAAAAAGTTCTTTTATCTGCTCTGCGGTTTTGCGGCTGGCATTTGTATCGTTGCTTATAAGCTTTACGTCGATTGCCTTTGCACCACCGCCCATACCGCGACCGGAAGAAAACGAAACCGTTGTATCTGCCCAGTTTTTAAGATAAGGCGTCAAGGCAGCTTTTATCTGCGTAGGGTTCATGGTCTGCTGGTTAAGCGGCAGCAGGTTAATCTGTATTGAACCTGAATTTGAGCCGCCGGCGTTCAGAATAATGCTTCTGTATGCGCCGCCGCATTCTTTTTTTACAATTTCCTGAAATTCAAACAGTTTTTCTAGAACATATTTTTTGTTTGTACCAACCGGCATTGTAATGGTTACGTTTACCTGGTCGTCTGCGTTTGATGGCGGCGAAAAGTTCATGCCGAAGCTTTTGAACAGGATGCCGCAGTAAACCATTATTATTACAACCATCGTAATGATGATGAAACGGTTGCGCAGGCAAAAGCGCAGGGTCTTTACGTAAACCCTTTCCATGCCGGTAATAAATTTTTCTATAATGTTAGAAGCCAGTCGTAAAGGTGCTGAAACTACTTTAATGGTATTATTGTAAAACTGTTTTGTTGAAAGATATTTAAACAGTCTGGATTTATATTTTCTTTTTTCGTTAGGGTTATTCAGTTTTAAAATGCTTCCGCAAAGTGCCGGTACCAGTGTAACCGCAACAAAAAGTGAAGAAACCAGCGAAATTACAACCGTAATAATCAGTTCCTTCATCATCATACCGATTATTTCCAGTTCTGACTGGTAAATAAGCATTGGCAAAAATACGCAGATTGTCGTAAGGGTAGAAGCCATAATGGCGTTAACCATGTTTTTACTGCCCAGAATTGCGGCAACGGCTGGTTTTTCGCCCCTGATGCGCCGGTTGTAAATGTTTTCAAGAATAACAATTGAAGAGTCTACAACCATACCCATACCCAGAATCAAACCAGACATAGTCATAAGGTTTACGGTTAAGCCCATAATACCCATAGACATAAGGGTAATTAAAAAACATACCGGTATGGAAAGACCGATGATGAACGTACTTTTTAAGTTGCGCAGAAAGAAGAAAATAACGAGCATTGCAAGAACAATACCTTCAATAACTGATTCGTAAACCTGATTCATGGTTGAATCAATCATTGTTGTGTTGTCGCTTACAATTTCTACTTTTACGCCGGTAGGCATTGCCTTGTTAATTTCGTCAAGAACGGCGTGAACGCGCTTGCTGACCATAGAAGCATTTGAACCGGATTCGTTTGAAATGCTGATGTAAAGTCCCGGCGTTCCGTTGATGTAAACTTCGCGGCCTCTGGTTGCATACTGTTCGTAAACTGTTGCCACGTCGTCAACACGTATAATTGAACCCTGTGCGGTAGAAATAATTGTCTGCCGGATTTCATCAAGATTCTGGTAATATTCGCTGGTAATAATTTCGTAGTCGATGCCGTTTTGGGTAATTTCGCCGCTGGAAAGCTGGTAGTTGCGTGCTGCCAGAGCCTGCGCAATTGAAGAAAGTGTAAGTCCGTAGGCTTCCAGACGGTTAACGCTGACATCAACACGAATTTCTTTTGCAGCACCACCCTGAACATCAACGTTTGCAACATCTTCCAGACGTTCCAGAAACGGGCTGACTTTATCTTCTGCAAGGGTTTTAAGTTCGTTAATTGGCAAATCGCCTTCAACCGAAAGGCGCATAATCGGCATCATGCTGGCGTCAAATTTTATGACGGTCGGTGTACCGCAGCCGTCAGGCAGCCAGCCGGAAATGCGCGAAACCGCCGATTCTACATCTCTGGACGCTTTATCAAGGTCGCTGTTATAGGCAAATTCCAGCTGAATCTGGCTGCGTCCTGCGCTGGAAGTTGACGTAATGTTTTTTATGCCCTGAATACGCGAAAGCTGGTTTGTAATAACTTTTGTAACGTTTGTATCAATTTCTTCCGGCCCAACGTTTGAATATGTAGTCATAACAGCAAGCATTGGAAATTCAACATTTGGCGTTAATGCGATACCAAGTTTTGGTATAAAAACCGCCGCAACAACACAAATAAGCACGTAGACCATTACCATAAGTACCGGCCGGCGTACCGAAAGTTCTGAAATGTCCATTTATGTTCCTTTTGTATTTCTTTTAACTGTAAAAAAATGCAGGCTTAGTTCGCGTTTTGCCCTGCAATGCGTACCGGGCTGCCTTCTGTAACGGAACCTGCGGTGATAACTTTGTCGCCGTCGTTTACGCCTTCTGTAATTTCTGCATCCTTGTCGTTTGTCAGCCCAACTTTTACAACCGCACGCTGGGCACAGTTGTTCTGGTCAATTACAAAAACGCAGTAGCCGTCGTTATATGTTCTAAGCGCGCCTTTTGGTACAACAAGTGCGTTTGTATGCTGCTGAATTACCAGATCGATGGCGGCAAACATACCGGGTTTAATGCGTTTGTCCGGTTTTTCAAGTTCAAGGCTTACTTTAATTGTTCTGGTATTTTTGCTTACAACCGGGCTGATTGCCGTAATTTTGGTTATGAATTTTTCTTCCGGGTAGGCGGTAAGAGAAAGATACGCCGGCAAGCCGATTTTAAGGTAATTTGAATATTTTTCGCTTACGTATACCACAATTTCCAGATCGGTAAGTGAACCGATGGTTGCAATTGCCGTATTTGCGCTTACCGTATCGCCTACGTTTACTTTGCGGTCAATAATTGTTCCTGCAACCGGGGTTTTTACAGGGCTTGCGGCATAAGCAGTACCCGGTCGTGAAGGGTCTATGTAGCCGATGATTGCGTTTGCCGCTACGCTGTCGCCAATATCGTAATTTAGGCGTGTTACCTTGCCCGAAGTTATGGGATAAACGTTAATTTCTGATTTTGAAGAAACATCACCGTTTACGTGTACGGTTTGAATGATGGTTTCGCGCTTCAAGGTTTTGGCAGAAACCGTAATCGTGTTGGCGGCTTCGTCCGGTTTTGCACCGCCACCCATGCCCGGCATACCGTTACCCGGTTTTCCGCCGTTCGGTTTGCCGCCTGCACCGGGAGCGCCCATTCCGGGTGCTCCGCCCATTCCGCCCGGCATACCGCCTGCATCTTTGGCGCCTTTTTTATCCATAAAAATCAATATCATAAAAAAAACAATGATGATTACAACTAAAAGCTGCGCCCAGTTTTCTAATGTAATGCCTTTTTTATTTTTTTTCTTTTTTCCGCTGTCTGCAAGTTCAATGTCGTCTGGTGAATTTTCCATACAAATCTCCGCCTGTTTTTATTTTTCTGTCAGAATTATAAAGTTATTCAATTGCAAAATTTATTGCTGACCGCTTACCCGCGAAATTGTTTTTACGCTGTAGCGCGAAGTCAGTTCGCTGGTGGGAATATTTAAAGCCGCCGCCAAAGATTCAATGCTTAAAATATAGTTAATTTCTGCCTGCATAAGGGTTTGCTGTGCCGTAAGGCGGTCTTTGCGCTGGCTTGCAAGGTCAGTCTGCGAAACAAGCCCGTTGCGGTAACCTTCTGCCGAAAGCTGATAAGCCCTGTCTGCAATCTGCTTGTTCAGGCTGTTCAGTTCCAGGGATTCGTAAATGCGGCGCACGTCGGCAACCTTTTTGCTGATATCCTGCCGGGCGCTTTTAATGGTAGAATCCAAATCAATCTGCGCGGTTGTTATGGCATCCTTTGCGTTTTTTACCTGCAGGTTCATGTTTGAATTGGGAATAAGCCCGTCCAGCGGAATGTTTACCGAAACCGAAAAAGATCCGTTCACATCCGGGAATTTTTTGTCATCGTTTTTATTGTCATCTTTTTTGTTGATTTTATCGCCGGTAGAAACATTTTCGCGCAGGCTGATGCTTGGCGCGTATGCGTTCTGCTGTGCGGTAGAAAGCCCCAGTTTTGCGCTGGCAAGTGCCTGCTGTTTTTGAATTACGTCAAAACGGTTTTCTACGTGCATGTCTGCCAGTTCTTTTGCAGAAGGCAAATTAAGCTGCTGAATTGTGGTAGTTGCCCTGAGCGAAAATTTAGTTTCCGCCGGCATCCCAAGCAGAAGCATGAAAGCTTCGGCATCGGCAACATAAGCCGACTGCGCCTGTGTAATCTGCGGCTTTATCGACTGGTAAGAATACCGCGCACGCAGAAGTTCCAGTTCCGAAGCAAGACCGTTGTTATAGTTAATCTGGGTCTGGTCAAGCAAATCTTTTGCAAGATTCATGTTTTCTTTCAGCATTTCAATATTTTTCAGTTCTGCGGTAAGGTTATAAAAACTGTTTGCAACCTGCTGGCGCACCGAACTTTCAAGCTGGCTGTAGCCGGTTTTTGCAATTGTATATTGAAGAGAAGTCTGCTTGATTTTAAAAGGAATGGCACTGTTCAGGTTTAAAGAAACGCCGGCAGAACCGCTCCAGCTCCAGCTGGATTTCTGTTCGTCTTTCAGTTCTTTTGAGCTGTAAATATTGTGCGTGTTGGTTATGCCGCCGCCTGCAGAAATTGAAGGTAAAAAATTGTTCCATGCGGATTTGTCTGCGCGTTCTGCCTGCTTTAATTTTACTGCCTGCGATTTCAGGCTTGAATTGTTTTCCAGTGCGGTTTGAATTGCATCATCCAAAGTAAGTGTCAGTTGCTGGGCAGAAATGCCGTAAACAGCAAAACAGCAATTTAAAAATGCTGCCAGAAACACCCTTCCCATTTTTCTCATTCGAATCATAAACCCTCCATGGCTTTGCTAAGCGAATGTATGCTTCTATTTTACCTTGTATAACGGCATTAACACAATATGAAATGTTATTTAAAGTTTTGTTATTTATCTAATGTTTTGTTATTTTTTAAAATAAATGTTTCAAAGTTTGTTCTTGTATGCAATTATTAAAGCATGAAAGCAAAGGTTCTTATTATAGAAGACGTAAGCGAAATGTCTGATTTGATTTCAATGTACTTGACGAAAGAAGGCATTGAAACACTGCAATGCGAAACTGCCGAACTTGCCCTTGAGAAACTTGACAGTTTTGAACCCGATTTAGTTATTCTTGACTTAAACCTGCCGGGCATTGACGGTTTTGAATTTTTAAGCCGTTTCAGGAAAAATCATACAAGCCCAGTAATGATTGTTTCGGCGCGCGATGCTGATGAAGACATTATATCCGGTTTGGGCTATGGTGCGGACGAGTTTGTTACAAAGCCTTTTTCTCCAAAAGTACTGGTTGCGCGGGTTAGGGCAATGATACGGCGCGTGCAGGAAGTGCCTGCAAGTGCCGCGGGCGACGACTGCTTTTGTTTTGGCGATTATATTCTGGATTACAACAGTTTCACTTTAAAAAGAAAAACTTCTTCTGCCGAACGCCCGGAACGCATTCCGCTTTCTGCAAAGGAATACGATATTTTGTGCTGTCTTGTGGCGAATGCAAACAAGCCGCTTAACCCGGAACGCATTTACGCTGATGTCTGGAAAACCGAATACGGCGACATTTCGGCGGTGGCGGTTTACATTCAGCGTTTGCGCAAAAAAATTGAAGAAGACCCGGCAAAACCGAAGTTTATAAAAACTGTTTTTGGGCTGGGCTACTGTTTTTCAACCCAAAACGAAGACTGACTGAAATTACAAATCCAAACATAAGGAAAAAAAATTGAAAATACGCACGCAAATGTATATTTTTATAGCCGGCTTGATTTTTATACCGTTTTTTGTGCTGTGCGTTACCGGCTTAATGGCTTACAACAATCAGCCGGAACGAATGCTGCTGCCCGGCTATGAAGAAATCAGCGAACTGTCGGTAGTTGAAATTAAGGAACACGACTGGGAAATAATTGCCAGACGTCTTAGCCGTATGCCCAGCAACGTAGAAGTTGCGGTTTTAACGCCGCAGAATGTTTCAATTTTTTCTACCATAGAAGAACTGCCGCAGAACCAGACCATAGACGACGGTTTGCTGATGAAGTTTATACGCAGTACCAACGACAAATATTATTACCAGATTGACCGCCCGGGCAGACCGATGGACGAAAACTTTATAGTTATTACCAGAATGCACCGTTTCAGACCAAAACGCCCGAGTTTTATGGTGCAGTTCTATACGATGGTGCTGGTAATTTTTGTAGTCGTCATTGTTTTCTGTTCTGTTGCATTGTGGGTAATCGCCCGGTCCATTACAAATTCAATTACCGCACTGGATAAAGCCACAAAGCAGATAAGTCTTGGCAAGCTTGACGAAGAAATTGTTGTAAAAGGCAGCAACGAAATTACTTCGCTGACGGAAAACCTGAACAGCATGCGCCTTACCTTAAAGGAAAACCAGACCCGGCGTTCGCGGTTTATAATGGGCGTAAGCCACGATTTGCGCACCCCGATTGCGCTTATAAAAGGCTATACCGAAGCCCTTGCCGACGGCACGGTTGACCAGCCCGAAATGCAGAAAAAATCCTTGCAGATTGTTTTAAGCAAAATTGCCCAGCTTGAAGACATGATTAACGAGCTGATTGATTTTGTAAAACTTGATACCGGCGAATGGCGGCAAAATCTTCAGAATGCAAGCCTTTTGCCGTTTTTGCAGGAATTTGCGGAACGTTTTACTTCTGACGCGAACCTTATGGGGCGCAGTGTGCAAACCAAAATTGAACTGGACGAAAACATTCAGGTTGCTTTTGACGAGCGTCTGTTTTTGCGCTGTCTGGAAAACCTTACGGGTAATGCAATTAGATATACGCAGAAAGGCGGCACAATCGGTTTAAAGGCTTTTGCCGACGGCAGCGGTTTTGTAAAAATCTGCATCTGCGACAACGGCATTGGCATAGACCAAAAAGATTTGCCGTATATTTTTGATATTTTTTACCGCGGCAGCAATTCCCGGCGGGAAAAGGGCAGCGGTTTGGGCTTGTCGGTGGTAAAAACCATTGTAGAAAGCCACGGCTGGCAAATCAGCGCAAGTTCCCGGCTTGAAGAAGGTACGGAATTTGTAATTTCCATACCGCTAAATTGAAAGATAAAAAGCGCAAATAAGAAAACGCAGAACGATATGCTGAATTTGCCGGTTTTCAGTTTAAAGCCGCAGAATCTTATTTGCAGTCAAAACCAGATTCCGAAACCGGTTAGTAATGACAAAAACTGAAAGATAAAAAAACCGGGGTAATATTTCAGTTGCCCCGGTTTTTTTATAAATTCATTATTTCTTTTAATAGGCTTTTTGGGTTTTCAGCTTTTTCTGCGCAATCATTTCAGCCTGAATATCTGCAAGCGCCTGTTTTGCGCCGCGTTCCTTAAAACGGCTGTAAACTTCGCTCATCAGCTCGTAAGCGCCGTCCAAATCTCCCAGCGCCTGCATGATAATTGCCGCATTGTAGCCCGCTTCGTAATAGTTAAGGTTTTTATACATCTTGTTGAACTGTTCCAGCGCAAGATCAATTCTGCCGTTTGTTGCGTTGGTTGTAGCGGTTTTCATTGCCGGGTCTTTGTGGTACAAAAGGCGCAGGTCTTTAATTTCGCGGTAAATGGAAAAATCGCGTACAATTTGGTAGGCAAGGTCGCTGATTGTTTTTTCGCAGGTTAAAACCGGGTCTGGCAAATTGTACAGCTGCTCGTATTCGGCAGATTCAACGTCGTATTTGCACTGCCGGGTATCAAGCACTTTTTCGGTTTTCTGGTTAAAAATTGTATATTCAATTGTCAGGTTAACGATGCGCGAATAAAGCGTAGTTCTTTTTACGGCGCCGTTTTTTTCTTTGTTCGTATATTCGTTGGAATAGGCGTTTGTACCAAAGTAACTTATTCCACCGTAAATAATTATGTCTGCATCAATTTTTTTGTTCTTGCGAATGGCGTTTTTTACGGTTGCCTGATCAATTACCTGCAAGCTGCCGTTCTTGGCAAACTGGTATTCAAGTTCGTCGGTTAAAAACTCCAGAATACGCTGTTCGTCGCGGTTGCTTACGTCCTGGCTGGTTGCCATGTCAATGCCCTGAACATATTGAATGTTTTTATTGCCCTGGGCTTCGTACCGCTGCATTTGTGGCGAAGTGGCAAAGGGCAGAATTGCTACCGTTTTTGCGTCCTCAATGTCCAGCGCGGCAGGGCGTGTAATGTCAACCGTCATTGTGCTGGTACAGCCGGCAAGCAGCAGAACGCCTAACGCTGCGGCAAAGGGCAGGATGTTTTTTATATTGAAAATTGCAGATTTGTTTTTCATTTTTTCCTCGCTTTTTTTATTTTATTGGCGCTTTGGCTAAATGTCAATTTTTTGCTTTTTTAGCATGAACCAGCACAAATTTAAAAAAGTATTATTTGAAAATTTAAAAGACGCTTGACATAAAAAGTATTTTTATATATTATTTTGACCATGCCAAGTGCATGGTGCCTGTAGTTCAGGGGTAGAGCGCCAGATTGTGGATCTGGTTGTCGTGGGTTCAAATCCCATCAGGCACCCTTTTTATTTTTAAGGCACTGATAAGTTTTACTTATTGGTGCCTTTATAAATTCTAGCGTTTGTAGCGCAACTGGATAGAGCGACGGACTTCGGATCCGTAGGTTGCAGGTTCGACTCCTGTCAGACGCAGATTTTAAACAGCTGTAAGCGCGGTACATTGTGCCGCTTTTTTTATGCCCTTTCGATTTTCTGCCGGCTTTATGGCAGAACCTGCCGAATTTACAGAAATTCTTTCTATTAAATACCGTAAATGTCGATTTTGAAGAAATTGAATAATAAAGAATCGCTTTTGTCAAAAACAGTTCATTTTGTCATGCAGAACTTATTATCTTTCTGCGGCTTCTCACAGCCTTCGTCATGCTGAATTTGATAGTTTTCGGCAACTTCGTTCAACATTTTGTCATGCAGAACTTGTTTCAGCATCCGATTTGTTGTCAAAAACAGATTCTGAATCAGGTTCGAGATGACAAAACTTTCAAACCCGGCATTCGGGCTGTTTATCAAACTTAATTGAACATAAAAAAAAAATATTTAAAAAATTCTAAAACCGCCAGACCCGCGCCAAATATTCAGTTAAATAAAAATTACCGCAAGCATTTTTCCGTTCAGTCTTCTTGAAAAACCTGCCC
>JAKSTR010000009.1 GCA_024402495.1 Treponemataceae bacterium
AGCATCTGTATGGAAAAATCGTTTAGAATTTCAAAATAATAAAAGCAGCAAGTGCCAGCTGAAGTATTAAAATTGCCGGCATACCGTATTTAAAATACCAGTGCTGGGTTTTGTGCCTGAAAACCTGCATTCCCAAAATAGAACCGATGCTTCCGCCAAGAATTGCGGCTAAAAACAAGGTTGCTTCCGGTATGCGCCACGCACCTTTTTTAGCTTTCTTTTTGTCGCTGCCCATAAGCGCAAAACCGACAATGTTTACCGCAAGCAGATAAACAAAAAGACAAATCAATGCAATTTTCATATTTCCCCCAAAAAAACTAAAATATCAAAAGCAAAGTGCCGGCGGTTATTAAAACGCAGGCAATAATTGTTTTTAAGGTAAAAGCTTCGTGCAGAACAACAAACGCAAGAATAAACGTAAGCACAATGCTCAATTTGTCAATTGGCACAACCTTGCTTACATCGCCCAGCTGCAGCGCCTTGTAATAGCACAGCCACGAAGCCCCGGTTGCAAGCCCGGACAAAATTAAAAATATCCAGCTTTTTTTGTCGATGGAGAAAATGCCGTTTTGCGTTCTGGTAATAAAAACCATTACCCAGGCAAAAGCCACCACCACCACGGTGCGCAATGCCGTTGCCAAAGTTGAATTAACGCCGTTAATGCCGATTTTTGCAAAAATAGAAGTAAGGGCAGCAAAAACCGCGGACAAAACCGCATACAAAGCCCACATTATTTTCTGCTTTCCTTTTTGCCGCGCTTTTCTTTGTACTGTTCCGCGTCAGCTTTTTTCAATAATTCAAGCAGGTTGTAATTGTCTTTGTCAAATTCTACGGCACCAAGGCTGATTGAAAGTTTAAAAGGTTCGCTGTTTTTTGCGTTCCATTCACTGCAAAGCAAATCAAGCCGCTGCTTTAATTTTTCAAATATCTGCATGGAAAGCGAAACTGAAAGAATAGCAAACTCGTCGCCGCCAAGACGGCCAATAATGTCTGCGGTGCGGAAAGTTTTAGAAAGAAGCTCAACTTCTGCAAGAATAGCCCGGTCGCCCGCATCGTGACCAAATGTGTCGTTAATATATTTCAGCCCGTCCATATCGCCGTAAATAACCAGCCCGGTCTGTTCAAGGCTGGCGGCAATATTAAGCTGCTGCTGCGCCGCAAACAGAAAGCCGCGGCGGTTTAAAATACCGGTCATTTCATCAGTTTTCGACAGTATCGAAAGGTTCAGATTCATCTGCTGCAGATTGCTCTGCTGGCGTTCGCTCATGGTAACGTCGTAGGCAGAAGCAATGAATTTTGAAAGAAGCGAAAAAATAAGCTGGTAAGTGGTGCAGTCAATTGCGTCAAAAGACATAATCATATAGCCGTACTGATACTCGCCGTGATAAATCATTTTTACAATCTGAACGCCCGTAAAATCGTCCAGCTTGTTGTCCGGCAAAAGGCTCTCGGAACAGTCAAAGAAATTCTGGTCATCAACAATCGGGGTTGTCTGTTTCTGGTTCTTCAAATAATAAATGTATGCTTCGTCCGGCAGGTTGTATTCTTCATTTGGCAAAACTGCCACCGGCTGCCTGTACAGACAGATTGCGCACTGCTTTATGTCAAAATCCAGCAGGTGCCGTTCAAGGCGGTGTACCAGCCGTTCCAGCGACAGATTACTGTGCAGTTCTTCTACAAAATTCAGGATTTTAAGGTTCTGGTCGCGCTTGTCAAAAAAAGTGAAAGCAATGTCATTAAAAAACTTATCTTCGCGCGGCGTATAAGTGCCATTTTCATCAACGGAAAGATAGCGGGTATCGTACTTATCCAGACAGCCGCAGCTTGCACGCATGCAGCAGGAAGAATGTATAAAAGAAAGGGGCGGAACTTCTTTGCCGTTCACCATGTCGCGCAAAAGCATGGCGCTGCTATAAATCTGGTAGGAAACACGCTGGTCTACCGTGCTAAGGCTTGGAAAACAGTAATTAGACCGGAAAGTGTTGTCAAAACCGGTTACGGCAACGTCGCCCGGCACGTCCAGCCCGATACTTGTTAAATATTCAATTGCGCCAAGTGCCATTTCATCCGTTACGCAGATAAGGGCATCAAAATTTACGTCTTCCTTGCGCTTAAAGTTTTTTTCCAGCACGGTTATGGAACTGTCAACCGTATAATCGCCGAAAAGCAGCAGGTTTTTATCAAATGGAATGTCGTGTTCGGATAAAACTTCCTTAAAGATTTTATAGCGCAGTAAAATGTCTTCGCTTTTACAGTTAATGCCCATAAACGCAAAGCTTTTTTTGTTGTGTTTTTCTATTAAGTGGCTTACAAAGGTTCTAAATGTCTTGGTGCTGTCTACAATAAGAGACGGAATGCCTTCTATTTCCGTAATTACCGAAAAAGTTGGAAGCTTTTTGCTGTACTGCTTCACAATTTCTATCATTTTAGGTTCGCCAATGTGGCGGCAAAGTGCTGCCGTTGGCATTAACAGACCATCTATGTTCTTTTTATTGAAGAATTTAGATACTGACCATTCCTGATATGCAAAGTCGGTTTCGCAAGCGCCGGGCTGTTTGGAAACGAAAACCAGACAGCTTTCGCCGGTCTGTTTTACATAATCGATAAACCCGTCAAGCATTTTCTGGGAATATTCATATTCAATATGGGTTAACGGAAGACCTAAACGCATAATCAATATTTTACCACGTAGTATGCAAGCTGTCAAAAAAAGGTGTAAGAATGTTCGTAAGCAGATGCCTTTAAAGGTAAAACAACCAGCAATTACAAACATTTTCTTCTATTATTATGCAGAATTTTCAGTTATAATTATTTAAATAGTTGGCGCTACAACCTGCGGTTTTTATAAAATCCATTTTGCAAAATGCGCCCAAAGGAAAAAAATTGGTCGTATTCATTCATTTTGCAACGTTTATTGCTGCAATTGCCATGACTGGAAGCTTCATGCTTGACAATAAAAAAGTAGATTCCATTTATCTTTTGCTTGGAATTCTGGTCATTCTTAACAGTTTTGGCAGATACATGATTTCAATTTCTACCACCATTGAAATGGCACTTTGCGGCAACATTTTTAACTATGTCGGCGGTTGTTTCTGCCCGGCAATTCTTATTCTGGTTATTGCGCGGCTTTGCAACGAAACTTTGCCAAAATGGCTAGTCGCGGTTTTGTTTTCATTTACCGGCATAATTATGGCGCTGGTTTTAACAATAGGCAAACTGCCGGTTTATTACGCAAACGTGGAACTTGGCTTTGCGCCGGGCGGATACAGCTATTTAATAAAAACTTACGGCCCTGCACACAAACTTTACCCGGTTTTAATGCTTTTTGACGCAGTTGTTCTAGGCGTATACCAGATAAAGGCAATCCTCAACAACCGCAATATTTCTTTCAAGTCAATTTTTCCCATCAGCATGACGGGCACAGTTGTAATTGCAACCTACATAATTGAGCACCTTATTCATTCAACATTCAGTCTGGTTTCAATTGCCTATTTACTTTCTGCAATGGTTGTAATACGCCTGTTTGAACGCGTTTACATGTACGACATGACAAACAACATTGCCAACTACGTAGAAAGAATGAAAACTTACGGCTACATAGTTTTTGATAAAAAGTTCAATTACGTAAACAGCAACGATTACGCAAAACAGATTTTTCCAGAAATTGCAAAAACATGGCGCATCGATTTTCCCGTGCCTCAAAGCGATTCGTTTTTGTACCAGGAATTGTATCTGCCGGTAAAAAACTACAAATTTGAAACCAAAACTTTTTTTGTAAACGACACCTATATTGAAGTTGTAGAAAAACCGCTGACTTATAAAAACGGCAAGCTCATCGGCTATATTCTGGAACTGGTTGACAGCACAATTCAGAAAAAATATTTAACCACAGTTGAAAACTATAACCGCAACCTTAAAATTGAAATTGAAAGGCAAACCGAACACATTTCCAGCATGAAGGATAAAATGGTTCTGGGTATTGCAAGCATTGTAGAAAGCCGCGACAACAGCACCGGAAACCATATTATGCGCACAAGTGCCGTTATCAAAATTTTTGCAGATGCCTTGCGTCCGCAAAAAGAAAAATTCGGGCTTTCCGAAGATTTTTTGCAGAAACTTATAAAAGCTGCGCCAATGCACGATCTGGGCAAGCTTTCAATTGATGATGTAATTTTGCGCAAAACCGGCAAATTTACTCCGGAAGAATACAAAATCATGCAAACCCACAGCACCGAAGGCGCTAAAATCGTAGAAAAGATTTTGCGCAATGTTGAAGACGACAATTTTGTAGACATTGCCAGAAATGTGGCGCATTTTCACCACGAAAAATGGAACGGTGAGGGCTACCCTATGGGCTTAAAGGAAAAGGAAATACCAATTGAAGCGCGCATCATGGCGCTTGCCGATGTTTTTGATGCTCTGGTAAGCAAACGCTGCTATAAAGAAAGTTTTTCGTTTGACCAGTCTTTTGAAATTATTGATCAGAATATTGGCACTCACTTTGACCCGGATCTGGCGCGCCTGTTTTTAACCTGCCGCTGCCGTCTGGAAAAACTTTACAACGGTTTTACGGAAGAACAATAGCAAAGCCTGAACCAAAACCGCGCAATATGCGCAATATTGATAAATGCAACTTTATTCAATAAAAACAGTCTAATAATTTTATAGGAGAAAATATGGACAATAAACGACGGGTAGTAATTACCGGATTGGGCTGCGTAAGCCCTGTTGGAAACACTGTAGACCAGACCTGGGAAAGTGTAAAAAACGGAAAATGCGGCGTTGGCAAGATTACCCTTTTTAATAGCGACCGGCTTTCGGTTAAAATTGCAGCTGAAGTAAAAGACTTTAATATTGAAGATTACGGTATTGCAAACCGCGATACCCGCAAAATGGCGCGTTTCAGCAAATTTGCCTTGGGTGCAAGCGCACAGGCTATTGCAGACGCAGGCTACACAAAAGAAACATTGAAAAACGAAAAAGTCGGCGTTATGGTTGGCTGCTGTATCGGCGGAATGGACGCCTGTTCTGCCGGTTTTGAAAAACTGTGCGACCCTGCCGCCGGTCCAAGCCGCATGCCGCCGTTAACAACCCCGCTGATGATTAGTAACGAAGCCGCAGCAAACATCAATATTTATTACGGCTTAAACGGCTTTTCGTGGACAATAAATACAGCCTGCGCTTCTGGCACAGACGCGCTGGGTGTTGCACTGGATTTGGTACGCAGCGGCCGCTGTGATATGTGCCTTGCAGGCGGTACCGAAGCCGCAATTACCGAATTCGGCGTTTCTTCTTTTATAGTTTTGCAGGCTTTGGCAAGCCACTTTAACGATGCGCCGCAAAAAGCAAGCCGCCCGTTTGACAAAGACCGCGACGGTTTTATTCTGGGTGAAGGCGCTGCAATGCTGATGTTTGAAGAACTGGAACACGCAAAGGCACGCGGTGCAAAAATTTATGCAGAAGTTGCCGGTTTTGGTACAAGCTGCGATGCCTATCATATTACTGCACCGTTAAAAGACGGCAGCGGCGCCGCTTTGGCAGTAAAACAGGCGCTTGCAGACGCAAACATGAAAGGCGAAGAAGTTGAATATTATAACGCCCACGGTACAAGTACCAAAGCAAACGACAGCGGCGAAACCGCAATGCTTAAGCTTGTTTTTGGCGACCATGCATACAAAATGAACGTAAGTTCAACCAAAAGCATGACAGGGCATCTGGTAGGTGCGGCAGGCGCAATTGAAGCAATTTTCTGCGTAAAGGCAATTAACAGCGGCTTTATTCCGCCTACAATCAACCTTGAAAACCCGGATATTGAAGCCGGCTGCGACTTGAACTATACGCCGAATACTGGCGTTGAACGCAAAATCAAAGTTGCCGCATCTGCTTCGCTTGGTTTTGGCGGTCATAACGCCTGTATTATTGTAAAAGAATACAAAGACTAGTTTGCCATAAAACCCGGCTAAAAATAAAAGCTGAAGTCTAAAACAGGCTTCAGCTTTTTTTCTGCATTTTTAGTTCTGGTAAACAGCGTCTTTATATCATGCGGCGCTGTTCTGGGCAATTCTATTCTTCGCTGTAAATTTTATTCATCTGGTCGGTGTACTGCCCCGGCGCGGAATATACGATAATATCGTCGTTGTATTTTAAAAAGCTTTTTGCGTCTTTTACGCTTTCAACTAAAAACATGGTAGGACTTTTGCCCAGAAACGGTTTTATGAAAGTTATATATTTCGGTTCAAGCTTGTGGCTTTTCAATGCAAAAATCACGTCCGCCATTCGGTCTGCCTTGTGAATAAGGTACAGACTGCCGCCGTTTTTTAGCAGCGCCGCCGAAGTTTTTGCCACGTCGTCAATCGTACAGCAAACTTCCTGCCGGGCTATTAAAAGCTGCGGCGTTTTGTTTGCACTTGTGGGGCAGTTTTTCATGTACGGCGGGTTGCATACTACGGCATCGTAGCTGCATTTTTGCAGAAAATCTGGTGCTTTTTTCAGGTCTTCGTTAAAAAGGCTTATTTTATCTTCAATATTGTTAATTTTTACAGATTTTTCTGCAAGCTCAAAGGCTTCTTTTTGAATTTCAACAGCGTCAATATGCCCGTTTTGTAGTTTTCGGCTTAACAGAATTGAAATTATGCCGTTTCCGCTGCAAAGTTCGCAGATTTTATGGTTTCTTTTAATTCTGGCAAAGTTTGCAAGCAGAATTGCATCTATGCCAAAGCAAAAATGCTTTTTGTTCTGCACGATTTTAAGCGGCTTTGCGTGCAATTCTTCTATTACTTCATCTGGTTCGCCACCGGCAGAAAAGTTTTGCGGTAAATTAGTCGCTGACAATGTTGTTAACCCAAATACCTTTTTTTACCAGAATGATGCCGATGCAGGCTTTAAGAATATCCAGCGAAGTAACAGCAAGATAAATTGGAAAAATATCAAGACTGGTAAAGCGCGTTAAACAGGCGGCGGTTGGCACGGCAAAAAACCATACAAAAACGCTGTCGAACAAAAGGGTAATTACGGTTTTGCCGCCGCAGCGCAGGGTAAAATAGCAGCCGTGTACGCACGCCATTATTGGCATAAAAATTGCAGAAATTACAATAAACTTTGATGACAAAAACCGAACTTCGGCTTCGGTATTGTATATCTGCGGAAAAATGTTGCGGCACAAAAGCAAAATTGAGCCGATTACAAAGCACGACAGCACCGACATAAAAATCAGCCTGCGGGCGCTAAGCCGGGCTTCTTCATATTTTTTGGCGCCAAGCAGGTTGCCTACAATAATTGCAATCGCTTCGCCCATGGCAAACAGAAAAACGTTAAAAAGATTTAATATTGTTGAATTTATATTCAAAGCGGCAATTACCGACATTCCGCGGAGCGAATAGCTCTGGTTCAGCAGGGTCAGACCCAAAGCCCACATAGCTTCGTTTAATGCCAGCGGCGCGCCTTTCAGCAGAATGTTTGCCATTAAAGCGCCGGGTATTTTTAGCGATTTGTACGCGCCAACAATAAACCTGTTTTCCTGCTGGTGCGTGTGCGTCCAAAAAACAATTATAAACAATTCCACAAAACGCGAAATTACGGTAGCAATCGCCGCGCCTTTTACGCCCAAAACCGGAAAACCGAAATGGCCGAAAATCAGCACGTAATTCAGAACGAGGTTTACAAAAACTCCGGCAACTCCGGCTTTCATTGGCAGGGCGGTTTGCCCGATAGAACGGAGGGTATTTGAATACGCCATTGCAAGGCACAGGGGAACAAGTCCCCAAAGCATAATCTTCAAATAGATTTGGGCATTTTGCAAAGTCTGGTCAATGTTGCCAATGCCGTCGGTCTGGTGCAAAAACTGCAAAATTAAAAAACTGCCCTTAAAATACAAAAGAAAAAGGCTAGCCGCAGAAACCACAAGCGAAAAAATAATTTTGGCACGAAAAGTGTACATCAAGCCCTGATGGTCGCCCTTGCCGAAAAACTGTGCCGAAAAAATACCCGCGCTGCAAACTACGCCCCAAACGCACAAATTGAAAACGAACATCAGCTGGTTTACAACGCTAACGCCGTTCATGGCATTTGTGCCAATCTGCCCAACCATAACGTTGTCCAAAAGCCCGGCAAGGTTTGTAATTGTATTTTGAATGACAATTGGCAGAGCAACCGTCATCAGTTTTTTATAAAAATCTTTATCGCCAATAAAGGAATTTAAATACTTGATTCGTGTCATAAGAAGCTTTTATTTTACCAAAATATTGAAAATTTGTTAAGTGAGTAAATGACAGGTAACTTACAGGGTTTAAGACAGCGCTTAAAAAAAATACTTTCTGTATTGGCGGATTTTTTTACTGTTATTCTGCTTTTTTGCAGACATTTACCCACTGCTTGTAGTTTGTAAATTTTTCCAGCTGGGCAATTGTTGTACGCACAGCAGAATTACTGCTACCAGCCGCCGGGTAAACAATATCATATTGCTTTAAAGATTCATCTAAATAAATTTCTACGCCTTCGTTTACGGCAAATGGGCAAACGCCACCCGGCGCGTGACCGATATATTTTTCAACTTCTTCAAAAGCAATCATCTTAGCTTTGATATGAAAAATTTCTTTATATTTTTTGTTGTCAATTTTGGAACAGCCGGAAACTACGATTAAAACAGGCTTTTCTTCTATTAAAAAGGAAAGAGTTTTTGCAATCCGGTCGGCTTCTGTATTTAAGGCTTTTGCCGCAAGTTCAACAGTTGCGCTGGATTCTTTGCAAATGATTATCTGGTTTTCCAGTTCTGTTCCTTTTAATTTTGCCTGAACATTTTCAAATGACATATAAATCTCCTAAAAAAACAGGCTGCCTGAAAAATCAGACAGCCGTAAAATCTAATTTTTATGCAAAATTAAATTACATTTTTCCGCCTTCAACTACAAGAGCGTCAGCATCAGAATTAGCGCCATAAACCGAACGCAAAGTTGCTTCGTAATCAGCGTGGAAGAAGTTTTCCTTGCCCAGTTTAACAATTTCATCGTTCAGCCAGTTCAAAAGCGATTCGTTTCCTTTAGAAACTGCCGGTGCAATTGCATCCAGTGTTCCAAGCGAATCAATTCCTACTGCAAAACCCGGATTTTCAATTGCCCATGCAAGAACTTCCGTGTTATCGGTAGAAAGCCCAACGCCGCGACCATCCAGCAGAGCATTGTAAGCTTCGCTGTACTGGTCAAATTTCAACAGGTTTACTTCCGGGTAATTGTTTGTAAAATAAGTTTCAGCAGTTGTACCTTTGCTGATAATCAAAGTTTTACCTTTAAGCTGTTCAACGTCTGTAATGTAATCTTTTTCGTTAGAAACAACACCCAAAGCACATTTCATGTATGGAAGTGCAAAATCAACTTTTTCAGCGCGTTCAGCAGTAACGGTAAAGTTAGCCAGAACCAAATCAACTTTGCCAGTCTGAAGAACTTCAACGCGTGCAGCAGCTTCAACCGGAACATATTTTACTTTTACGCCCAAATCTTTTGCAATGCGTTCTGCAAAATAAACATCGTAACCCTGATATTTACCGTATTCGTCTACATAGCCAAAAGGTTTTTTGTCGCTAAAAACTGCAACAGTAAGTGTTCCCTTTTTCTTAATCTGGTCTACGGTGCGGAACTTTGGTTTTGCAGAAAGTGGAGAAACTGCCAGTAAAAGCGCCAGAACAGCGAAAATTTTTCCGAATGTTTTTTTCATATTTAGCCTCTGTATATTATGTTTTTGTTTATACCTACCAATTAAGTAGGTATATTTACTTATACAATTTTCATTATTTTCTGTCAACAAGATTGAAAAAATTTTTTTTGAATTTTACTTTGCGAAAACACTGCAATAAAACATTAGTTTTTGCAGGCAAAAAACTAGTGCTGCGTACACAGAAAAAGATAAAAATTAGAGATTGATTAAAAAGTACGCGCCAGCGCCCAAATATAAAGCAAGACTGAATAATTTTAATTTTTCCGGTTTTATAAAAGGTTCAGTTTTGAGTTTTTGGAAATTGATAAACAAGAATTGTTTTTATCAATTTCAACTCATTTTGTCATGCTGAATTTATTGGCATCTGGCGGCTGTGCATAATATTCGTCATGATGAATTTAGTTCAGCATCTTATTTGTTACCCAAAAACAAATTCCGAATCAAATTCGGGGTGGCACTTGTTCATTCAGGGATGACAAAACTTTGAAACTCGCTATTTGAACTAAAAATTATTTTCTTTTTTCAAATTCAAAGTTATGCAGGAATTTTTTTGCACGTTCTGTCTGCGGATTTGTCCAGAACTGTTCCGGGTCACCGGTTTCTACAATTTCGCCGCCGTCCATAAATACAATTTTATCTGCAACAGCGCGGGCAAACTGCATCTGGTGGGTAACTATAAGCATTGTTTTTCCGTCGTTTGCCAAATCCATCATCACATCAAGAACTTCGCGAACCATTTCCGGATCAAGGGCAGCAGTAACTTCGTCAAAAAGCATTACTTCCGGATGCATGCAAAGCATGCGCACAATTGCAACGCGCTGTTTTTGCCCGCCGGAAAGCTGACGCGGATAGGCGTTTGCTTTATCAGCCAGACCTACACGCTCAAGCCACATTTCAGCTTCTTTCTGGGCTTCTTCCATGTTGCGGTGCTGGGCGTGTTTGGGTCCAAGCAGAATATTTTTCATTACAGTAAGATGCGGAAAAAGATCGTAACTTTGAAAAACCATTCCGATTTTTTGCCGGATGAGGTGCATATCCTTTGTCCGGTTGGAAATTACTTCGCCGTCCAACAGAATTTCGCCGTCCTGAATGGGTTCCAGACCGTTTACGCATCGAAGCAAAGTAGATTTTCCGCAGCCGGAAGGACCAAGAATTACGATTACATCACCCTTTTCAACATTCAGTGAAATATCTTTCAGGATTACATTTTCATCAAAAGCTTTTTTTATATTTTTAATTTCTAAAAGTGACATATTTACTCCAAATTCTTATTTTCAATATTCAGCACAGAACGGCTTACATTTTCTGTTTTTTTTCTATAAACCGCGCGGCAAGGCTTAAAAACCAGCATACAAAAAAATACATCATAAAAATTACAAAATAAACCGCAATTGAAGCCGTTGGAATTGTAAGCCGGTTTGCTTCAATTATTTGCTGACCAATTTTTACAACTTCAATAACGCCTACAAAAACCACCAGCGATGTGGTTTTTATCATTCTTGTAATCAAATTCATGCTTAGCGGAATAAGAGAACGGAAAGTTTGCGGAATGATAATAAACGTAAAAATCTGTTTTTCCGTAAGACCGATGGCGCGACCACTTTCGTACTGATGTTTCGGTACACTTTCCAGCGCACCGCGTACCAAATCGCCCATTTCGGCAGTGCCCCAAAGGGTAAAAACCAAAATACTTGCCGCTTCGCCGCTAAGCGAAATATTAAACATTCGAGTAAGCCCGTAATAAGCCACAAAAAGCAAAACCATCTGGGGCATAATGCGCATAATTTCAAGGTAAATTTTACAAACAGCCTTAAGGATTTTGTTTTTTCGCGTCATGACAACACCAAACCCAAAACCAAAAATCATAGAAAGCGCCACAGAAACCAGCGCAATCCAGACTGTAACCCAAAGCCCGCCAAGCAGACGAAGCATATTTGTTCCCATTCCCAAAACACTGAAAGCCTGAGAAATTGCATTAAGAGTTTCCGAACTGTGCATAACGCAATCTCCTTTCTGCAAGTGCTGCCAAAACTGAAACCGGCAAGAGCAAAATTAAATATGAAATGCAAAGCAATGTAAGTGCTTCGTCAGTTTTATAGTAAAGTCCAATTAAATCTTTTGCCACATACATTAAATCTGCAAGGGCAACGGCACTAAAAACCGAAGTTTCTTTAATCATGAACATAATGTTTGCACAAAAACCGGGAACAGAAACCGAAATTGCCTGAGGAAGAATTACGTACTGGGTAATTTGCCGGCGGTTCAAGCCAATGCACAAAGCGCTTTCTATTTGAACTTTTGAAACAGATTCAAGTGCAGAACGGAAAGTTTCTTCCATGTAGCTTCCGCTTAAAAAAGTTAAGCCAATTATTGCACACTGAACGGAAGAAAGTTTTATTCCCATGCGCGGAAATGCAAAGTAAAGAAAAAAAAGCTGAATAAGCAAAGGCGTGTTTCTTGAAAATTCAATATAAATACTTGTAAGCTGTTTTAAAACAGGTATTTTAAAATACTGAATCAACGCACAGATTAAGCCCACCAAAAGAGACAGCAAAATGCCGACTAAAGCCAGTTTAAGCGTAAGCCCGGCTGCTTCTACATACATTGGAAGAACTTTTTGTATAAAACCAAAATCCATCTGAAAAATCCAAGTTAAAAAAGTCGTCAGTTCGGGATTTTAGATTGTTTGCAGGCGTTAGTCAATTAACCAGCCTTGTACCGCAAGCATTTGAAATTTTAATATTACATCCGGCGCAATTGATATTTGCATTTTGCATACGCTAAAAAAAATTTTTACCACTTTTCCGGAAAAACCGGGAACAATAAAAAAAACTTTTGGTTTCACCTGCAGAACAATATTGGTTTGTGGTACAGAACAACGTTGTTCTGGGGGTGAGAACAACTATGGTTTAAGACCCAAACCAATATTGGTTTGAGGGTGAGAACATTTGTGTTTAAAAGTTCCGGTTTTGTAAAAAAATCTGAATATCTGCACCGTTGTTATCAGTGATTTTTGCAGGAACGGTTGAGATATTGCGCATCCTTAAATGTGTTCCATATAATAATAGATTTTTTTTTGGTTCTCTGATAAAATGTGTTTAACTTTTCAAATTTTATTTTGAAAAAAATAGCTTTTAATTGCCTTTAGAGGAGAAACTGATGGACAAAGCTGAAATTATTGAACGTGCAAAAGCATATATTGCTGAAGAAAAAGACGAAAACTTTCGCAAAGAAGTAGAAGCCTTGATTGCTTCTCCTGATGCAAACCTTGCAGAACTTGAAGACCGTTTTTACCGTGCCCTTGAATTTGGTACAGGTGGTTTGCGTGGCGTAATTGGCGGCGGTACAAACCGCATGAATACTTACGTTATCAACAATGCAACTCAGGGTTTGGCAAACTATTTTATCAAAACTTTCCCGGAAAAAGCTGCAAAAGGCGAACTTTCGGCTGTAGTTGCATACGATTCGCGCAAATATTCTGACGTTTTTGCAGAAGCTACCGCTTTGATTTTTGCTGCAAACGGTTTCAAGACATATCTTTTTACAGGCTTGCGCCCTACCCCGGAACTTTCCTATGCAATCCGCAAGCTTGGCTGCGACACCGGCGTTGTAGTAACCGCTTCGCACAACCCGCCGCAGTACAACGGCTACAAGGCTTACTGGAATGACGGCGCACAGGTTATTGAACCGCACGACAAAGGAATTATTGACGAAGTTAACGCCGTTTCCAGCGTTAAAACAATCAGCAAAGATGAAGCAATTAAAAACGGCAAGCTTGTTTTGATTGATAAAGAAATTGATGAACCTTACTGGGCAATGGTAAAATCTCAGCTTTTCCGCCCGGAACTGTTCAGCAAAATGGCAAAAGACGTAAAAATCGTTTACACTCCTTTGCACGGTACAGGCGCAATGCACGTAGAAAAAGTGCTTGGCGATCTGGGTCTTGCAGTTACAACTGTTCCGGAACAGCGTGAACCAGACGGAACATTCCGCACCGTAGAAAAACCTAATCCGGAAGAAGCACCGGCACTTAAAATGGCTGTTGAACTTGCACAGAAAGAAAAAGCTGATGTTGTTATGGCAACAGACCCTGATGCAGACCGTTTCGGCAGCGCAGTTCCTGGAAAAGACGGCAAATTTGTTTTGATTAACGGAAACCAGATGGGTGTTCTTTTGACCGATTACATTCTGCTTTCGCGCAAAGAACTGGGAAAAATGCCTGCAGCCCCTGCAATGATTCGTTCTATTGTAACTGCCCCAATGGTAGATAAAATTGCGGCAAAAAACGGCGTAAAATTAGTTGAATGCCTGACAGGATTTAAATGGATTGCCAACGATATGGCAACTTTTGAAAAAACCGGCAGCAACCAGTACGTTTTCGGTTTTGAAGAAAGCTACGGTTACAACGTTGAAACAGACGTTCGCGACAAGGACGGCGTAAGTGCTGCCGCAATGTGTGCCGAAATGACACTTTACTGGCGCAGTCAGGGCAAATCTTTGCTGGAACGCCTTGAAGAATTGTACAACGAATACGGTTACTACGAAGACTGCGCAATTTCCAAAAACTTTGCCGGCGCTTCTGGTGCAGAAACAATGAAAAACATTATGGCAAAACTTCGCGCCGACGGATTCAAGTCTCTTGGCGGCAAAAAAGTTATCTGCATCCGCGATGTTCAGCAGAGCATCGTATTCAATCCTGCAAATCCGGCAGACAAAAAACCTTTGGCATTGCCAAAAAGCAACGTTTTGCAGTTCTTCCTTGAAGGCGGTACAGTTGTAAGCGCCCGTCCAAGCGGAACAGAACCTAAAATTAAGTTCTACATTAACGCACAGGTTCCAAGCAACGATGGTCTTGCAAAAGCAAAAGAAGCAGCTGCAAGTCTTTGCGACGCAATCAAAACAGAAATTAACGCTGTTTTGGACGCTGCAAAATAATTTATATGCAAAATTTTTCAGAACAGCTTCGTTCCTACTGGGACGGAGCTGTTTTTACCGCTTTTGATACCGAAACCACGGGGCTGAAACCAGAACTTGATAATGTTATTGAAATTGGCGCCGTGCGTTTTGACAAAAGCGGTATAATTGACCGCTACAATGTTTTAATCAAGCCGCCAAAGCCTATACCAGCCGTAATTACAAGAATCAATAATATTACAAATGAAATGGTAGAAGGTTTGCCTGCGTTCAGCCAGCGTGCAGGCGATTTTTTGGATTTTATACAAGGTTCGTGTCTTGTTGCGCACAATGCGCCTTTTGACCACGCTTTTATAAATGAAGAACTTAGCCGCTGCGGTTTGCCAAATTTGAAAAATGATATTTTGGATACTCTTGTTTTAAGCCGTCAGGCTTTCCCTTATTTCTGCAAGTTTAACCTTCAGTATCTGGCAAAAAACTTGAATATCAACGTAAAAAACGCCCACCGCGCAGAAGACGATGCGCGTGTATGCATGGAATTATTTATAAAAATTGCAGAAAAATTGCGTCCGTAACCGGTGCCGCAAAAGCAAATACACAAAACTGAAAAAATAATTTTTCATATCAAATGCTACGTTACGCGCGCATAAAAAAAGCTGAATTGCGATTTGTATCACAATTCAGCTTTTTTGTTTTTATAACCTGATTTTATTTTTTGCGCGACACCAATTAAAAATTACACGCATAATAATTTCAATCCAAGACAGCGGCGCAATATCAAAAAGAACAAATCTAGCCGCAAACGCACAAGGTATCGCTCGTTTCTGATGAAATTGCGCTCCGTGTTTTAGCCGCGCGGTGCCGAAGCCGGGTCAACCGCGGCACCATTCTTAAATACCATAAAATTCAGCTGGGGCTTTTTACTGATTGTATCAATTCCCAAAGTACCCAAAGTTGCGCCGCATTCAACGCTGTCGCCCTTGCGCACCGCAATTGAATCCAGGCCGCTGTAAACATATACATAATCGCTGGATTTTGGCTGAACAAATACAACCTGACCAAAACCGCGGTACAAGCCGCTGAAAATAACTTTACCGGCTTTTACGGCGGTTACTTTTTCGCCTTTACTGCCGCTTAAAAGAACGCTGTTTGTTTTTCCGCTCACGTAGCTTAATTCTGTGGCTTTTACAGGCCAAACAGTTTTGCTGTCAACATTTTTTACTTTATAATTCCGCGGGTCGCTTATCGGCGTAGTTTCGGTGCTGACAACAACCTGTGCAAGCATAGTACCGCTGTTTGCGCTGGCAGAACTTGCAGAAGAACTGGAATTAGTGCTGCCGGTACTTGCCACGGCAGAATTTTTAGAAGGAATTAAAAGACGCTGACCGATTTTTAAAGTAGACTTTTCGCTCAAGTTATTGGCTTTGCGAATTTCGTCAACGGTAGTTTCAAAAGAACGCGCAATACCAAAAAGCGTATCACCGCTAGAAACCAGATATTCGCGGTAAGCCGGTTCGCTGGCTTTGGCAAGAGAACCCTTTTCCGGAATAGTTATAGACTGACCAATTTTGATTTTTGCCTGATTTGAAATGCCGTTATATGCGCAAATTTCGTCAACGCTTACACCGTATTTACGGGCTAAAGCGTACAAAGTGTCGCCTTTTTGAATAACGTGCACTGTTTCGCCGAAGCAAAAAGAAAGTGAAAAAAATAGTAATGTCGAAGCAAATAATGCCGATAATGCCGAACGTTTCATACTAATAAAAATATCGGCAAAAAGTGCATTTTTGCCCACCGCCAATAATTATTTTATGCTTCAAATTCGCGAAAAAACGCATTTATATCAAAACCGTTTATCAAGCCTTTGCCGCTGTAATTTTTTACAAGGTTCGTTCTGCCGTCACGCAGATGGGTAGAAGTTATGCCGTAATTTATAGAACTGTCGGCTTCCAGAAACGCCGCAATATGGTCTGCACAGCGAACCAGTTTGCCGTCAACCGGCAGAAATTCTTCATTATTATATCTGGCGTTTAAATCTTCAAAGGGAACGTGAATGATTTCGTTATTTTTGCCGCGAATACGGTTTTCAAATTCATCGCTGGTAAAATACAAAAGTTCATCTGTGTAAAAATCTTCCATCAGCGGCAAAAGTTCGTTGCTTACAATTTTGTCTTCAATATCTTTTACAATGGAAGGTAAACCGCTGGTTGCCTGTTTTACCGGCGAAATAATGTCGCGGGTAACGGCTTCCGGCAAATCGTGAAAAAGTGCAGAAAAATAATTATTAAATATACGTTTTGGGCACATAGCCGCGCCAGACTGCCGGCTTAGCAGAAGCGTAGTTACGGCAACAAAAAACGAATGCCCCAAAACCGAAGTTCTTGGTACGCGCGGCGTCTGATTCCAGCGTGTTTGAAAGCGCAGCTTTTCAATTACAAGCAGAAACTTATAGCATTTCTGCTTGGTAACCAATTGCTGCAAGCCTTTCAAATCCAAATATTCACCAATATCCTGATTCAATTCCAGTTCAATGTCGCCCAGACGCATGCTTTCGTTAACCGGGGCAATCATTTCAAACTCGCGCATGGTAGAAAACTTGTGAGCCGCCCTAAAAATCCTCATTTCCAGGGTTTCGGGCTTTGAAGAATCAGCGGTGTATTCTATGTAATCGCTGAATTTTTCATAAAGATCCCTGTCGCTCAAAAGTTCCTGATACTGCTCCAATACCCATTGGTTCAATTTGTGATATTCTTCCGGGTACTGGTGCCGAATCATGCGCTGCACCGGCGCTTTTATATCGCAAAGGGCTATTTTCCGCAAAAGTTCAAAAAACGAAGCATAAATCAGCCATTCCCAATCCAGGGTTTTGCCAGCCTGTTCTTCAAACTTGCCAATTATGTAAACCAAAACCATTTTTTCAGCCGATTTATCCATTTCGATTAAATCACAAGGCCGAATCAAATCGTTCCAGCGTTCAATGGAAAAGCCTTCAAAGATTTTTAGTGCCAGTGCCTTATTCAGCATCAACTTGCCCCTTTCTCGTAAGGTTTGCCGCTTGCCGCCGGCGCATAGTTTTTGCCGCTAAATACAACCAGCGCTGCCAGAGTAATTATATAAGGCAGCATGGTAAAAAATTCCGTTGGCAAAAGCTCGCGAAGCGAAGCAATGTTTGTAACGTATACCGAAAATGCAACGGCTGTACCAAAAAGCAGGGAAGAAAGGCTGATTCCAGCCGGGCGCCAGCGACCGAAACTTACAGCGGCAAGAGCGATAAAGCCTGCACCGTTGATTGTGTTGGACGTATACTGAATTGTGTAGGTTAAAACCAGACACGCGCCAGCCAGTCCGCCTAAAAAGCCCGAAACGATTACTGCCGCATAGCGCACTTTCTTTACGTTTATACCAACCGAAGCTGCCGCCTGAGGATGTTCACCGCAGGCACGCAGACGCAGACCAACCGGCAGTTTGTAAAGCACGAACCAGCAGATTAAAACCACGCACAAGGCAATAATTGCAGTTGGATAAATGCCGGTATTGCCGATTGTGCGCATACCCATATTGAATTCTTTTGTGCGGTCTTGGTTGAAAAGTATCTGCGCCATAAAAATCGTAATGCCGTTTACCAGAAGGTTAATGCCCGTACCGGCAATCGTCTGGTCAGCATTAAGCGAAACCGCTGCATAAGCCAAAATAAGCGACATAATTGCGCCGCAAACTGCACCAACCAGCAGTGCAAGCCAAACCGAAGCTCCGCCAAGTGCAAATTCGTTAATTGCATGAAAAGCTGCGGCAGCAAAAGCACCAATGCCCATCAAACCTTCAAGCGCAATGTTTACTACGCCGCTGCGTTCGCAAATCATTCCGCCGCAGGCAGTTATTAAAATTGGTGCAACCATCAGCAAGGCTGAAGGTATCAATCCGAACCAGTTATTCATTTTCAGCCCCCTTAATTATTAGCCGATTGGTTGTTTTTTTCTTCAATTGAAACTGCTGCTTTTTGCGAAGCCTTCTTTTTGCGCCATTTTAAGAAAATACGCAAGCCTTCGCGCAATGCAATAAATACAACAATTAAACCCTGAATGATAAAAGTAATTTCTTTTGGTATCTGGCGCGACTGCATTAACGGCTGCGAAGCGTGAAGCAAACCGAAAAGCAAACCGGCTAGCGCAGTTCCAAGCGCGGTATTGTTACCTACCAGCGCAACCGCAATTCCCATAAAACCGTAATTGTCCTGTCCTGAAATTACGCGGCCGTATTTAAAGGAACCCAAAGCAACAGTTCCGCCAGCCAGACCAGCAAATGCGCCGGAAATTGCCATGGAAATTACGATGCTTGAAACAACCGGAATACCTGCGTAACGGGCTGCGTCTTTGTTAAAACCTGTGGCGCGCAGGGAAAAACCTAATTTTGTTTTTTCCATTAAAAGCCAGTAAACAAAAACAGCCAGAATTACAAAAAACAAACCAATGTTCAATGTAGAACCGCGGGTAAGTTTTTCCAGAAACGACCAGCGCAAAAGCGCAGTTTCGGGGTAATTTGGCGTTTTGTAAGTTGAAGAACCCGGAATAGCCATACAGATAATTCTGGAAAGATACAGCGCAACATAGTTAAGCATAATTGTTGCAACAACTTCCGAAACTTCGTATTTTGCCTTTAAAAAACCTACAATGCCGCCCCAAACTGCACCGGCAAGAATTGCTGCAACAATTGCAACAAACCAGTGCAAGCCCGGTATTTGAAAAAAGTAAATGGCAACAACCTGCGCCGCCGTCATTCCGACAACGTACTGCCCTTCTCCGCCGATATTGAAAAGCCCGGCACGTGCGGCAAATGCCATACACAAACCGCACAAAATATACGGCATGGAAACGGCAAGCCATTCGCCAACATAGCGGATGTTCCAGACAAGGTTGCCGCGTTTGTCGGTGTAAAGCCCGGTTAAAGACTGAAAAAAAGATTTGTACATGTTGCCCGGATTGCGGCCAACACACAAAATAATAATTGTTCCAAACAAAAAGCCCAAAAGTACAACAACAACCGAAACGGCGGCGTCAGACTTTAGAAGCAAATCCTGCAATTTGTGTTTTTTTTCTATTTTTGCATCACTCATCAGACATTTTCCCCTTTGGCATCAGCTTTGTCTTTTTTAGAACCAGCCATCATAATACCAATTTGCCGTTCGCTAACATCGCCGGCATTGTAAACGCCAACAATTGAACCTTTAGAAATTGTCGCGATACGGTCACAAAGGTTCATAATTTCATCAAGTTCAAACGAAACCAGAAGAATTGCCCTGCCCTTGTCGCGTTCTTCAATAATTCTTTTGCGGATATATTCAATTGCACCAACATCAAGCCCGCGCGTAGGCTGTGCAACCACCATAAATTCAGGCGAAAGTTCAATTTCGCGGGCAATGATAACTTTTTGCTGGTTGCCGCCGGACATACTTGCCGCTTTTGTATTTGCGCCTTCTCCGGCACGAATATCAAAATCTTCTATTAATTGTGCTGCTTTTTTTTTCATTTCGCCCATATTCAAAAAACCGGCTTTTGTAGAATACGGCGGCTTGTAGTAGTTTTTAAGCGCAACATTTTCGGCAACAGAAAATTCGCCGACCATACCGTGTTTGTGCCGGTCTTCTGGAATGTGCCCGATGCCGGCTTCGATGCGCTGGCGAATTGTATATTTAGAAATATTTTTATCTTTCAAATAAATTGAACCGCTTTCAATCGGACTCATGCCGGTAATTGCATAAATCAGTTCAGACTGCCCGTTGCCGTCTACACCGGCAATACCAACAACTTCGCCGGCACGTACATCCAGCGAAAGGTCTTTTACGGCAATCTGTCCGCGGGCATTTTTTACGCTGATATTCTGCACCGAAAGAATTGTTTCACCCGGATTTGCCGGTTTTTTATCAATTTCAAACTTAACGGCGCGGCCAACCATCATTTCGGCAAGTTCGCCTTCGCTGACACTGGCAACATCAACGGTGTTTATAACTTTACCGCGGCGAAGAACTGTACAGCGTTCTGCTACGGCTTTAATTTCTTTCAATTTATGGGTAATTAAAATGATGGTTTTGCCTTCTGCCTTCAGGCGGCGGATAATTTCCATCAATTCATCGATTTCCTGCGGAGTTAAAACGGCAGTCGGTTCATCAAAAATAATGATGTCAGCATTGCGGTACAAAACTTTCAAAATTTCCACGCGCTGCTGCATGCCAACCGTAATGTTTTCAATCAAGGCTTTTGGATTTACCGCCAGACCGTATTTGTCAGAAAGTTCTTCTACGCGCTTTTCGGCGGCTTTAAGGTTAAGCATACCGAATTTGTTTCTGGGTTCAACGCCAAGAACGATATTTTCGGCAACCGTATAATTATGAACAAGCTTAAAATGCTGGTGAACCATACCGATTCCAAGGCTGGTTGCCGCATTCGGATCTTTTATTTTTACTTCTTTACCGCGAATTTTAATAACGCCGCAATCCGGGTCGTAAGCACCAAACAGAATTGACATCAAAGTCGATTTTCCGGCACCATTTTCGCCAAGCAAAGCAAGCACTTCATTTTCTTTTACTGTAATTGTTACATCGTCATTTGCAACAACCCCGGGGAAGGTTTTTGTTATGCCGATCATTTCAATAGCATTTTCCACTGAACGCCTCCGACTTTTTATTTTATATGATTTTTTTGCATTTGTGGGAAAAATTTAGCGTATTCCGCAAAAAAAAAGCTGCCCAAAAATGAGCAGCCTTTTTCATATTCAGCAAAAATTAGTCATCGATTGCGCCAAGACCAGCTGGAGCAATGCCTTTTGCCTGTGCTTCTTTGTAAGTACCAATAACCTGAATTTTTCCAGATTTGATGTCTTTAGCAGCAGCTTCAAGTTTTGCTTTTACGGCTGGTTTAAGTTCAGCGTTTGTATCAGCATAACCAACACAGTTTTCTGTAATTGTCAATGTGAAAGCGCCTGCCTTGAAAGAATCATTTGCAACAGCGTTAAGTCCCAGAATTACAGAATTTTCAACTTTTTTAACCATTGAAGTCAAAACAGCTGATTTTCCTGCTGTGTAAACGCCTTCTTCATACTGGTCAGAGTCTACACCGATTGCCCAAACGTTTTTACCCTGTGAGCGGTATTCTTTTGCCTGTGCAATTGTACCGTTACCGGTACCGCCTGCAGCAGAGAAAATTGTGTAAACGCCAGAATCGTACCAGTTTTTAGCCTGTGCTTTAGCAAGTTCCGGTTTTCCCCAGTCGTTTGCATAGTAGTCAATAATCTGTGCGTTTGGATAAACCGATTTGATTCCCTGAATATAACCAATTTCAAATTTTGTAATTGTTCTTCCAGGAACGCCACCGATAAAACCGAATTTAGGATTAGAAATTCCGTCTTCTTTTGCCATAAGGGCAGCTGCAACACCAACAAGGTAAGAACCCTGTTCTTCTGAATATACATATTCAAGAACGTTTGGTTTGTTAACCCAGTCAACGTCAACAATCATAAATTTCTGGTCTGGATACAAATCTGCAACTTCGCTCAAAGCGTCTGCAAAGGTAAAACCAGTTGTCAAAATCAAATCATAGCCTTCGTCAGCAGCCTGTTTAAGAGTAGGAATATACATATCCTGTGTCTGACAAGTTACTACGTCATAAAGCTTTCCGCGGCTTGCCTGATTTTCCCAGGTTTCACCGTAGAATTCCAGAATTCCGCGCCATGCAGCAGCATTGAATGATTTGTCATCAATACCAGTTGCATCTGTAATCAGGCGGATTGTAGGACGAGAGTCTGCTGCACCTGTGTCTTTTTTACCACCGGCAAAAACCATGCCGCACACTGCAAGTGCAAGCATACAAGTAAGAGCCAATTTTTTCATAAAACCTCCGTAAGCACTCAAAGGCGCTTTATACTGCCTGTCGGCAGAAGTAGATAAATGATGATTCATTATAAAGTTTGCCAAATAAAAAAACAATAAAATTTGCAGTGAAAAACTGAATAAATGATAAAAATCTCTAAAATTTCAATTTTTAAAGCCGCTTCTTAAATGAGAATTATTTGAAGCTTACAGAAAGCGTTTAAAATGCAAAAGCCTGAAAACACAAAGTTTTTCAGGCTTTTTATGTAAATTACAAAACATAAACAGCAGAAACTATTTTTTCTGTTCCTTGCTGTCAGTTTCCATTTTACTTTTCCAAACTTGAATCTTTTTCTTAACTTCTTCTGCTTCGTCTTTGTCGCCAAAGTTAACCAGAAGCCGGCGGTAAGCCATTAAAAAGTTAATGCCCATACGCATATCGTCAATTCGTCTGGTAGAAAGCTCGTATTTTTCGCGGTAACTGTCTGCACATTTTGGCAGCTGCGTTTTTAACAGGCGAATATAATAGAAAGAAATGTCATGGGCAGGAGAAGCACCGTCGTAATAATCCTTACTAACCTGCGGCATATCAAGCATATTCTTTGCAACCGCAATAAAACGCGCCTGCATTTCAACAAATGACCATTTCCATTTGGAGTTATCGCCGTAAGCATCAATAACCAGCTGAATTGTAAGGCCAAGCTTGCGTGTAAGATAGTAACGTCTTTCCAGCGGAACAGATTCAATTTTCGGCAGACGGTCTTTCAAATCGTCCGGCGTGCTGTCAACAATGTTCGTAACAATATCTTCAAGGTAAATAATTGCCTTGTAAATCAATTTGCGGGCATCATTCAAAGCGTCTTCGTTTTTAACGCTCATAATTTCCCAAGACATATTGTTAATAAGAATATGAACGCTTGCGGCATAAAGCATTGTTTCTGCCAGTTCCAGTTTCAAAACGCCTTCCTGGGTTTTGTCCTTGGAAATTTCAGAAGTCAGCACCTTTTCCTGTGCAAGAATTTCTTTAATCTTTGCTTTGTACGCAGCGCTGTCTTTATTAAATTGTTCGCGGCTTTCGGCAGTTACTTTTGCCATACTTAAATTTGCCCTCCATATCGAGAAAGCAATGCCCTGGCGTGTTCAAGTGAAGCTTCGCTCACCATGTCGCCGGCTAACATTCTCGAAATCTCTGTAACACGTTCTTGCCCTGTAATTACGTGAACCTTTGTAGTTGTTTTTTGATTTTCTACAAATTTAGCTATCTTTATATGAGTATCGGCACAAACTGCAATATTGGCTAGGTGCGAAATACACAAAATCTGGTGTTTTTCGGCAAGCTTTTTGATATGCGCACCAATTGAAACTGCAACTTCGCCGCCGATACCAGTATCAATTTCGTCAAAAATCAAAGTCGGCGTCGTATCAATATCAGCCAAAATGGTTTTCAGCGCCAGCATAACACGCGAAAGTTCACCGCCAGACGCAATTTTCGCCAGCGGTCTTAAAGGCGAGCCGGGATTGGCGCTAATCAGGAACTCAACATTGTCAAAACCGTAAGGCCCGATTTTCTGAAAATCACCGTCAAAAGGCTTCTGTTCCAAACCGGCATTAAAAACCGTACCTCGCATTCCAAGCTCAGCAAGAACAGCTTCAATTTTTGGTCCCATCTGGCTCGCCGCCTGATGCCGTTTATCAGAAATGCTTTTTGCCGCAAGATAAACTTTCTTTTCAAGTGCCGAAACTTCTGCTTCAAGTTCGGCGCGGTTGCCTTCAAAATTGCACAAAGTTTCAAGCTGTTCCTGTGCTTTTGCAGAATACTGCAAAATTTCTTCTATATTACCGTTCACTCCGGCAGTGCAGTATTTTTTCTTCAGGCGGAAAATCAGTGCAAGTCTTTCCTGCACTTCTTCAAGACGCGCCGGGTCAAATACCAGCTGATTTTTATATGCGCGCAATTCGTCGGCAATGTCTTCAAGCTCGTAATATGCCGTTTCAAGACGGCTGGTAAAACTTTTCAAGGAAGAATCTATCGAAGCAGTCCGTTCAAGAACCGGACGAAGGCGCTTAATGCCTGCAACGATACTTTCATCGCCGCTCAAAGCTTCGTTTACAACTTCAACATCGGCAAAAAGCTTTTCATACTGGCTTAAACGCCCTTCTTCGGCGCTAAGCTCAGCCTCTTCTTCCGGTTTCAGCTGCGCAGAATCAATTTCTTCAACCGCAAAACGCAAAAGTTCAATTTTTTCACTTCTTTCAGCATCACTAGTATTCATTTCGTTCAGCAAACGGCGTTTTTCTACCAGCTGGGTATAAAGTTTTGTAAAAGCCGAAACTTCATCGTTTAAAAGCGCATAAGAATCCAGAAATTTCCGGTGTTCGCTAACTTTCATCAGCGACTGGTGTTCGTGCTGACCGTGAATGTCAACCAGATATGCGGTAAAATCTGCAAGTTCATTTTTTGTAACCGGCGTATCGCCAACCCACGCAGAAGTTTTTCCGCTGTCCTTTATTGTTCTGCGAAGCAAAACGCGGTCGTTTTCAAGTTCAATTCCGTGTTCGTTCAGCCAAGCCAAAGCGCCTTTTTGTTTTTGGCTTATAAAAACGGTGCCGCTAACACGGGCTTCGGTGCTGCCGGTACGAATTTGAGAAATATCGGCGCGACCGCCAAGTAAAAAAGAAAGCGCACCAATCAGAATCGATTTACCGGCACCAGTTTCGCCGGTTAAAACATTAAAACCTTTTGTAAATTCAATTTGAAGGCTGTCTATAAGTGCAAAATCTTTAATTGTTAAATCTTCAAGCAAGAGGGCCTCCCGACCAATGCAGCTTAGAACGCAATGCGGAATAAAAAACCGCAGAACCGCAGCCAGCAAGAAGTACTTTTTCTTTAGTTTTTTGAATTATCACAATATCGCCGGTTTCCAGCCGTTCGGAAACCTGACCATCAGCAGTAACTGCAACCGGCGCACCCCGGGCAGGTAAAATTTCTATTTGCAAAACAGCAGTTGAAGGCAAAACCAGAGGCCTGTTGCTAAGGGAAAAAGCGCAAATCGGATTAAACACAATTGCATCAAGTTCCGGGTCTACAATCGGACCGCCTGCCGCCGCCGAATATGCCGTAGAACCTGTAGATGTTGCAATTATCAAACCGTCTGCCCGGAATTGCCCGAATGCATTTTGGTTATATTTTATGTCAAAAACGCCTGGTTTTGCCGCTTTATCAACGGCAATTACCACATCGTTCAGGGCATATTCGCTAAAAATCGTTTTATTTCCCCTGCGAACATCAACTTTCAGCATGCTTCTTGCCGCCAAAGCAAGCTCGTCATGCAGAAACTGTTCCAAAGGTTCCTGCCATTTATCTTTTTGAACCCCGGCGATAAACCCAAATTCGCCTAAATTTATAGGAAAAATTGGTATGCGCTTGTCCAGACAGCCCCTTGCAGCAAACAAAACCGTACCATCGCCGCCTAAAGTAATGGCAAAATCGTATGGCTCAAAGCTGAAATTCTCCAAAGGCTCTGCAAACTCCAGTTTATCAACTGTTACAGAACGTTTCTGCAAAAAATCTTCTATAGATTCTGCAAGAGAAAATGCCTGTTTTTTGTAAGTGTTAAGCAAAATTAGACAGCGCATTTTTTACCTGTTTACGGCAATGTGGCAAGAACTTTTGCAATTTTTGCCGCGGTTGCCATGCCCAAACGCGGGTAAAGCGGAAAAAGCACAGTGCGCAAAACCAAAGATTTTGCAACCGGACAATTTTCTACCGCTTCTTCATATTTTGCCGCCACAGAATTGTCAAAAGCGTTTTCCAGATCTATTTCTTTGCGGGCAGCATATTGTTTTACATCTTTTAAGCCGCTGGAAAGCAAAACCGGAAAAGAATAAACAACGTTTGTAGCATTATCAGCCGCATTCATAAAAGTTGCGTGCCTTCCCTGCATCAAACTTCGTATATACAATTCCCGCATTTCACGGCGAATCTGTTCATTTCTACTTCTTTCTTTAATCTGTACAGAAGCCAAAGCACTGTTAATATCCGGCAAAATATCCGTAACAGGTGCTTCATCAATAAACTTTTTTAAAACAATCCATTCGCGGCGTTTGGGTGCCAAAAGTGCAGCACCGCCGCCGGCAGTCAAAATATCCTGTTCTTCAAGTCCTAAAATTGTATAAAGACCAAAAGTACCTGCGTTCTGTTCAACAATTTCGTCACTGTCGCCGGCTTTTACACCCAGAACAGCGCCTGCATTTTGTGAAATGTCTTCAATTATTGGAATACCTAAAGCAGAAAGACCGGCAAAATCCGGTACCAAGCCCAAAGTTTCATGCAAAAGCAAAAGCCTGCCGCCGTTTTTCATGCCTTCTTCTACGGCAGCAACCGTAACAAGCGCAGTTTCTGCAGCAACATCCAGAACAACGGGCTTAAAGCCAAGTTCTTTAATTACATAAAATTGCCATGCCGGTGCCAATGCCGAAATCATAACACCGCTTTCGGCAGGCAAATCGACAGCCTTTAAGGCATATTTTAAAGCAATGGCAGGGCTGCGCAAAGCAGCACAGCCGTCTACAGCAAACTGTTCTTTAATCTGCTGCACAAGCCTGACATTCAACTCTCCCGGACCGATACGTTCGCTGACCATGCACGAAAGTACCGCGTCCATTTCTTTTCTGCGGATAGTTGAACTGAAAACTGGAATTTTCATCAGCTAATGCCAACCAGTTTCTGCATTTCTTTCGGGTTAAATACACGACGAATGTCTAAAATAATTAAATAGCCGCTTTCCTGACGAACAACCCCGTGGATATATTCTGTACCAATACCGGCAAGCATCTGTGGCGGTGGTTTAACTTCGTCAGATTTTATTTGAACAACACGCGCAATTTTGTCAATGATAATACCGATTTTGCAGCCGTCAATGTTCAAAATGATAAAGCCACCTTCAAATTCGTCATCTTCGTCTGTTTTTTGACGTTCTTTTAAGTGAAAACGTTTGTGAAGGTTGATAACCGGAATAATTTCACTACGCAGGTTAAAAATTCCTTCTACGTAATAAGGCGCATTCGGAATTGGACGAACCGATTGAAGTTTTACAATTTCTTTTACGTCCATAATGTCAACGCCGTACAGTTCTTCGCCAAGTTCAAAAGTTACAAGCTGAAACTGTGAATCGCCAACTGCCATAAAATCCTCCACATAGGAAAAGCTTGAGTTCGTTGCATTTTTAACAAATCTTTGCTTTTTCAAGATAAAAAAGCGCAAAAAACTCTATTTAAGAATACAATGAAAATGCAATTTTTACAAGCCAAAGTTTATTTTTCAGTTATTTTGCAAAAAAATCGAATAATTTTCACTTAGCAAAAAAAATACCCGATGAAAAACACCGGGCATTCTTTTTAATTCAGTAAAAAATTACCATTTTTTACCCATAATTGCTCTAACGATGATGATGAGCAGACATGTTCCAAGAATCTGAATAAGAGCTGTAACGATAAAACCGCCGCCAATATGAAGCAAACCAGCAACCCAGCCGCCTAATGCAGCACCAACAATTCCCAAAAGACAGTTCATCCAGAAACCGTGTTTGCTTTTCATGATAATACCGGCAAGCCAGCCTACCAAAGCACCAATTAAAATTGTCAAAATGATTGAAATTATCATAGATTTCTCCTTTTGATGTGTTCTGTATAGAATTATAACACCAGCTGTAAATATAATCGACAAAAAATTTCTAAAATTACAATAAATTTTCTATAAATTTATCAAAAATATCAAAAAACTCTAAAATCTTTAATTTACAAATCAGCAGCGCATCTTTATTAAGACAGCGCGGCACTTATTTCTTCTTCTTTCAAACTGCCGGTATTTTTATCAAGGACAACCTGCACACCGCCATTCTGCGCCAAACCGCCTTTCAGCACGACAATACGATCAGCAAGCGCCAAGGCTTCGGCGGCGGAATGAGTAACCAGAATTGTGGTTGGCGCAAAAACCTTTTGATAAGCACAAAAAACTTTATAAAGGCGCTGTTTTGCAGCCAAATCCTGAGCATTAAAAGCTTCGTCCAGCAGCAGAACTGGCGCAAAAACCGCCAGACCGCGGGCAAAGGCACTGCGCTGTTTTTCTCCGCCGGAAAGATTTGCAGGCTTTGACATTTTTTGCGCATTTATATTGAAGAAATTAAACAAACCGGCGCATATTGCTGATTTTTGCTTGTTCTGCAAATTATTTTTTTGCGCTTTTGCGGCAATCTGGCAGTTTTTTTCAATTGAAAACCACGGCAAAAACCTGAAATCCTGAAAAATATAGGAAAAATGCGCAGCCGCGGTGTTTTTTACCAGATTTTGTGAATTTTTACAAAAACTGCGCCCAAAAGAAAGATTGCTACCGCTTTTTTTTGGGCTTGAATGTGCAGATTCTTCATTTATAAAAGCAATTCTGCCGCTTTTATACGGCAAAATACCTGCAATGCAATTTAAAAGCGTGGTTTTTCCTGCTCCGGAAGGAGCCAGTATTGCCGTAACCTTGCCGCGCGCAAAAGAAATATTGAAATTGTCAAAAATCTGCCGTTTGCCAAAACCAAGGCACAAATTTTCAACGCTTATATCCGGCGCGGCTTGGTCTGGATTAAGCGCGCTTTTTATGTTTTCAAAATATGACAAAAAATCGTCATTGTTTTCAATTTGAGCAGTTTTTGGGCAATTTTTGCGCTTTTCTAATTTTTCACCTAAATTTTTGCTTTGCTTTATCGCCCAAATTATTAAAAACTTGCACAGCTGGGAAAAAATTACCACAGCAAAAGTCCAGGCAAAAACTTCCGCGCTTTCCAAATGCACTTTTGCGCTGTACAAAGCCGCCCCAACCGAGTTTTTGGGCAGGCTTAAAATTTCGCCTGCAAGCACAACTTTCCATGTAAGTTCAAAACTGCTAATTAATGCCGGGGCGAACTGCCCCAAAATTGAAGGGAAATACAGATAAAGGCATTTTTGTACCGGCGAAAAACCGAAAACCCGGCACATTTGCTTTAATTTTTCGTCGCACTGCCCCACCCCGGCGGCGGCAGCTTGAGTCAAAATTGGCAAAGTCATTAAAAAAGCAACAAAAACCGGCACGTTTCCGCTGTTAAACCAAAAAAGCGCCAGCAAAACAAAAGTAACCGCCGGTGTTGCCTTTATAAGTGCCAGCGGAAATTTAAAAAAAATGTCTGCGCCGGGACTTAGCCCCATTAAAAAGCCCAAAACAAAAGAAAGGCACGCAGAAAAAAGAAAGGCGCAGACGCAGCGCCCAAAACAGGCACCCATTGCCGCATAAAAACTTTTGGCAAAAAGCAAGCTTAATAATTTGCCAAAAACCTGATGCGGCAACGGTAAAATTAAAGTTGAATTAACTAAAAAACCGGCAAAATACCACAAACATATAAAAAATATTGCCGAAAAAGCCCAGATAAGGGCTTTTTTCAACTTAATTTGCATTATTTAAAGTAAAAATCACCGGCTGGCAGTGCGCCGCCAATTGAATTTGGTGCAAACTGCAAAAATACAGACAAAAGCTGTTCAACCTGCGGTTTTGCATCTTGTGCAGATACAAAACCGAATGCGCAGTTTGGGATTGCTTTTGCCGCAACTGCCGCTTTTAAGCCCAAAGTATGTTTTTCTACCATTTCGCCTGCAATTTCCGGTTTTGCAACACTGAATGCAATTGAATTCTGTGCAAGAGTCAAAAAGTCTTTAACATATTCCGGGTATTTCTGCGCAAAACTGCGGGTTACAACAATCATGGTCATAGGATAATTCTGCAAAATTGCATTATTTTCTGCATTTTTAGCCTGAATTTTCTGCCATTCTTCCTGCAAACTAACTGCAACATAAATATTTTTTGAATTCTGTTTTGCATTTGCCAAAGCAACAGTCTTAAAAGGTTCCGGCATAAGGGCGTTTTCAATTTTGCCGCTTAAAAGAGCTGCCGCAAGTTCGTTTGCCGGAATTGAAAAATCAAGCTCAATTTCGCCTTCTTTTATGCCGTTTTGGGCAAGCAGATAGCGCAGCAAATATTCCGGCGTTGCCCCCTGACCGGCAACATACAAAGTTTTTCCTTTAAGCTGGTCTAAGCTTTTAATATTCTGGTTGCTTGTCAAAATATTCAGCATGCCAAAACCGCTTACGCCGGCACAAACAATTGAACCGTTGCTGGCATTGAAAACTTTTGCTGCAACATTTGGCGGCAAAATACCAATATTAATTTCGTTTTTAAGCAATTTTGGCAAAATTACGTCCGGGCTGGCACAAACTTCGTAATTTACAGGCACGCCGTTTATGTATGGCACGTAATCAAACATTTGGGCAAAACACATTCCGCTTGGACCGTTTAACACGCCAAAATTAATTTGCGGCGGTACTGCGCCGGGCTGAATTTGCGAATCTTCCATTTGGGCGTTTGCAAAAACTGAAAAAGCTGCAAAAGCACAAACCAACAGACTAGCCGCCAAACGGCAACCCTTTTTGTTACCAGTTGTAAAATTTTTCATAGTGAACAAATTATAGCACAAAAGCCGTTCTTTTCAAAAGCGCCAAATATTGCACAAAAAACGGAATACCGGCAAAAATATGAAAAAAACAATGTACGCGACTCTCAAAACCCTGATTTTGCCGTTTTTAGGTTTTGCTGTAAGCCTTAAATCAGCAACCTCGCCACAAGCAGCGAGATATGTTGTTCTTAATAAGTGGTTGCCATCGGTTTTAATACCCCGACGCACGAATAAAAAAACTGGCGGTTTGAAGCCGTCAGTTTTTTTAAGATTTATTTATCTTCCGTTATAAGCGCGGTTTTGCTTTTTGCCGGTTTTTTAAGCGACAAAACCATTTTGCCGTTTTTGTATTCGGCAGCAATGCACGTTTTTTCTTTAGTTTCGCCTGCAATAATTTTTTGCGCCAGCGGGTCTTCAATTTCCTTTTGAATGAGCCTGCGCATCGGGCGCGCGCCAAACTGCGGGTCGTAGCCATTTTCAATTAAATATTCGCGTGCCGAAGATTTTAGCGAAATGGTCAAATTCTGTTCTGCCAGACGTTCCGCAAGTTCGCCGATTTGAATTTGCAAAATATTTGCCACTTCTTCCTTGCTTAAAGGCGTAAAAACAACCGTGTCGTCAATGCGGTTCAAAAGTTCCGGGCTTAAAATCCGCTTCAATTCCGCCATTGCGTTGCTTTTAATTTCGTCGTAAGACAAAATGCTTTCCGTGCTGCTGCTAAAACCAAGGCGGTTTTCGGCAGAAATATGGCGGACACCGGCATTGCTGGTCATAATTATTACGGTATTTCTGAAATTTACCACGTGACCAAGGTTGTCTTTCAGCTCGCCTTCTTCCAGAACCTGAAGCAAAAGGTTAAAAACATCCGGGTGGGCTTTTTCAATTTCGTCAAGAAGCACCACCGAATATGGATTGCGGCGGATTTTTTCAGTTAAAACGCCGCCTTCTTCGTAGCCAACATAACCTGGCGGCGCGCCAACAAGGCGGCTGGAATTATGCTTTTCCATAAAATCGCTCATGTCAATGCGCACAAGTGAATCTTCCGTACCGAAAAGGAATTTTGCTAAAGTTTTAGCCAGCAAGGTTTTACCAACGCCGGTAGGTCCCAGAAAAATAAAGCTTCCCAAAGGGCGCTTAAAAGAAGAAACCCCGGCACGCGACCGGCGCACCGCCGAAGAAATAAGCGCAACAGCTTCATTCTGCCCGATAACGGTTTTATGCAGTTCAGCTTCCATATTTACAAGCTTGCTGCTTTCGGCGCTGTCCATATTTTCCTGCGGTATGCCCGTCATCACGGAAAGAACATGGCGAACGTCGGCGCTGGTAACAAGATTTGCCGCGTTGCTGCCGCAATTCTGCCAGTACCGGCGAATCAGTTCCAGATGCTGCTTCATTTCGCGCACCTGATCGCGCACTTCTGCCGCCCGCTCGTAATTCTGGCTGAAAACCAGCTGCTGCTTTTCCTGCGTCATCTGCTCAATTCTGTTTTCAAGCTCGGCAAGTTCCGGCGGGCGCACATTCGAAGAAATTTTCTTCATTGCGCCGGCTTCATCCAGAAGGTCAATTGCCTTGTCCGGCAAAAAACGTTCCGTAATATAGCGGTGGGAATATTTTACAATTGCATCAATTACGTCGTCGGCATAGGTTACGCCGTGATATTCTTCATACTGCTTTTTCAAGCCCTGCAGAATAAGTTTCGTATCGCTTTCACTTGGTTCTTCAACGCGCACCATTTGAAAACGTCTTTCAAGCGCGGCATCTTTTTCAAAATGCTTGCTGTATTCTTTGCTGGTAGTGGCGCCGATACACTGAATTTCGCCGCGGGAAAGTGCCGGCTTTAACATATTTGCCGCATCCATTGCACCTTCTGCACCGCCGGCGCCAATAATCGTATGCAGTTCGTCAATAAACAGAATGATGCTTTTATTTTCGCTTACTTCCTTTACAATGCGCTTAATGCGTTCTTCAAATTCGCCGCGGTATTTTGTACCGGCAATAACCGCCGCCAGATCAAGGGTAACAACGTGCTTGCCGCAAAGATTGCGCGGCACCTGATCTTTTACGATGCGCATTGCAAGACCTTCTACGATTGCGGTTTTGCCTACGCCGGGTTCGCCAACCAGAACCGGGTTGTTTTTTGTGCGGCGCGAAAGAATCTGAATAACGCGTTCAATCTCGCGTTCGCGGCCAATAACCGGGTCAAGCTTGTTCTGCCGCGCCCTGTCTGTTAAATCGCGGCTGAATTCTGCAAGAATACTTTCGCGGCGGTTAGCGCTGCGGTTCTGGCTTTGTCCAAACGGTGCAAAACGTTCGCCATTTTGCCCGATTGAACCAGAACCGGCTGCCATTTGCGGAAAAACCGCAGCATGTGCCGCACCGTTCTGACCGTTACCGGCGCTTGCAGGGCGGCTGTTCATATTATTTACGCTTGATTTCTGTGTATTTTCTGTTGCGGCAGAAGCATTTGCGCTGTTTTCGGTATTTGCAGTTTCTTTTACGGAAGCTTCGCCGTAAGCGCTGCCTAAAATGCCTTCTTCGTGGATAATTTTATCAGTCATCTGTCTAACCAAATCTATGCTAATTCCGTTGGCTTCAAAAAAAACAGCGCACGGACTTCTCTCTTCCCTAATCGCCGCCAAAAGCAGATGCTCCGTGCCGACAAATTCCTGACTTAAAGAACGCGCTTCAATTTGGGCAATGTTTATAAGGGTGCGCAGGCGGCGGCTTGCAGGCAAATCCGCAAAAGTTGAATTATCAGCATGAAGCGGCAGCGCCTGTTCAATGCTCAGCTGAAGCGAAAGCACGTTAACGCCCAGACGCTGCAAAACGAGGCAGGCAATTCCGTCACCGGCTTTTAGCATGGCAATAATGACGTGTTCCGGCAAAATCTGGTCGCTGCCGTTTTTGCGCCCTTCTTCCTGGGCTAAAACTGTAATTATTTTTTTTGCTCTAGGCGAAAGCCCTTTGAACATATTTTTCCTCTAACCTTCAAAAAACTATAAAACCAAAGTCACATTGGAAAGTGCTTCCTGCAGAACCAGCGCACGCAGACGCTCAATTTTGCCTTCTTCGCTTGTAATGTCGTATTCAAATTCAAAAGTGCCGTTACGAATTACATAAGTTAAATGGGCATTCTGAATGCGATACAAAAGAGCCGTCAGTTCGCTGTGTTCAACACCGGTAACGAGCCCCAAATTTAAGCCCCATTTAATTTTGGAAACAATTTCAATGCCTTCTCTATTACTAATCAATCGGCCGTATTTTAAAATTGCAACAGTACGGTAAATCGTATCTTTAACCCGGGTAGAATTAGCTTCCGCCACCGTCATCGTTGCACCGCGCTCATATTCGGCAAGGCGCAAAATTGCCGAATTAAAACGCTCAATCTGCTCTTCTTCCGTGCCGGCAAAAGAATTGCGGTTTTTTACCAGATAATAGGAACCGCATGGAATTTCGCTGGCATTCGTGCCCAGAAACGCAGAAAAACTATAGCCCATGTCGGCAATTTCGCGCAAAAGTTTTGCACCGGCTCTGGTCATTAAAAGCGAAGGCAAATGAATTACCGCCGACATTTTCATTCCGCTACCCAAATCTGCGATGTGCGGGCATAAATAACCAAATTCGGCAGAGGCGGCAAACTGGAGCTTGTTTTGCAGCTGGTCATCAATCTGCTTTACCATATTGTAAGCCTGCTTGCAGCCAAAGCCCGGCACAAAGCTGGCAAGCCGCAAATGGTCAATGTAATTTACGGAACAGGTAAAACGCCCGTCGCTTCTAACCACGCCGCCGGTCCAGGGCAGCGCATACATCTGGTACGAAAACATACCGCGTTCCGAAAGAATTTTCTGTCCCAAAGCGTCCAGATTTGCCGAGCGCAAAGACTGAAAATCTTCGCCGTTTTCAAAATGCGCAAAAGAATCAAAAACGAGACTTTGAACCCGTTCTGCGTCTTCCGGTTTTAAAAACTGCGGAAAAACAAAATCGGCAAGATTGCGCGATAAGCGAACCCGGCTTGATAAAACTACATCACATTCTGCACCCGGAAACGAATACCAGGAATCCTGCCCGATTGAAGACTGTTCACTCATATCATTCTTCTCCGTAATTTACAGAACGGGTTTCCAGCGCTTTAAGGCGGTCGCGGTACAAGGCGGCTTTTTCATAATCTTCAACAGCAACAGCGTCTGCAAGTTTAGCCTGTAAAATCATTCTGTCGTTCAGTACCGAATGAAAATTGGCAAGCTGTTTGGGCAGCGTACCGTGATAGGTGCCTTCAAGACCTTCATTTTTCAAAATTGAAAAAATTTCGCTTTTAAAAACCGTATAGCATTCCGGGCAGCCGGTAAATTTCTGTTTTTTCAAGTCGTTCAAAGTTCTGCCGCAAACCGGGCAGGCTGCATTCTGGCTCTGGTTCAAGCCTTCCTGCATAAGATTGTTAATCAGATTGTTTAAAGTTTCTTCTGCGTTTTTGCCCGGCGTGTGAATGCCGCGCTTACGGGCACATTCAAAACACAAATGCAATTCCACCGTTTTGGTTGAACTTACCTGCTGAACAAAAAGCACAGCATCATTTATTCCGCAAATGTCACATTTCATAGTTTTTTCCTGTTTTTACAGCTTGCGCAGGGTGTCTAAAGGTTTTTCTTTTGCAGCTTTATAAGCAGGCAGCAGCGAAACCAGCACCGAAAGCAGAATTGTTAAAAAAGCAATGCCAAAAAGTTCCTTTATGTTGAAGCTGATTGGAATTGTTTCAAGATAATAAGCCGGGTCTAAAAGCTGTACCGGCACAAAAATCAAGCTTGAATCAAAAAAGCTTTTGATAATATACACCAAATAGCCCCAAGCGTTAACAAGTTTTTCAATTGCGCTGATTATTTGGTTTGTAAAAAGCGCACAGAACACGCCCAAAGGCAGCCCCAGAACCACACCGCCAACGCCGCAAAAAAAGCCGGTAAAAACAAAAGAGCGCTTTATGCCTTTTGGTCTTGCCCCAAGACTTTTTAAAATCGCAATTTCCTTGCGGCGTTCTATGCCAAGCATAATCAGCGCCGAAGAAATATTTACGCATGCCACAAGCACAATAAGGCACATTACCAGCATCAGCATCAGTTTTGAAGTTCTGAAATTGGCAAAACGAGCATAATCAAGTTCCTGCCATGTATATGCGCCGTAATTTTTGCCGCTTATACGCTGAATGTCGTCTGCAATGCGGTACAAATCTGGCGAAAAAGCGTCGGCAGTTTTTACGCCCAAAATAATCCGCGACACGTTTGAAGACAAAAACTCAAAGCCTTTTTCCAGCGGCACAAAAACCCATAAGGCATCCAGTTCCTGATAGCCGCAGCTTACAATGCCGCAAACCGTAAAGGTTGCAATTTTTGGCACGCTTGTGCCGTTGGGCAAAGTTTTTATGGTTATAAGGCGCAATGTGTCGCCAACTTTTACCCCTATTTTTTGCGCCAGTACATTGCCTACGATTGCCTGATTCTGGTCTGCAAAAAAAGCTTCGCCCTCTTCTACCATAAAAAGCGGCTTGGCTTTTGTACTTTGAAGCTTTTTACCGGCGCCGGCGGCATTTTTCAAATCGACCGTATCGCCGGCATTGCAAATACCGCCAGGTTTTTCAAAATTATCGCGCAAAAAAGAATTTTCAACACCGCGTACAGTTACGCCGCCGCGTTCTTTTTTACCGGCGGCAAGCGCAACGCCGCTTCTTTCTATATAGCAGTCTGTTACGCCGCCGATTTTTTCTACGTTTTCTTTTAATTTTGCAAGCCCTTCAATATTTGCCTGATAATTTGCCGCCGCCTTGTACTGCACAGCCTGAATGTGAAAACTTGAAAGTTCAATAATTTTGCTGGTCATGCCGCTGATAAGCCCGTTTGCCACAACCAGCACCACAACCAGCGGAATAAGGCTCAGTGCAACGCAAAAAATCGCCGCAAAAACACTTTTTCGGGCTTGATTTGGAGAATTTTTATCGTTTTTGTCTTTGCAAAACGGAAAAAGCCAGCGGAAGGCTAAAAAAAGCGAAGATTTGAAAGTCATAAACTTTGCAGTTTGCCCCCAACAAGTTTGTAAATAACATCGCCGGCTTTTGCCAGATTCATGTCGTGGGTTACCAGAACAAGCGTTTTTTTATAGCGGTCAACAAGATTAAAAAACATTTCACCCACCAGAAGCGCATTTGCCGGGTCAAGGTTGCCGGTAGCTTCGTCTGCAAGAATCAGTTTAGGGTCGTTTATAAGGGCGCGGGCAACTGCTACGCGCTGGCGCTCGCCGCCGCTAAGCTGAGACGGCAGATGATTCATCCGTTTTTCAAGCCCTACGTCGCATAAAAGCTGCTTTGCCCGCATTTTTGCCTCTTTTTTGCTCATTCCGGCAATGTAGGCTGGCATAAAAACATTTTCTAAAGCCGAAAAATCCTTTAACAGATAGTGAAACTGAAAAATTAAGCCCAAATCGTGGCTGCGGTACTGCGCAAGCTGATCTTCGTTCAGTCTGTCAATCTGGTAACCGCAGCAATTTATGTAGCCACCGGTGGGCGTATCCAGCGAACCGATGATATTCAGCAAGGTGCTTTTTCCGCAGCCGCTTTCGCCGCAGATTACGGCTTTTGTACCGGCAAAAAGGGTCAAATCCAAATCGTTCAAAATTGTTAAAGTTTCGCTGCCGGTATTGTAGGTTTTGCAAAGACCTGCAATTTGTACCACCGGCAATTCTTCTATTTTATTCATCTGGTCTTTCGGCAAGTCGCCCGAACTGGCAAAGCCTGTCAGATTGTTTTTTGTAAAATTGTTAAAATCTTCCATATAATAAATACCTTTTTTAGCTGCATTCGCCTTAAAAAAGAAACTCCAAAAACTGCAATTTTTACAGATTCCCTAAGTTTCAGCAAAAACGAAGTGAACGCTTCGCGTCACATTCCGTCAATCGTCGTGCAGAACTTCCGCCAGAGAATAGCGCAAAACGCCCCGGCTTGCCGCCCATGAAGCAAAAACCGCAGAAAGCACGCCAAATAACGTAATTGTAAAAACTTCGCTAAAAACAATGCGGGGCGGTATTGAAGCAAACACCGAATACAGTGAATTTTGCACCAGATATTTTGCACTTGAAGGCGCGGTTAAAAGCGTAATCACATACTGAAAAAAGTAAGAAACTTTTCCAATTACTGTAAAAACGAAATTCATGTTGTGGCAGATTATTATTGCCATTACCGCGCCGGGCAGCGCGCCCAAAATGCCGCACAAAAAGCCCTGCATTACAAAAAGCAGCCTTATCTGCCTGATTTTTGCACCAAGCGCGGCAAGAACACAAATTTCTTCCTTGCGGCTAAAAACCATGCGGCGCAAACCGTTGTAAATATTTACGCCAACCACAACAAAAATCAGCAGAACCAGAAGCATCAGCATGTTTTTTTCAACTTTAAGCACGCCAAAAAACGAACGGTTGTAGTTTGCCCAGGATTCAAAATCAAACGCCGGAAATTTATTTTTCAGCATTTCACAGTAACGCTGGCTGAAATCTGCATTTTTCAGCTTTATGCCATAAACCGGCACTGCGTTTGCGCCAAAAAGCTGGTCTTTTTTTTCGTTGCCGACAAAAACATAGCTTGCGTTTATGTCGGCGTAGGAACAGGTAAAAATGCCCGTTACAACGAACTGGCGGTTATCGCTTAAAAGTTCAACGTCGCTGCCGCCGGAAAGTGCCAGAAAATTTATATCGTCGCCAACGTGCACGCCCAGATTATAGGCAAGGTCATAGCCCAAAACTGCATAATCCGGCTGGCTAAGGTCAAAATCGCCGGAAATTATTTCAACTTCTTTTGCAAAACCACGGTCCTGCTGCATAACGGCGGCGGGCACGGCACGTATAAGCGCACCCTGCTGCTTGCCGCGGCTGCTTGCCACCAGCGACTGACCTTCGTAAAAAGGCGTAATGCTTAAAATGTCACTGCTGTTTTTTGCAAATTGCAGAAAATTTTCAATTTCCGCCGCGCTGCTGTTTAAGCCGCTTGCGCCGTCTTTAGCCGTCATTCTTATATGGTAAGAACTGATTTCCAGAATGCTGTCAATGTAGCCAAGCTGAAAACCGTTCATCACCGAAATAATGACGATAAGCGCCATTACGCCAAACGCAATGCCCAGGCTTGCCAGAATTGAAGTTACGCGGCTGCGCCCTTTCCGGTCAACTTGAGAAAATCGTCGTGAAATATAAAAAATCCATTTAAAAGAAGAAAGCGGCGATTTTTGATTTTTTTTCATATTTACCACGTTTCGCTTCTAAAAATCTGCCCTTCAGATTCAAGCCACTGGTCTGTTTTTGTGCCGTCGGTAAAAACGCTTACAACCACGTCGCCGCCGTCAAAATAAATGCGGTCTTCGTAAACATTTGCCGCTTTATAAATCTTTTCGCTTACAAGCACGTTTTTTTCGTAAACTTTCAAATTGGGCTGGTCGCAAAAATTGTTATAGCTATACAAAATTTTGTTTCTTTCGCCGTTTGCACTGGCACTTTGCATTTCTATAACCCGGTTCTTGTCGTCGTATTTTTTCATATAGGAAGAAATTGGCTTTTTAGAAGGCTGCCCGTTCTGCAAAGTATAAACGCTTTGCGCCAAAATCAAGCCTTTTTCGTTAAACTGGCTCCGGGTATAAAGATTCTGCAAAAAATCGCTTTCGTCCAGACGCCGGTAACTCTGCGCGCCGTCGGCGTAAGTGTATTTTTTTTCGCTTGCAAGCACCGCCTTGTTATTTGATGCAAACTGCCAGCTTGTTTCGCTTAAAAGGCGCATCTGTTTGTCGTAGGTTCGGCGGCTGTAACCGGCTTCGTCGGCAACATAAAGCTCGCTAATGCCGGTTTCGTTACGAACGGTATAAAAAATTTCATCGCCGGTAACGGTATTTCTAAAACGCCCGTCTTTGTCTATAATTGCGCCATTTTCTGCGCGTGCCGCCCAAACCCAGACAAAAACGAAAATTGTAACGGGCAATACAATTTTTAAATTCTGCATTTTACAGTCCTAAAAAGGCGTTCAAATATTCTTCGCTGTTAAAAAGCCCGATATCTTCGTATTTTTCGCCGGTGCCGGTAAATGCAATACCAAGCCCAAGCTCTTTTCCAACGGCGCAGGCAATGCCGCCCTTTGCAGTTGAATCGTATTTGGTCAGAATAATTGCGTCCACACCGACAGCTTCGTTAAAAACTTCTGCCTGACGCAGTGCGTTCTGCCCGGTGGTTGCGTCTATTACAAGAATCTTTTTATAGCAGCCTTCGGCGGCTTTCTGTCTTGCAATGCGGTCAATTTTCTGCAATTCGCGCACAAGGTTTTCCTTATTGTGCAGGCGGCCGGCAGTATCGGCAATAACCAAACCGCCGCCCTGGGCTGTTACTGCATCGGCAGCGTCAAAAACAACTGCGCCGGGGTCTGCGCCGTTCTGGTGGGCAACCACACGCAAACCAAGTTTTTCACCGTGATACTGCAACTGTTCAATTGCTGCGGCGCGGAAAGTATCTGCCGCCGCCAGAACAACCGGCATTTTTGCAGACTGTTCAAAATATTTACCAAGCTTTGCGGCGCTGGTTGTTTTTCCAACGCCGTTAACGCCCAGCATAAGATAAATATTGGTTTTGCCCGGTTCCGGAACAAGGCGGGTTTCTTTTACAAAAGAAGAAAGTTCCTGCTTTAAAAGCGCGGTAATTTCTGCCGGGTCTTTTGTGCCCTGTTTTTTGCATAAAGTTTCTATTTTTTCAGTAAGTTCAAAAGCGGTTTTTGCGCCCAAATCGCCTTCAATCAGCGAATCTGTCAAATCTTCAAAAAAATCTTCGGTTTCTTCGTTTTTTTTGCCAAACAAAGATTTTAGTTTTTCAGAAAAACTTAATTTTGCCATAATTTTCCTCCGGTTCTACTTTTTCAATTTTCTTCTATATTACTGTCAATTGAATTTGTGGTGTTTTCTTCAATTTTGCTGTCGTTTGCCGGCATAAAATCGCCATATTTTTGGTTTTGCGGCGCAATTTTTAGGGTTTGAGGCATAAGCGAATTGCCCATGTAAAGATAACGCCCAACATTATACAAAAAGTTTATGCCCATCGCCGCGCTGACCGTGGTAAACGCATAATTGTAAAGTTTCCAGTGGGTAACGTCGGCTGGGTCGGCACGGTCGTAAAGATACGAATTGTGCATCGCAATGCTCATGCCTTTAGAGAAAAACGTAAAAGGCAGGCTGATAAGCAAACCGGCGTAAGAATTATACAAATCTGACCTTGATTTTTCAATCTGAGCCGGAAAATCCAAAAGTGAATCGTTAAATGTAATCGGCTTGAAATTCAGCTTTCCGCTTTGTTCTGCACCGCTTTTATTGCCGGGCTGGTTATCAAGCATAAAAAACTGGCTTTTTCCGTTTTCGCCTGCAAATTCGCCCAAAGTGTGCCCTTTATCAAGACTCAAATCGTTTTTGTCCTGCACGGGCATGGCGTTTGCATAAAAATCGCCGTCGCGGTTAGCCGAAGCCAGCGCAACGCGCACAATTTCTTTTTTTGGCATCTTAACCTGAATTACAAATTCATCGGTCTGGGTAAAGCTGTAGGAAAAACTTTTGCTTTCAAAACCTTCCGCATAAATGTAAACCTGATGTTTTCCGTTCTGAACATCGATTTCGCCGCTGTTCTGGGGCGTTGCGCCGTCTACATATATGCGGGCAACTTTGGCGGCTTCTGCCGGAAAAATTTCAAAACGAAGTTTTACGGGTTTGCTGTTTATGACATAAGGATAAAGCGATTTTGCTAAAGTTGCCGCCAGCGCGCCCAAATCTTTCATTGAACCGATGTCGTTTAGCGTACATTCAATTTTTGCACCGGGGTACAAAACCAGATTAACCGTTGCCTGCAAAAATCCGGCGCGTTCTATAATTGAACCTGTAATAATTCCGTCTATTTTGTTTTCAACTGCGCGGTTTTCAAAATCGTCCAGAGTTTCGTCGTCGCGCCGGGGCGCAAACAATTCTTCGGCGCTGTCTTTATAAATGGCAAGCTGGGCGCTGTCACCCGGCCGCAATTCTGAAAGGTATTCAATTTTTTGATTTTTTCTGGAACTTTTGGTATTTTCAGCTGCAAAAGCGCCCAAAGGATTTGCCGCTTTTTTTAAGTTTTCTTCAATCTGCTTTTGAATCTGAGCAATTTCGAAATCTTTTTGTTTTTCAAGTTTCTTTTTGCCATAAGCCGAACCGGCTGCAAAAAAAAGTTCATCTTTTTCCGCAATTTTTCCGCTGAGCTGAACAAAAAGTTCCTGCCGCTCCTGCCGCAAATCGTATAAAACTTTCTGTTCAATTTCGCTTTCTTCTAAAATGCGACTGCCCCTGCCCTGCAATTCGGCTAAAACCAGTTTTGGCAGCTCTTCTGCGGCGGCGCGTACCGAATCGCCGGATGTTTTTGAAGTTGAACGATATTCAAAAGGCACGGCAGACAAAACCCAGTTTTGCGCCGCGGCAATTTGAGGAAAAATCGTAAAAACTGCAAAAATTACTGCCAAAACTGACGGCTTTTTCATAAATCGTCGTCGCTTTCGTCGCTTTGTTCAGGCAAACCTTTCCATTTCAGAGAAAGATAATTTTCTATAAATGCGTCAATGTTTCCATCCATTACAGACTGAATGTTGCCTGATTCAAATTTGGTGCGGTGATCTTTAACCATTGTATACGGCTGAAAAACGTAGGAACGAATCTGGTTGCCCCAGGAAATATCTTTCTTTTCCTGAGCAAATTTGGCGTGTTCCTTTTCTTTTTCGGCGCGGTAATATTCGTACAGACGTGCGCGCAGCATGTTCATCGCGGTCTGGCGGTTCATAATCTGGCTGCGTTCGGTCTGGCAGGCAACAACAATTCCGGTTGGCAGGTGGGTAAAACGCACCGCAGAATCGGTTTTGTTAACGTGCTGTCCGCCTGCACCGCCTGCGCGGTAAGTATCAACGCGCAAATCTTCAGGTCTGATTTCTACTTCAATGCTGTCGTCCAGAACAGGGAAAACATAAACCGAAGTAAACGAAGTATGCCGGCGTGCGTTGGAATCGAACGGACTGATGCGAACCAGACGGTGAATGCCTGCTTCCGATTTTAAATAACCGTAAACATATTCGCCGGTAATTTGCGCCGTTACCGATTTTATTCCGCCTTCAGCTTCCAAAAGGTCTACAACTTCCATCTTGAAGCCCCGGCGTTCGCACCAGCGGCTGTACATTCTGAAAAGCATTTGAGCCCAGTCACAGGCTTCAGTTCCGCCTGCTCCGGCATGAATCGTCAAAAATGCGCCGTTCCGGTCAACTTCGTCAGACAGGAGGTTCAAAATACTCTGTTTTTCGTATTTTTCGCTAATTGAAGCTAAAGAACTTTTAATTTCATCTTCAAGCGAATCATCGCCGCCTTCAACGGCAAGTTCGTACAAGGCTTCGGTATCTTCAATTGCGGCAATCAGTTCTTTCCACGGTTCAATGCGGTTTTTAAGGGCTTTAATGTCGCCCAAAACTTTCTCGGCTTTCTGCGGATTGTCCCAGAAACCGGGTTCGCCGCACAATTTTTCTTTTTCTGCAATTTTGGCTTCAATTACAGCCGAGTCAAAGATGCCCCCAAACTTCGAGGATGTCTGCCTTTACATTGGCAATGGGGATTTTTAATTCTTCAAGCATAGTTTTTCCTAAGATTTTTTCTATTTTATAAAGAAATAATTTTGGGATAATTTCTTTTATTGTAAAATTTAAAATTACTGTGTGTTTTTCTGGGCGTCATCCGCAGAACTTTTCATCAGCATTTTGCGCCATTTTTTCTGCTTCAATTCTGTTATTGCCATTGCGCCCTGCACCGGGTAATGATAAAAACGCACTTTGTCGTAATAATCGGTAACGCGGTCAATGTCTTTTTTCAGCGCGGTAAAACGCTCTTCGCTTACGCTGTTGTGTTCCCAGCAGCTGCGCTGTTTTTTTTGATAACCATAAAATGTAAGAATTTGGGCAAGGGCTGTTGCCGATTCGGCTGCCCCCGGATCTAAGATTACAGAAACAAACATTCTTTAAGAATATGCTAATCAAAGTATCTTGTCAAACCGTATTTTTTAGGTGATTATATTTACATGAAGCAAAAAAATATCAAATTCTTTCTATTAAATACACTTTTTTTCATCTCTTTTTCGGTTCATGCACAAAACGCAACGCCGGTTGCAAAAGACATTTCGGTGCTGGTAACAAACACCAGCGTGCAGATTACGTGGAAGCGTGCCGAACCTTACACTTATTCGCCGGAAATGCTTTTTAGAATTTACCGCGATACCAAGCCGCTTACCCGGCTGAACCTTAACGCAAAAACCCTTGTTGCAGAACAGGATTCCAGCCAGCTGATTTACAGCGAAGAAATTACCGACAACGGGCAATATTATTATGCCGTTCTTGCAGTAAAAAACAACGAATTTGTGTGCGGTTCAATTATTCCCGGCGTAAACAGCACAACCAGCCCGGTAAACGCCCATTTTGCAGGAAAAATTATTCAGCCCAAAAGCCAGATAAGCAATTTCTGCACAATTTCAAAGGACAATTCGGTAATCATTACCTATACTTCGGAAAATCCGGGCAACCGTTTGTGCCTTTACCGCTGCGAAAAGCCTTTTACAAAAATCAGCGCTTTCAGCGAAGCAACTTTGGTAAGCACTTTTACAGATGCCGGCACGCCGCTGGTTGATTTTCCGCCCGCAAACCGCAATTTTTATTATGCATTAATAGAAGAAAGTGAACTTTTGACCGGCGAAGTTTTGCTGAAAATCGGCAACAACACAACTGCAAGACCAATTGCCGTAAGCATCAGCCAGAACGACACAAAACAGAACGTGCAGGGCAAGCGCGCCGCACCGCTGCCGCAATTTTATAATTCAATTGAAGCCAAAGGCAAAAATACAGAAGAAAACATAAAAGAATATCCGCTTTTAGACGAACTTCTGGCGGAAAAAAGTGCAACGAATAACGGTAAAAATCTTGCGCCGCAAAACCTGCACAGCCGGCAAAACGTAAAACTGCCTTTTGTTTTTAACAGCGAAAAACAAAACGACACATATCTGGCGCAAATAGTAAATCAGTATTTTGCCAGCGAAAACTGGCATACCGCCCGCCAGGAACTTTTAGCTTATCTGGAAACTTACCAGAGCGGCAAAACCGTGCAGAGCGTTGCACGCGCCAATTTTTATCTTGGCGAATGTTATTATTTTATGGGCAACAAGCACGACGCGCTTTTGTATTTTTTAAACGCCAGGGCGCAGTACCCGGTGCAAAGTGCCGAATGGATTGATGCAGTTTTAGATTAAGCGCCGGTTGAAAGCAGAACACGCTGGAGATTTTAGAGTTTTTTTAAATATCCGGCGGTAAAAAATTTTCAATATGCAAAAGCAAGGCGCGCCGAAGACTAAAGATTATGTTTTAGCTTTTTTAAGGTTCGCCACACCACTTGAATATAAAAAAAGTCATTCCGCTTACGGAATGACTTTTTTTATGATTTACGCTTTGTGTACGCGTGTAGTTTTATTCTGTTCAATTGGCAAAATATTCTGCTGGGTTGCAAGGCGCAAAACCGACTGAAAATTCGGCGCAGCACAGTCTTTGCTGAAAGCATAACCGCCCGCCAATGACAGCGGCAGCTGCGAATGGCTGTTTTCGGCATTAACCATTCCCTGCAACACAAACAAAAAGTGCCGTATTTTCTTTTCGGTTAAATCAGTGCCGATAAACAGAAAACGCCCGGTATCAAATCTGCCTACATACATATCTTCCGTCGGGATATGCTTTACAATATCGCTAAAAACCGCAAGCATATCGTTTATTTTTTCCGCATTTTCCACGCTGTTTTGTAGCGGCAAATTATCAATATCAATCCAAATAATTGAATAATCTTTTTTATTTTTCTGCAAAGTCTCTAAAATCTCTAATGTTTTGTTGCGCGTCAGCAGTCCGGTAATAAAATCCTGATAAACAGACTGTTCTTCGTAAGTTTTAGAAATCAAACGGTATTCGTTTAAATTGATGTAAAGAACCTGACCGGCAATCGTACACAAAATCAAAATCATAATTCCTGTTGCCAGCCACATTACATTCATGCTTACAAACGAGCCAATTGTATAATATGAAACAAGATAAGAAATTTCATCGAACATAAAAAACACAACAAGCACGCCGCAGCCAAATACCGGCAGACACTTGCTGACCGGCTGGTTAATTATAATTTGCGCCGCAATAAACAAACCGTAACACGAAATTATCACGACGAAAATGCGGATTACACCGAGCATATTTCTTACATGCACAATATTGGAAACGTGCAAAAGTATGGTTACCACAGAACCGATGGCAACGGTAAAAATAGCCGCCAGCAGAAATTTCCGGTGAACGGAATATTTATCAAGCTGATTATACAGCAAGGCAAGCAGACAAACTATGGCGCCAGAAATAGAAGAAAAGCGCATCTGTGTCAATTGGGCGGCAGAATGAAAGAACAGGCTCATTATCTGGCTTTCAATGCCGATGGCGTTGCTTGTTAAAATACCAAACAGACCTACAAAAAATATTGTACCAGCCATTTCGCGCTTCAGTACTTTCAGAATAATGCCCATTACAACGCCCAAAAGCCCGGTAATAAACATAAAATGTACGCAAATGAAAATATAAAAGTTTCTGACATAAATATCGCTGTAATAATCCGCGGCAGACATTAACCTGAACGGCGTTAAGCGCTTAAAAGCATCAGTTTCGGCAACGGTCAGAACAATTTTCAGTTCTTCGCCGGAAGAAAAATTACCGATTGGTACGGAAACATTTCCGCGGCCAACAAAAGGGCGGCCGTTTGCCGGGTGCATGCTGTTAAAAACCGGTTTGCCGTTTTTCTGCACTTCAAAAAAATAATTGTCCATGTGAACAATCAAAATCGGATACAGCATGTCAAATTCCGGCATCGGTACGGTTAAAACTATTCTTTCGCCGCGCCCCAAATCTGAAAAAATAAAATCGGCAAGCGCCACATTTGTATAAGTTCTATCGTGGTAAGTAACGTCCCAGCCGTAATTCATGTAACCGGCAGGTTCTGAATTGCCTACAACCCTGCCCAGCTGAAAAAAACTGATTCCGGCAAAAACAATAAGTGCAGCCGCAATAATTGTAAGGCTTGTAAGCTTAATTTCTTTTGCAACCATTTATTTTGCCGTTCCTTTCTGGAAAAAAATGAAGTTTCAAATTGATTTTTATAATTTCTTCCATTATATAGTTGAAAATTGAAAAAAACAAGGGAACTTTTGCGCGTATCCGCCTGTTATTTTGCCGCCGGCTTCCACGGTTTTGGCGATAAAAGCGTAGTTTTGCCAATATCGGGCAAAACGTCGTAAACCGAACAGCCCATTTTATTTTCAAAATATTCTTTAATTTCAAAGGCTTTTTCCCAGCCCTTTATATAGTTTTCCATTATGCCGTAGCGCCGGGTTACGTCTACAAAGCGTTTTTCCAAAATTACAAATCCGTAATCTGTTGCAAGCGAATCGCACATCTGAATAAGCAAATCGTAATCGTCGCAGCGGCAGTTTTCTATAAAAAGCTTAATTTCTTTCTCTTCAATGGTTTGCGGCTCGTAATCCACGGCATCTTTCATCAAAAGGTAAGAATGTGTCATGCAGACCTTCGCAACTTCGTCCCAGCCGCGCTGCATGCAATATTTATAGCCTTCATAAACGTGCCGCGGCGTATTTACAAAACCTACACGCCTGCCAATATCGTGCAGCAAGCCCACAATATAGGCTTTTTCGCTGTTCATGCCCAAAACTTTTTGTGCAATATTCCGGGCGGCAATACCCGTATTTACAGAATGTTTAATCCACGGTCCCGGATTAAGTTTTTCGGCAATTTTAAGCTCGTTTTCGGCTTCGTTTTTAGACGGCAGCATTTTTCCCCTTCAATTTTGCACACTTTGCACTATTTGAACATTTTACCACGATTTTTTATAATGAAAAACATGAAAGCAACAGATACATTCAGAACGCCGCCTTATGCCCACAACTGCGCCCAGGCGGTGGCAAACAAATACCAGTCGCTTTACAAAAGCGACGACATTGTAAACGAATATGCGCCATACGTTGGCGGCAGAGCGCCGGGCGGTTTATGCGGTGCTCTTTTTGCAGCCCAGCAGGCACTGCCCCAGCATGCCGCCCAAATTGAAGAAGAATTTGTAAAGGCTTGCGGTGCCGCAACCTGCATGCAGATAAAAATGCAAACCGGCACACCATGCGCCGCCTGCGTAAACGCCGCAGACCAGCTTGTAGAAAAATATTCAAAATTATAAAACGGCGCAATTATGTGCCTTCTGCAAACTGAATTATAAAAGACTGCCGGTCTGGTAAAAATTGCCGGCAGTTTTTTTATTTACCGTGAATGTCGTGTTTTCATGTTTTGTCATCCCGAACTTGCTTCGGGATCTGTTTTGGATAACAAATCGGATGATGAACCAATGAGTTCAGAATGACGAATATTTTAAACTCGAAGTTCGGGTTATTTATTTTTCTGCTTCTTTTCTGAAAGAACCTTTATACCGTAAATAACGCAGGATATAAAAAAGCCAGCTGCAAAAACCGGCATACTTTTCTGATAAGGCGATATGCTTGCATCAAAATAATATTTCATAATTTTTTCAAAATTGTTCCCAATATGCGGCGAATTTTTCACTATGAAAAAACATTGAACCAGCATTAAAAGCAGACTTACCAAAAATGCAAAAAACAGATTTTTCAAGTTTTTAACCGAGGACTGATTATTTTTTCTGTTTTTATGCCGTTTTTTCATAATTTATACATGATT
>JAKSTR010000090.1 GCA_024402495.1 Treponemataceae bacterium
GGAAAGTAGGACGCTGCCAGGCTTTTTATATTTTCGTGGCTTTAAACGGCCGGAATATGATTCCGGCTGTTATTGTTTTAAACTGCTTATATTTTCTATTTTTATTATGTTTATTTTCTTAGGTTATATTTGAATCCTGATTTTATCTTTTGAAGATTTTTCTGATTTTCTTTTTATATCAAGTTTCGTTTCAAATATTTCGTTTTTTCTTACTGTTTCAACGGATTAGCGTTATAGACTTTATTTTTTTTATTTAAAACCAAAAAAAGCCAGCAACTAAATTTTATCTAGTTGCTGGCTTTTATTTTATACTGCAATAATACTATTTACCCAAGTACAATTTCTACATTGTGTACTTTGCTGTCTGTCTGCCAAGGTACAATACTGCCAGCAATTTCTTTACCGTCGAGGGTTAATTTTGTAACACCACAGCTAATATTTTTAGGGTTTTTAACTGTTATGTTATAAACACAACCGCGGCAAGTGCGTTCTACAGTAAAGCCTTCCCAAGATTTTGGAATACATGGTTCAATTCGCAGACCGTTGTGTTCTGGACGGATACCCAGAATATATTTTGTTGAAGCCTGATAAGCCCAGCTTGAAGTACCAGAAAGCCAAGAGTTGCGGCCCAAACCAAAATTAGGATGTTCATTTGAAAGAATATTCTGAGCATAGCAATATGGTTCGCACTCATATTCGTCCATTTTTTCATTTTTGGCAGCCGGGTTGATGCGCTGATAATATGCAAAAGCCTGATCACCGTCACCAAGTTTGGTTTCTGCAATAATTGCCCATGGGTTAGGGTGCAAAAAGATACCACCGTTTTCTTTGGCTCCAGGTGGATAAGTCGTTACGCCGCCTTTTTCGCGGTCGTAGGTTGTGTAACCCGGCCAGGAAAGCTTAATACCGTTTTCTGTAACCAAATGTTTTTTAACAGAATCCATCGCCTTTCTGCCAAGATCGGTACCATCGCAAAAGCCCGAAAGAACAGCCCAAGACTGAGCATTGAGCCACAATTTACCGTATTCATTTTTGGCAGAACCGTATGGTTCACCTTTATCATCAAAATAGCGAACAAACCAATCGCCGTCCCATGCTTTTTCAAGAACATTCGATTTCATCTGGTCGTACCATTCTTTGTAAACAGTTACTTTTTCATTTTCACCACGGAAAGCACATAATTCACAAAGTTCCTGCAAAGCCCAGCCGTAAAGGTTTGCCGTAAACAAACTTTCAGCTCCTTCCGGCAAGTTTACAGTATCGTTCCAGTCTGCAAAACCCAAAAGCGGTAAACCGTGTTTACCAACCATTTTGTGGGTAAAAGCAACAGCACGCTGCAAATGCTCGTAAACAGTACCGGTTTCTACAGGCTTTTCATTTTTATCTTTTTCGTAGAACGGAATTACTTTTTCAAGGAACGAATAATCCGCAGTTTCTTTTACGTAAGCACTTACGGCAAGCACAATCCAAAGCTGGTCGTCAGAGTAGAAATGCGGTCTGTCTTCATATTCCATAGAATCGCCGCGACCTGCAACCATAGAAAGCGGGTTGAACTGGTGATAAGCCGAACCGTCGGAACTTTGAACAGACAAAAGCTTTTCAATCAGTTCGCGTGCTTCGTCCGGAATCTGCGGAATAACGCCCATTACGTCTTGTGAAGAATCGCGGAATCCGATACCGCGGTCTGAGCCGTAACCGAGCTGGTAAAGAGACAAATAGCGCGACCATGTCTTGGTAGTAAAACACTGGCGCGGATTGTGGATATTCAGCATAGAGTTGAATGCAGCGTCTGGTGTCTTTACTTTTACAATAGAAAGATAAGAATCCCAGAAAGCCTTCAAGTTTGCAAAAGCCTTTGCTACATCTTCTTCAGTTTTATAGCAGTTTTCAGAACTTTCAGCTGCTGCCATGCCTTCAACCTGACAAAGCTGGGTAATAAAACACTTGGTTTCGCCGGCGGCAATTGTACCGGCTTCCAATTGAAGCGCCGCAATAGTATCGCCGCGAACAGCATCTGTGCTGCTCAATTTTTCAGCTTTTAACGAAAGCGGATTTGCCCATGTACCGTATTCATTTGCACCCAAAAAGCGCTTGCGGTCAGTTTCGTAGGCAGCAAAAGGAACGTTTGCCTTGAAAAGGTTCACGCCTGTATCTTTTTTCATAAAAGCATAAGCCGCAATAGCGTTGCTGCCGTCTTTTAATGTAATTTTGTGGCTCTGCATTGTCTGCGGAACCCAGTCTGCGTTGCAAAGCTGTTTCAGTGCATCAAAGTGGCTGAACTCTACAACAGGGAAAAGTTCAACCTGCAGTTTGTCTTTGCCGGTATTTGTAATTTTGTACTGGCGAATAAGTTCGCTGCCGCCGCGCGGAATGAAAGCCAGAATATCAAACTTTAAGTCGCCAAACTGGCATATCCAGCGGGTATAATACATACCAACATGACATTCAAAGTTTTGCGGCATTTTTAAGCAAGGCACGTAATAAGGCGAAAAAACTTCAGCCTTTTCTGCACTTTCGCCGGCTTTGCGCACGCGCACGTATGCAGTTTCGCCTTTAAAATCGCTTGCAGGCATTTGCGGAATATACTTTGTAATGCGGTTCAAAGCCGGGTCGCCTTTACAAAGCTGGCTGCCGCCGGTGTGGTCAATAAAGCCGCCAAACTGCAAAGTACCAACGTAGTTAATCCATTTAACAGGTGTCTGCGGGTTTGTGATGACGTATTCTCTGTTTTCGTCGTCAAAATATCCGTACTTCATTTTTCTTCCTCTATGTTTTTATGTTAAATAGAAGTTTCGCTAAAAATTAACAAAAATCTTCTATATAATAACCAGTATTTTTAAGCCGTTTTATATATGCCCGTTTGTTAGTTTACCAGTTCAACAAAGCATTATCTTCTATATTAAAGCATTTTTTTTATGTTTAGCAACCTTTATTTTATTTTTTCGTCCCTATTTTGATAGTTCCGTGTTCTGAAACGCAAGGCGTTTTACAGGCAGAAATATTTAGCAAAACGCATTTTCATTCTGTTAAATCTGCTTTTTATATTTAACTTTGCGGTTTGACAAATTGAATAGTAAAATACTGTAAATCTCTTTTTATAACAGAAGGAACTTATGGGAAAATTTAACTGGGGTATTATAGGCTGCGGCACAATTGCAGAACAAATGGCAAAAGCTTTGCGCCATGTAGAAAACGCCGTTTTGTACGCCGCCGCATCGCGCAGTACGGCAAAAGCTGAAAACTTTGCAAAAACTTTCGGTTTTGCAAAACATTACGGCGATTACGACAGTTTGCTTAACGATGAAAACGTAAACGTTATTTATATTGCAACGCCGCACATCAATCATGTTCAGTTTGCGCTGCAGGCATTAAACGCCGGAAAATCTGTTTTGTGCGAAAAACCTGCATGCATTAACCAGACCGAACTTGAAAAAGTATTAGCCGCTGCAAAAGCAAACAACTGCTTTTTTATGGAAGCCATGTGGATGAAGTTTCAGCCCGCATTTGCAAAAGCAATGCAGTATATTAACAGCGGCAAAATTGGAAAATTGCAGGCTGTTTATGCCGACATTTGCTGCCCGATGGAACAGAAGCCAGGTTCGCGGCTTTACGAGCCGGATTTGGCGGGCGGTGCCTTGCTGGATTTGGGTATTTATTCTTTAACTGCGGCTTTCAGTTCCATAAGCAGCGCAAAAAACATTGAATTTTCTAAGGCAGAACCGCAGAATATGGTTTCTGTTTGTCAGAAAACAAATACCGGCGTAGACGGTTTTGAACTGATAAGCTTTAAATATGAAGATTGCAGTGCTGTTTTAACCAGCGGCATGATTTGCGGCTGCGGAAGCGTTACGCGGCAGGCAAAATTCATCGGTTCAAATGGAAGCATTGTGCTTAATAACTTCTGGTATGGCGAAAGCTTAAAGCTGTATGATGCCGCTGGAAAACTTGCCGCAGACGAAGCTTTGCCGTTTGACTGCAACGGCTACGAATACGAAGCCCGCGCCGTCCAGAAATGCATAAACGAAGGCTTGCTGGAATGTAAAACCCACAGCTGGCAGGACAGTCTGTTTTTGTGCCGCACCATGGATACTTTGCGCAAAGAGTGGGGCGTAGTTTATCCAACCGAAGTTTAACAGAACAGGCAAAAAGCTTAGTTTTTCGTTTTCTGTTTGCTGAATGCGAGATTTATTAGGTTCAATTTCGAGTTTTATATAAAAGGACAAAAGACATCTATATAATTGTGATAAAAACAGCCGCAGACAGTCACGGACACGAAAAAAATTCGTCACGACCGAAGGGCGAACGTTTTTTTTCGAGGCAGGGACTGTCGAAAGGCTGTTGTTAAACATTTTTTATGTAAACTCGATATTCGTCCTATTAATTTTTATAAGAAAACGGCGTTGCTGATATTTTCTGCCAGCAACGCCGTTTTTTTTTGCTTATTCATACCGGTTGTTCGGCGGTATTTCCTTAATTTTCCGTTTCGCTGTTCGGTTCTTCAATTATTTTAATTGATTTTATAAACTCTTTTGAATTCAAGTTTGCCTTGAACCGTGCAGAAGGTGTTACGATTATGTGAACGTCTTTAATGTCGTCACGCGTTAAATCTTCTGCATTTTCTTTACCGTTGCTGCTTACGGAAAGCCGTATTGAACAGAACGGGTCTAAGCGAACCGGGTGACCGTTTTTCAATAGAAATGGCAATTCTTCAAAAAACGCATTCAGAACCGACCTGATTGAAATGGAACTGATAGAACAGGTTTTGCTTAACTGTTCTGCCATTTCACTAAGAGTGATGATGCTGCCTTGTACCGGTGCAAAGTAGAACTTTTCTTCTTCGCGATTTAGCGGGTTAGCTTTTTTCAGCTTTTTAAGTGTCATATAGACTCCTCTTATATCTGATAGTAGGATTCCTGCTCAGGCAAGAATTTTTTCTCCCTACAGGTATGTAATACGCTCAAAAAAAATTTTTTAGCACTTTTCAGAAAAAAAAATTCAATTTTTCCTGAAAATTTTTGCTACAGAGGAATATGAATTTTTCACCGTTTGTTTTTGAAATTTCACCGTGCGTTTTTGAAAAAACGCACGGTCGTTTTCCGTAAAACGCACGGTGATATACAGGTAAAACGCACGGTCGTTTCGCGGCAAACGACAGGTGACTTTGAACAAAACGACCAGTCGTTTTAAAAACCTGCCCGGGAAAAAAAATCGGCTAACCTGTGAAAAGCTAGCCGATAAGGAAAGATTTATATTTTTGCTTTATACTGCGTCTACGTCGGCGCAGGCTATAAAGTTTACGCCGGTGCCCAAAATATCGTAAATAAGTACATCGCCGCGTTTTACCGGGGCGGTACATTCGGCTCGGCGTATAATTTCCATTGCCTGCAAAAGCATGTCTTTGGGTATTTCAGCCTGAGTTTTGCCGGGTACAAGCTTTAAGCTGCCGTTTTTTACGGCAACAGTGCTGGTTAATGTTCTTGTCGGGTTCAGTATTTCTTTTTTGGCGTACTGTTCGCCCCGGGGGCATCTGTTGCCGCTAACGCTTACCGGCTGACCGTTGTCGTCCAAAGTTACTTCAAGAGAACAGCCAATTGGGCAGATAATGCAGGTTAAGTTTGTTTTTTTCATCAGTCAATGTCCTCCTCTGGCAGTTCAATGCTTACGGTTATCGAATCTTTTACCCTTGCAAGCTCTTTTGATTCCAGTTCTGCCACTTGCATTTCGCCCGGACGCACTATTTTTTTTCGCAAAGTCTTTAAGCGTTCGCCGCCGCTGTAAACTACCACGCTAACGTTGCGGTAAACTTCGGTGGTTCGAAACATAATTGTGCATTTTTCGCCCTGAGTAGAATCTAAATATTGCGGTACGGTATAGCGCACGCGGCTGCCCGGTCTAAGCGGTATGTGCTTTTTACTGGCAGAAGCTTCGCCTTTTACGTACCGGGCGGCGTTTGCCCCGGCGCGGGTGCTTTCGGCACTTACAAAATCTACAAGGTCGTGCACGTGTACCGTATTGCCGCAGGCAAAAATACCTTCAACGCTGGTCTGCATCTGCTCGTTTACAGCCGGGCCGCTTGTTGCCGCATCCAGGGCAATGCCGCAGGATTTTGAAATCTCGTTTTCCGGGATAAGACCGACGGAAAGCAGAACCGTATCACATTCTATAAATTCTTCAGTGCCGGCAATTGGGCGGCGCATATTGTCAACCTGTGCAACCGTTACGCCTTCAACACGTTTTTTGCCGTGTATTTCTGTAATTGTGTGAGAAAACTTGATAGGAATGTTAAAGTTTTTTACACACTGGGTCATATTGCGTTCCAATCCGGCGGAATGATTCATTACTTCGCAAATCAGCTTGATTTCTGCACCTTCAAGGGTAAGGCGGCGCGCCATGATAAGCCCTATATCGCCACTGCCAAGAATAACCACCTTTTTGCCCGGTAAATATCCGTCGATATTTACAAAGCGCTGTGCCGCACCGGCGGTAAAAATACCGGCAGGCCGTGTACCCGGAATTACCAGCGCACCGCGGGTGCGTTCCCGGCAGCCCATCGCAAGAATTACGGCTTTTGCTTCAATTGTCATAAGCCCGTCGCTGTCGTTAATTGCCTGCACAATTTTTGTTGCAGAATCTCCGGCAGAAGATTTTACGTCCAGAACCATGGTACTGGTTTTGTATTCAATGCCAAGTTCCTTTACCATGTCGGTGTATCTGCCTGCATATTCGGTTCCGGTAAGTTCTTCGCCAAAATGGTGCAGACCAAATCCGTTGTGAATGCACTGCAGCAGAATACCGCCCAGACGGTTGTCTCGTTCCAAAATTATTATATTTTCTATGCCGTTTTTGCGGGCTTCAACTGCGGCTGCAAGACCGGCAGGACCGCCGCCAATTACTGCAATGTCGTAATTAAAGTTCTTTTTTTTGTTCTGGCTGGTTAAATTGCTGTTTGTCATTTTTTAACCCCTGTTAGCTGCGTGTTTTGCTTTTAAGAATGAAAGAGTTGTCGCCGCATTTGGTAACGTTTATCATCGGTATGTTCAGTTCCCGGCTGATAATTTCGGTAACGCGCGGCGAACAGAATCCGCCCTGACATCGCCCCATGCCGCTGCGGGTGCGCCGTTTTACGCCGTCAAGGTCAGTTGCGCCGACCGGGCTTTTTATGGCGGCTACAATTTCTGCTTCGGTTATCATTTCGCAGCGGCAAATTATGTGCCCGTACTGCGGATTTTCTTCTATTAACTGGGCTTTTCTTTCGTCGCTTGCGTTGAAAAAGTTTTCTATGCCTTTGCGGATGGGCACAAAATCTTTATTTTCTTCCATTTTTAGGCCGGCGGTTTTCAGCAGGTCTGCAACAAAAATGCCGATTGCCGGTGCAGCGCTTAACCCCGGCGAACCTATGCCGCCGCAGGTGACAAAGCCTTTTATGTTTTCGTCTTCTTCAATTATAAAATCATGAAAGTATTCAAGTTCGCCTTTGTCATTTGGCAAACAGGCAAGGGCGCGAAGCCCTGCAAAAGAATTGATAATGTTGCGCTTGGGCAAATCTGCAACGCTGCGCAAGGCGTTTTCAAATACGGCACTCTGTCCGCTGCCGGTGGTTTCGGTCTGGTTCGTTTCGGCAACGTCTTCTGCCGAAGGTCCAACCAGAATATTGCCGTCCACGGTTGGCGTTACAAGCACGCCTTTTCCCATTTTTCCCGGCGGCTGAAAAAGCACGTGGTTTGCCAGATATGCGCAGTTTTTGTCCAGAAGGCAGTATTCGCCGCGGCGCGGTTTTATCGTAAAACTGCGCGCGCCAATCATTTTGTTTATTCTGTCGCTGAATAATCCGGCAGCGTTTACGATATAGCGGCATTCAATTGTGCCTCTGCCGGTTTTTATTGAAAAGTTTTCCTTTTCGCCTTCAATTGAATGAACTTCGGTATTGCAGAAAAGTTTTGCGCCGTTCTGAACTGCGTTTTCTGCAAATGCCCAGGTTGCCTGATACGGGCTTACTATGGCGGCGCCTGGTGCAAAAAGGGCGCATGATGCTTCGTCTGCAATATGTTCTTCCATTTTGTGCAGTTCGTCTTTGTTTAAAATGCGCAGGTCTTTTATGCCGTTCTGCCTGCCGCGTTCCAGAAGTTCGTTTACGGCTTTTTCATCTTCTTCTGTAAATGCCAAAACCAAAGACCCTGTCTGCTTAAAATCGAAATGCAGTTCGCGGGCTAGGGCAGGGTAAAGTTCGCTGCCGGTTCTGTTCAGTTTTGCCATCAAAGTTTCGGGCTTCGGGTCGTAGCCGGCGTGAATAATGCCCGAATTGGCTTTGCTTGTTCCGCAGGCTACGTCACTTTCCTTTTCCAAAATGCAAACCGAAAGTTTGTATTTTGTCAGTTCCCGGGCAATGCACGAACCGACAATGCCCGCACCAATAATTGCTACGTCATACTTCATTTGCAAGCTCCATTTTCCCAATTTAGTGAACGTTCTACTGCTTTTTTCCAGCCGGAATAAAGTGTATTGCGTGTTTCTCTGCTCATTTGCGGCTCAAATACATTGTCTGTCTGCCAGCATTTCAAAAGTTCGTCTTTGCCGCTCCAAAAGCCTACCGCCAGACCAGCCAGAAAAGCTGCACCCAGTGCGGTAGTTTCTACGTTTTTGGGGCGAATTACTTTTGTGTTCAGCAAATCTGCCTGAAACTGCATCATTACGTTGCTTACGCAGGCGCCGCCGTCTACTTTCAGCGAAGCCAAAGGCTTGCCGCTGTCGTTTACCATGCATTCAATTACGTCTGCCACCTGATAGGCGATGCCTTCCAGTGCGGCGCGGCAAATATGCGCTTTTTTTACGCCGCGGGTTAACCCGATTATCGTTCCGCGGGCGTACATATCCCAGTATGGCGTGCCAAGCCCGGTAAATGCCGGCACAAGATACGCGCCATTTGAGTTTTCTACCGATTCGGCTAAAATGTCGCAGTCGTGGGCGCTTGGTATCAGTTCCAGTTCGTCGCGAAGCCATTTTATTGTTGCGCCGCCCATAAACACAGAACCTTCCAGCGCATAGTTTACCGTTCCCTGATAGCCAAGCGCGATGGTAGTTAAAAGCCGGTTTGAAGAAAGCACGGCTTTTTCGCCGGTATTCATCAGCATGAAGCAGCCAGTGCCGTATGTGTTTTTGGCATCGCCGGGGTTAAAGCAGCCCTGCCCAAAAAGCGCTGCCTGCTGGTCTCCAATTGCAGAAGCTATCGGCACGGTAAAGCCGCAGACTTTTTTATCGGTATAGCCGTAAATGCAGCCGGAATCTTTTACTTCCGGCAGAATGCAAAGCGGAATGTTTAGAAGTTTCAGTATTTCTTTATCCCACTTAAGACTGTGAATATTGAAAAGCATTGTGCGGCTGGCATTCGTAAGGTCGGTAACGTGTACTTTGCCGCCGCTAAGTTTCCATATAAGCCACGTATCAATTGTTCCTGCCAAAAGTTCGCCGTTTTCAGCCCGGGCACGCACGCCGGGCACATTGTCCAAAATCCATTTTATTTTTGTTGCCGAAAAATATGCGTCAATTTTCAGCCCGGTTTTGCTGCGTATCGTGTCGGTCAAATTGTCTTTTATCAGCTCTTCGCAAAGGTCAGAAGTGCGGCGGCACTGCCAGACAATCGCTTTATAAACTGGTTTTCCCGTATTTTTCTCCCATAAAACCACGCTTTCGCGCTGGTTGGTTATGCCAAGCGCAGCAACTTTCTGGGTAATTGAATCTTCGGTGCAGTTATTGCGCTGGGCGCAAATCTCTATTACATCTTTCAGTACCTGCAGCTGGCTTTCAAAAAGCTCTTCTGCGTCGTGTTCTACCCAGCCCGGATGAGGGTAAAACTGGGTAAATTCTTTGTTCTTGCTGCACAATGGCTCGGCGTTTCTATTGTAAATAATTGCTCGTGATGATGTTGTTCCCTGATCCAAGGCGATAATAAATTCGTGACTCATGTTTTCCTCCAAAAGCGCTGTAAGTTTTTTGCATTCAAAGACCGTGTTTTTTACATCTGCCTTCTTTTACAAAAGTATATCACGAGAATTTTTACCCATGTGATTTATTTTATCGCCTTAATATTTGCGCTATCACAAAGATAGTCCATTTATTTTTGTTTGTGTTCAGAAAAAACTGGTAAGTTTATAAGAAGAAATTGAAAAAGGTGAAGAAAGAGCGGCTGACGGAATGAGG
>JAKSTR010000091.1 GCA_024402495.1 Treponemataceae bacterium
TAAAATTGAAAATGATTATCATTTTTACAGTTTTTGAGAATGATTATCATTTTCAATTTACGGAAAATGCGATGGAATTACAAAACGATTTAAATTACCACACCGGGCAGCGCGATGCCTTAACCGAATGCCTTAAGCGCAACAACGGCAACGCCATGACCGCCGGAGAAATCAGCGCCGATTTAGAGAAAAACGGCTACAAAATCGGGCTTGCCACAATTTACCGCAACCTTGAAGCCATGGCGAAAACCGGCACAATTCACAAGTTTATAGGCGAAGACGGCAAAAAGGCGCGCTGGCAATTTGTAAACAGTGCCAGCAAATGCACGGAACATTACCACCTGAAATGCGAAAAATGCGGAAAAATAATTCACATGGAATGCAGCAGCATTCTGGATATTGAAAAACACATTTTGCAGAATCACAATTTCTGCATAAACCGCAGCCACACAATTTTATACGGCGTTTGCGGCAGCTGCGCAGAAGCATGAAAGGCTTTTTTATATTTTGCAGGCTTGCATCTTGCACAAAAGCCCTGCACCAGTTCAATTTGAAAAGGAAAATAAATGAAAAATATAAAAACTAACAAAAATCTTCTATTATATATAATTTTTTTTAGCGCAATTATTGGATTTTGCTTTTGCAGTTTTTCATGCAGCAAACAGGCAAACCAGCAAAAAGCACATAAATATTCAATTGTAGCCACCAACTTTGTATGCTACGACTTTGCCCGCGCCGCCCTTGGCGACAGCCTGAACAAAACCGTCAGCCTGAAACTTTTAATAAAACCCGGCACGGAAGTTCATTCCTTTGACCCTACCCCGGCGGACATAATTGCAATTGGCAGCGCCGATTTGTTCATTTATATTGGCGGCGAAAGCGACGAATGGGTAGAATCCGTTCTGCTTGATTCAATTGGCAAAAACAAAAATGCGCCAGCCTGCCTGAAGCTGATTGATTTTGTGCAGACTTTGGACGAGCCGGAAGCTTTGGAAAGTGAAGAAAACGAAAGAACCGCCCAAAATACCGCCGCCAATTCCGGCAAAACAGAAAATGACAACGAAACCGAAGCCGAAAGTGACGAACACATCTGGACTTCGCCTGAAAACGCCCTGATAATGCTTGAAAAAATTACCGGCTCAATTCTGCAAAACTGCCCGGATCTGGACAGAGATTCGGTTTTGAAAAATTCTGCCGATTATGCCCGGCAAATTGAGCAGGCCGCCGCCGCAATCGGGCAAAGCGTTGCCGCCGCGGAACAAAAATACATCGTCATGGCAGACCGGTTTCCGTTTGCGTATTTTGCAAACTATTACGGCTTAAATTATATGGCGGCTTTTGCAGGCTGCAGCACCGCGGTAGAAGCAAGCAGCGCAACAATTGCCAGCCTTATTGAAACCGTAAAACAAAAACAGCTGCCGGCAGTTTTTTACATTGAACTTACAAACCACAAAATTGCAGACATCGTTGCCGAATCCGCAAAAGTGCCGGCATATATGCTTTATTCGCTGCAAAATATCAGCAAGGACGATTTTGAAGCCGGCGAAACATACGTAAGCCTTATGAACAAAAACGCAGAAACCCTGAAAAAAGGCTTGCGCTAAAACAGAAAAATATACGGATGCGTCTTTTTTTCAGCTTGGCAAAGGCGCACTATGCAAAGTTTTAAAGGAAAATATGGAAAACTTGAAAAATACAACTAAAAACGGCTGCATTATAGAATGCCAGAACGTTACCAGCCAGTACGGCAGTTTTGTTGCGTGCCGTAACGTCAGCTTTTCGGTAAACAAAGGCGACTATCTGTGCATAGTCGGCGCAAACGGTTCGGGCAAAAGCACAATCGTAAAAACAATTCTGGGGCTGATTGAACCCAAAAACGGCAAAATAATCCGCCAGACCGCCCAAATCGGCTATCTGCCCCAAAAAACCGAAATTCAGCGCGATTTTCCGGCAACGGTAAAAGAAGTCGTGCTTTCGGGCACAATTCTGGCGCAAAAACGCAGCAATTTCGGCATTTTTTATTCCAGGGAACAAAAGCAGCAGGCGCAAAACCAAATGGAAAAACTTGAGCTTTTGCCGATTGCAAATAAATCTTTCCGCGAACTTTCGGGCGGACAGCAGCAGCGCGTGCTTCTGGCGCGTTCTCTTTGCGCCGCAAAAGACCTGCTTGTTCTGGACGAACCCGTTACCGGGCTGGATCCTGCCGTTACCGACGAACTTTATACAATTATCCGCAAGCTGAATCAGGAAGAAAACCTTGCAGTTATCATGGTCAGCCACGACGTGCACCGCGCCGTACAGAACGCCAGCCATATTCTGCACATGGATAAAGAAGTTGCATTTTTCGGCACAACCGGCGAATACCAGAAAAATCCGCTTTATAACGATTTAAGCCACGTAGAAGTTTGCCAGACCCATCTGTGCACCCATTGCGGCAGCGACTGTAACGCAAGCCATATTATTCTGGGTCAGCACAGCCACTAAAAAACGCCAAAAGGAACGACAGATGATTTCTTCAATTTTTTCGTATAGTTTTATGGTACGCGCCCTGATTGCAGGCGGATTAATAAGCCTTTGTTCTGCACTTTTGGGCGTAAGCCTGGTTTTAAAGCGTTTTTCTATGATTGGAGACGGTTTAAGCCACGTGGCATTCGGCACAATGGCAATTGCCCTTGCCTTTAACTGGGCGCCGCTTGCCGTAAGCATACCCGTATGCGTTGCGGCAGCCTTCCTGCTGCTGCGGGTAAGCGGCAGCAGCGGCATAAAGGGCGACGCCGCAATTGCCTTAATCAGCAGCAGCGCCCTCGCCATCGGCATTCTGGTAACATCGCTAACCAGCGGGCTGAATACCGACGTAAGCGCCTATATGTTTGGCAGCATTCTGGCAATAAGCAAAACAGACACATACATAAGCATAATTTTAGCCCTCATCGTGTGCAGTCTTTACGCCGTTTTTTACAAGCGCATATTTTTAGTCACCTTCGACGAAACTTTTGCCAAAGCTTCCGGCATAAAGGTAGAAGCCTTTAACGGACTGATTGCCGTATTAACCGCACTCACAATCGTAATCGGCATGCGGCTGATGGGCGCAATGATGATTTCCAGCCTGCTGGTTTTTCCGGCACTAAGCGCAATGCGCGTATTCAAAAGCTTTTGGAAAGTAGTAATTTGCGCCGCAGGACTTTCGCTTTTGTGCTTTTTTACCGGCATCTGCGCCAGTTTCTTTTTGTCTACCCCAGCCGGGGCAAGCATTGTAGTTTGCAATTTAACCGCCTTTATGCTGTGCGCCCTTGCAGGCTACATAAAACGCTGAATTTTTTAGTTGAAGGCTCACGCAACAAGCATTTAACGTTAAAAGGCTGAATGATTTTTTAAGTTAATTCTAATTTTACAAAACAGATAAAAGGCTGTTAATTAAGCAAAGGGGGCAAAATGAAAAATAATAAATTGCCAATAGCAAAATGTTTACTTACCGGGCTGATTTATGCCGTAGCAACCTGCATTATTCAGGTGCCGGTAGCAAACCTGCTGTTTTCAGTTCTGCACATTCAGCCAGATTCCGGTATTTCGGAAGAAATGGTGCCGTTTTTACTGCTTTCAATTCTTGCAGTGGGCACGGCGATGGCATATTTTTATTACCTTTACGGGCATCTTTTTAATTCAGGCAGAAAAATCAGCACAGCCCTTAAATTTTCGCTCTTCGTTTATTTTTCAAATTACATTCCGCAGGTTTTCTTTCTTGATGCTGATAAAGGCCTGCAAAAACTTATAACCGGCGGTTTTGCAGTTATTCAGGTAGAACTGTTTGATTTGCTGATTCTGCTTATTACGGTTTTGCTGATGGTTTGTTACATGCCCCGCCGCTACGAAAAAACACAAGGCGAAAACTGCGGCACTAAAAACTGCATTTGGTCTAACATTCTTTGCGGCGTTATATTTGCCGCTGTGTTAATTACAGTACAGGAAATTATTCTGCCCCTGTTTGGCATAAAAAACATGGCAGATGGTCTTAACGTTGCCAAAGAAAACAGATTTTTCTTTTATACGGTTATGACGCTGGGTTTTGTGCTTGCCGGGTATCTGGTTGCCCTTTATGCCGGCAAACAGACCGAACGAAAGTTTTTTTGCATTGAATACGGCATTTTTATTTGGTGCGCTTTTGATTTAACGATGATTCCGCTTGGATTTGGCCTTTTGGCAACAATTATTTTTATGCTTGTAAGCATGGCAGGCTTTGCTGGCGCAGAAGTTTTTAAAAAGCGCATGCAAAAATAAGCAGAAAAAACAGAACATTTGCTGACACATCTGCAAATGGTTAAACTTTTTTGTCAATAGCAAAAGTTGATTTTTCCAATAGTTTTTCAAAATTATCCTGCAAGCTTATTGCTAAAACACCTGCAGGCTTAAAAAATTATTCCAATAGCCTGTCAGAATAATTCGTAAAGGCTTACAGAATAATTCTGACAGCTTATAAAAATTATTCCGCAAGGCTTAGCGAATAATTTCAATAGCTTATCGGAATTATTCTGATAAGCTATGAAGATGTTTTCCAAGGCAATAAAAGATTTTTGCAAAAGACAGTGCGCGTGATTGATTTGGCAGTTTTTACATTTTTCCACAGGGTTGCAGGGTTGGGCTTTTGCGTGTTATTCTTTTTATTGAATTACAAGGATGTAAAATGAAAAGTAAACGGCTTCTTTTAAGCGCAATTTTGACAGTTTTTTCTTCGGTGAATGTTTTTATTCCGCTGTACGCCCAGACAAAATCGCAGATTGCAGACGGCTTGCGCCTGACCAAAACCGGCAGCTATTCGCAAAGCTTTGTACCGGAAGAAAATACAGAGCCGGAACCACAGGAAGAAAAATTATTCGACCTGGATCCGCTTGCAGAAGTTGTTATTGCAGGCGGCGCGCTTGGCGTTATTGCTTTTGACTATCTTAAAACCGAAAAAAATACAAAAAAAGGCAAAAATCCAACTTTTACCGGCATCCGCAATACAACAGAAATTCCTGCCACAGATGCAATTTTTTACAAAGAATACAACCACACTTTTGACTATATCGGTACCGGGCTGCAGGTTGCCGCAATGCTTACACCGGCGGTGTTTGTCATGGCGCCCAAACAGGAATGGTTTACAATCGGCATAATGTACACCGAATCCGTTTTGTGGGCTTACGGCTTAAAAAACCTTGGCAAGGCTATGGTTTACCGCGCGCGCCCGTACACTTATGCTACAGGCTGGCCGCAAAAAGACGTAGACGACGGAGACTGGTACAATTCTTTTCCGTCCGGACATGCAACAATGGCGTTTAATGCGGCAACTTTTACAACACTGGTTTACGGCTCATTTTTTCCCGAAGGAAAAACGAAATATATAGTTGGTGCAGGCTGTTATGCCATTGCCGCAGCCACCGCCGCCAGCCGCATAATGAGCGGAAATCACTTTTTAAGCGATGTTTTAACAGGCGCGGCAATTGGTACAACCACCGGGCTTATGATACCTATAGCCCACACCTATATTGCCCAGCTGAACGCCAGCGGCAAAAGTTTAACAGCACGGCTTTTACCAAACGGTTTATTGTTCAAATACGAATATTAAAGTTTTTTTCAGTCTGAAAAAATATTTTTGGCAGCGCGTGCATTTCAGCTTTTTTCAACAGGAAAAATTAGAAATACCGGCGGCAAAATCCTTCATTTTTCAATTGAACAAAAAAAGGCATGAAAAAACCGCTGCTTTACAAAAACAGCGGTTACAAGGGTTCGTTTTATTTTTCAATGCCGAAAATTTGCAAGATTTTTCGTTCTTGCAGTTTTTGGACTTAATATTTGCGCAAAGTTAAAAGTGCACCCAAAACCAGCAGATGCGAACTTAAAGATTTCAAGAACCAGAGGAAAGTTTCCAAAGATTTGAAAGCACCTTTTGCCAAGCCACCCGGGCCCATAATGTCAATTACAATAATTACGGCAATCCATGCAACAAGCACAATCAAATTGAAAATGTTGGCAAGTTTTCCCATAGAAACAAACAGATCCAACAAAAGACCAACACCGGCAACAAGTTCGCAAACGCCAAGCAGAATAATTACGATGGTTGCGGCGTCGCCTTTTATAAAACTGTTAACTGCAATGGCAACTTCGTTACCGGTAACAAGGGCGCTTAATTTGCCAAAAAAGCCGGAATCGAGCTGCAAAGTTAAAATACCAAAAGTAAGCAAAAACAGACCTAAAGCAATTTGCAAAACCAAAGTTCCCAAAGATTTTTTACCAGATTTCATAATTCCTCCAAATTAAAAACACTTCTTAACTTTTCGGCACAAACCCACCCCAACAAAAGCAAAAACCCAACCACACAAAACCGAAAAAAAATAGGAAACACCCAATATTCTATAAAAAAATTACACCTCAACGTAAAGAGAAGCCTAAATTGAAATATTATAAAATACTGCTAGAAAAAGGCGCATGGAAAATGTGTTTTTTTTGCAACTTGTTGCAAGAAACACATTTCCCATGCGCCCTTTTCTAATATTACTATACAAACCTTTCAATTTACGCGAAACATAACAAAATGACAAAAATTGCAATTTTGTAATTGATAAACAAATAATTTCAATATATTATAATAGAAGCAAACCTGCACAAAATTAAGGCTTTTTAGCCATTCGCAATATTTTTACATTTCCTTTTAACGGAGAAAATTATGACACGTGCAACTTCTTTTAGAAAATTATCACCGCAAGCCCCATACGGCACCGCCCCGGATACACCGCCATTTACACAGGCAGTTTCGCGCGGGGTTGCATGGAACAACCACCCGATTGTACACGGAATGACACTGGGGCAAACCCTTGACCAGACCGTGCGTTTTTTTGGCAATCAGGACGGGCTTGTTTACCCTGAACACAACTGGCGCCTAACGTGGAACGAATTTTCGGACTATGTTGACGAACTGGCACGCGGCTTAATGGCTTTGGGCATTGACCACGGCGACAAAATTGCAGTTTGGGCAACCAATATTCCGGAATACGTTCCGCTGATGTACGCAACTGCAAAAATCGGCGCAGTTTTTATTCCGGTCAACATGAACTTTAAGAAAAACGAAATTGACGGCATTTTGAAAAAAAGTGATACAAAGTACCTGTTCTGTATTGAAGGCTTCCGCGATTACAGCTACACAAACGCCCTTTACGAACTTATACCGGGCTTAGAAAAACGCGGCGACGATGCAGAAATTAAAAGCGAAGAATACCCTTTCCTGAAACGCGTTTTTTATATTTCCAAATTTGGAGAAATTGACACGCGCAAAGGATTTAACAAAATCAGCGACATTCTGCGCGTTTCGCGTTTCACTTCTTACGAAGACTACCTTGACCGCCAGAACGAATGCCGCGACGACAACACCTGCTGCATGCAGTTCACTTCTGGTACGACGGGCACACCGAAAGGCGTAATGCTTACCCACCGCAACATCGGCAACGACGGTTACTGGATTGGCGCATGCCAGAATCTTTCCAGCCGCGACCGTGTCTGCATTCCGGTACCGCTTTTTCACTGCTTCGGCATGGTTTTGGGCATTATGGCGTGCGTAAACAACGGTTCTACCATCGTTATGCTTGAAAAATACGACCCTATTAAGGTTATGAGCGCCATTCAAAGTGAAAAATGTACTTCGGTTTACGGCGTGCCTACCATGTACATTGCAATGCTTGACCACCCGGATTTTGAAAAATACGATTTTTCTTCGCTCAGAACAGGAATTATGTCCGGCGCAACCTGCCCGGTTGTAAGAATGCAGCAGTGCGTAGAAAAAATGTTCATGAAAGAAATTACAATTCCTTACGGCTTGACAGAAACCGGCCCGGTTATGACCCAGACCCGTTATTTTGAACCGGACATTGAAAAGAAATGTTTTTCAATCGGTCAGGCTTTGCCGGGCGTAGAAGTTGCAATCATCAACCCGGAAACAGGCAAATTCTGCGAAATTGGCGAAGACGGCGAAATTTGCTGCCGCGGCTTTAACGTTATGAAAGGCTATTACAAAGACCCTCTTTCTACCTACCAGCTTCTGGATCAGTTTGGCTGGCTTCATTCCGGCGACATTGGAAAAATGGACGAACAGGGTTATTACTATATTACCGGCCGCTTAAAGGATTTGATTATCCGCGGCGGCGAAAATATTTCGCCAAAAGAAGTTGAAGACTTTATGGGCACAATACCGGGCATTGCAGACATTCAGCTGGTTGGCGTACCTTCTAAAAAATACGGCGAACAGCCTGCGGCTTTCATCATCCGCACAAAAGAAAGCAATATTACGGAAGAAGAAGTGCTTGCCGCCTGCAAAGACAAAATTTCGTGGTTCAAAATACCAAAATATATTGCCTTTGTTGAAGAATATCCGCTGACTGCCAGCGGCAAAATTCAAAAATACAAGCTGCGCGAAATTGCCGCAGAAATGTGGCCGGACGCCTGATAAAACAGCAGAAAATATAAAGCCGCTGGATATTGGAAACATTCTTCCAATATCCAGCGGCTTTTTTGCTCTATCCGGCTTTATTCTGCCCGGCAAGTTTGGGCGGATTTATATTTTAATATGAATGTTTGTTTTACCGTAAATATCGGGTTTTATAATATTTGCCTGCAAATTGCAGAATGTTTTGTAAAAAGCAACCGCAAGACAGGCACGGACACGAAAAAAAATCGTTATTCAGGCTTTTAGCAATAAAAATGCAAATCACCAAAATAATCTTTCCATTTTTCAATTATTTCTGTTTTGCGGGAAACTATAATTTTTTCGATATAAGTAAGCTTTTTTGCCGGAATTTGAGATTTATTATGAGCAACAATTGTACCGCCAGCTTTTGTAATCCATATTTTTGTATCGTTTTCGCAGGGCACGCCGCAAGTTACATGAATATGCACAGGTTCAACAGGTTTTCCTTCGTTCGTCCAAAAATATATCAGATAAGAACCTATTTTAAAAACCTGAGGCATTTTCAAAACCTCCTTCTCCTGCAAGTTCAATTATTACATGAGAAACAGATTCTATAAATTCTTTTAAGTATGAAATTTCATCCTGGGAAAAACCTGAAATATCTTCCCAGCAGTAAGAAGGAAGCCAGCATGTTGCCGTATCAAAACCCAGATGTTTCGGGCGTTCAATGTATACTTTTACAGAACCGTCGTCTTTTAATTCAGAATGTACAATTTGGGTTCCGTCGTTTAGTGACATAAAAGGATATACCATACAGCACCTCCTTTTTTAGTATAGCACAAAGGAGGTGCTTGATACAGATTGGCTTTATTCTGCCCGGCAAGGTCGGGCGGAACAAAGGCTTTAATCGGCTCTTACAAAATGCATTACATAAGCGCCGTCTAAAATCGGGCGGAATGACAATTTCAGCTTTTTATCTTGCGGTGTATATTCATAATTAAAAGCTTTACCCATATTCTGAAGATAACTGTCCCCGGAAAAATTTTCATCATGCTGGTACTGAATATTCATCTGTAGTTTTGTATCTGTCATGGTATAAGTACCGGCGCCGCTTGCACTTGCATAAGGCAATGGGGAATTTTCATATTTCACATCTACCGTAACAGTTCCGTCTTTTTTCAAGTTCATTGTTACAGTTGATTTTGTACGCCCGCGTTCAGTTGAATATTCTTCAACCTGAACAAAAGTATGACCTGCAATTTCCGGGTACAAGGCTGCATAAAAACTGCTGCCGCCAGAACCAGAACC
>JAKSTR010000092.1 GCA_024402495.1 Treponemataceae bacterium
TATATTAACATTTGTTAATAACGCCAAAAGACATTTTTTTGGCTATTAACAAATGTTAATGCCCCAAAAAGAATTCTTTTTTAACAATTCACAAATGTTAACAGCACAAAAAGAACACTTTTTTGCCTATTAACAAATGTTAATGGCACAAAAAGAATTCTTTTTTAACAATTCACAAATGTTAACGCCCCAAAAAGAACACTTTTTGCCTATTAACATTTGTTAATAACGAAATTTTTACTTTTTTCCATTAACAAATGTTAATGACGAAAATTCTTTTTTCTTCAATTAACATTTGTTAATGCCAAATTTTATTGCCGTGCAATTATTTACCCGGCGCTGGAAACAAAGGGCGTGCGCCTGGATGTATTTGTTAAAAACAGCACCGGGCTGTACTAGCCAAGCTTTATCCACCGGGAATTTTCCTGCTGCCAGTTTGCGCTGCGGAAATTTTCGCAATTGTTCAGGAAAAACGTAAAAACCGCAAGCTTAAAAACGCGCAATTCTATGGAAGATTTTTTTACGGTTTCTTCAATTTGGGCATTTGCAATTGCGGGCAAAACGCCCGGCACTTTTGCAGTGCCTGCGCAAATCGCATCGTTTACGCCATTCTTGCAGTCCTGAACATTTTCAAACTGGTCAAATAAAAAGGGCAGGGCGTTTGCTTTTGCCAAAGTGATTTTGCCCCAAAAAACGCCGTCGGTTTTTAAAATACCGGGCGTTTCAATTTGCAGCCTGCGGAAAAAAATGCCCGCAGCTTCGTCGTATTCAACATTCTGCAAAACCGGTTTTTTGCCTGACGACTGGAAAATGTTTTGATATTGGGCTAAAATATTTTGATTTTTTTCCTCTGGTTCAACTTTTGCCAGCGGACAAATCAGCGGAAAACTTGGAAAGAACCGGAAAGTTTTGCAGATTGTTTTCTGTTCTTCTGCCAGATCAAAACAAACATTGTCGTGGCACACAAGAGCAGCAATTTTCAAAGTTTTTTCCATATTTCTTCCTTATAAACTGCATTTTTTGCAGCAGTTTTGCTTTTTACAGAATTCGTACTGCGCTTTAAGATATTTTGAAGACATTTTTTTTACAAGAGGATTTTCGATGACATTCAATAAAAAAACGGCAAGAACCGCTTTGTGTATTTTTTCAGTTTTTGCCTTTGCATTTGGCTTTTTTGCCTGCGGCAAACCGGTTACCAGCGCTCTGGTTTTGCAAAACGATGCGGCTGCGGACAATCTGATAGCGCTTAACGCCTGCGCCAAAACCGCCGCAATCGACAATCCGCAAAAATCTACATATATGTATTTTGCCTTTAACGCCGGGCAGGATTTTGACAGAACCGGCAAGTCGCTGGAGATTTTGGTAAGTGAACTGCCGAAAGCTGAAATTCCCAACGCCGCCCAGCCCGGACAGAATGCCCAGACCGGCGACCAGAATGCGCCGCGCTTTTGCTTTGGCTGGCTTTATGAAGAAGATTTTGCCGAAACTTACAAACTGAACAAAACTTTAGGCGCTCATAATTTTGTAAGCGGCTCGCATTTTCCCAAATTCCGCGTTGCAATGGCTTTTCCGCAGAACGTGCCGGTACGCGGCTTTTTTATATACGCCGATACGCCTGTAAAAATTGAAAGCGCCCGGATTGTTCTGCAAAAAACCGGCTGGTGCACTGCCGGAATAAATGCCGGCGAAAACAGCAGCGATCCAAATGCCCTTGTGCCCTGGTACGGTTTTGAATCTGACGGCGGAATTATTAAAAGCAAATACAACAGCCTCGCCGTTGACATGAATCCGGCAAAAAAACTCAGCCTGTATCTGGGTACGCCTGTACCAAACGAAAACGGCAAATACGACAGCATCCGCATGAATGTTGCAGGCACGCCTTTAAGCATTCTTCAGTCTCCAAACCAGCAGAAAATTACCCTTTACCCGGCGCTTCTTGCACGCAATACCGGCGAAGGCGGTGCTGTTACTGCCGAAATAAGCGATTTAACCCAAACCGCGGTAACCGGAATGGTTTACGAGCCGGTTTTGCCAAGCAAGGTTGCAACGCCTTTGGCTCCTATCGTTACAGACCCCGGTCTTATTCCCAACTGGCCAAAATCTGCATGGCGCCGCGACGATTTTGAACTTTTTCAGTGGGAACAGTTTCCTTACGTTCTGTTTTTTGACACAAAGGATTATGATGTGCAGGACAAGCTTTTTAAGCGCCTTGCATTTTTTTCGGAAAAGGCAGGCTATACCGGCAAGCTGGTTACTGACAAGGTAATGGCTGGCGAGCATGGTTTTAACGCCCACGATTACAAAGCCCAGACTCTGGCAGATTTTTTTGAACTTGCGCGCAAAACTAATTTTCCGCTGAACGAATACGAAGTTATGCTGCAAAAGATTTTGTGTGCTCACGGAATTATCGCCCAGAATGCCGACGGTTCTTTTTCTGCCGGCTTTGGTGCGCTTGTTTCAATTTCGCAGGAACTTAGCAGCTTTTTGCGCTGGCGGCTTTTAGCCCACGAAGGTTTGCATTGCCTTTATTTTACCAATGCCAATTTCAGGTCTACGGTTGCAAACGCCTTTAACAAGACCGACCCGAAAAGCCTTCAGTTTATTCTTAAGTATTTTACCGTTACGCCGTCGCTTAACTACGACATAAACGATACTTATTTAATTCAAAATGAATATATGGCGTACATTTTGCAGCAGCCGCTAAACGAAGTGGCGGATTATTTTACCAAGATTGTGGCGACCAAGCATTATATAAATGCAAACTGCCCGGATCTGGTAAAATATGTGCAGGAAAGCAACGGATGGGGCTTTTATACCGCCGCCAAGATGATGACGCCGTTTTTAACTGATAACTGGAACTATACCGCCGGGCGTATCTGGCTTGTAACCACCGATTATTAGCCCGAAAGCCGAGTTTCAAATACCTGTCATTCCGAACTTTGGCTGCGCAAAAACTGCGCCTGTTTTTATGTCATTCCGAATTTATTTCGGAATCTGATTCTGATAACAAATCGGATGCAATGTGCAGCCGCCGAAGGCTAACAAGTTCAGCATGACGGATGCGGTGCGTAGCCGCCGAAGGCTAACAAGTTCAGCATGACGAAATGGCTGACTAAACAAAAGGAAGCCTGTCATTCCGAATTTATTTCGGAATCTGATTCTGATAACAAATCGGATGCGGTGTAAAGCCGCCGAAGGCTGGTATGCTGATATAGAAAAACATAAAAAAAACGCCGGAACTGAAAAACAATTCCGGCGTTTTTTATAAAATCGCGTCAGCAGATGAACTGCTGTTTGCTTATCTGTTCAGGTCTATGCCCAAATCACTGTTAAAGCGTTTTTCTGCCTTTATGGTAGAAGGCGGTCCGTGCCCCGGCATTAAAACCAGTTCGTTGTTCTGGCTTAATATTTTGGTTTTAATATTTGCCTTCAAAATACGTTCTGCGTAAGCGTTGTTTGTGCTGCCGGCAAGACCAGCAGTAAGGGCATCGCCGGTAAAAAGCGTCTGCCCGATTTTGTACACCATGGAATCTGATGTGTGACCCGGCACGGACAAATATCCGACGTTCATTCCGCATATTTTTAAAGTACCGTCGCCGCGGATTACGCTGTTGTCGTCGCCGGCAAGTTCATAATCGGCGGTAAAAACCTTGGGATTGTAAATCTTCTTTAAGGTTTCAAGCCCTCTGTAGTGGCTTTTGTGATTGTGGGTAATCAGCACAGCTTCAAGCGAAAATTTATTGTTTTCAAGCTGCATAATCATTTCTTTTGTAACGGCGCCGGGGTCAATGATAAGTGCCTGCTTGGTTTCTTCGTTGCCGACAATATAGCAGTTGGAAAAACCTTCAAGGCACAGGTGAAAATAAATCTTTATCAAAACTCAACCCCTTCGCTAAATTTTGCTTCGCGCGTGTTCGACTGCTTGAAAGAAACGTTCTTGAAACTGGCATCGTTAAAGCAGGTTTGTTTAATGTTGCAGTTGCGTATTGAAGTATCAAAAAGCCGCGCATTTATAAAACGCGAATTGTAAAGGTCAGAATCGTCGAAAGAAGACTGCTGGGCAAGAATGCCGTTGAAATTGTTGTGTACCAGATCACTGTTTGTAAACAGAATGTGCGAAAAAGTGCTGCCTGCAAAAGACGTAAACTGCATGTTGGAATTCAGCAGGTTGCAGTCTGCAAAAACGGAAAAATCCATCATGTTCATGCGCATACGGCAAAATTCTGAATGAATGTTGATGAAATGGCAGTACTGCATATTGCAGCCGTAAAATTTCTTATTCGTCAGGTCAAAGTTTTCAAATTTCAGACCGGGCAAGCTTAAGCCAATTATTTTATCGTGCTGGCGGATGTAGCTGTAAATGCGGTCTAAACTTTCTTCTTTGTTGGGCAAATGTTCCAGACAAAACTCGCCGCCGTTTACCAGATTGCCCTGATTGTCTAAATTGCTCAGTGCCTGGTTGCGGCAGCCGGGGTGGTGGCATAATCCAATTGAAAACATACAGAAATTTTAGAATATCGCGCATAATAAGTCAAATGTTATTCGTGCAAAAACGGTTTTTTATGCAAAATATTCGGCTTGCCAAAATATATGGGCATTTGCCGGATTTTAAAGTTTTGGCACCACGGCATTAACAAATTTCATCCCGGACTTGTTCCGGAATCTTTCTTTTGCGCGGCGGGTGCTGAAACAGGTTCAGCATGAAAAGATACGACGAACTGCAAAAAAGCTGCGGCTTGTCCGGCCAGGGCTGAAAGAACCGGAATGGCGTTTTTTTTCTGCTAAAAAGCGCGCCGGTTTCTGCCTGATATGCGCCGCGTGTTTTTTTCGTTCTTTCTGGTGCTTGTATATACATAAAAATTCTTGCTATTATTTCAGCATGTGTTACAAGTGCGGAAAAGAAAATACTGTAAAATTTCCTTATGGAAGAAACGAAAGCTGCGAACATTGCGGCGCCGATTTGCATTGCTGCAAAAACTGCAAATATTTTTCGCCCGGTTCACATTACGATTGCCACGAAACCATAGACGAACCAGTTTTTGACAAGGAACGCGGCAATTTCTGCGATTTTTTCAAACCAAACGAAAACCTTTCTGATTTTTCTGCCAGCGCAATAAAAGAACAGAACGCCAAAGAAGCCGCCCGAAAAGCTTTTAACAGTCTTTTTGGAGATTGAAATGCGTGACATTGATTTTTTGTTTTTAGACAGCGGCACCGGCGGGCTGCCTTACATGGTTCAGCTTAAGCAGATGGCACCTGATGCCCGGTGCGCTTATATTGGCGACACGGCTAATTTTCCTTACGGCGAAAAAACTCAGTCTCAGATTATTGAATTTTCTACAGACGTGCTCAGGCGCGGCATTGAACGCTTTAATCCGGCGGTTGCGGTAATTGCCTGCAATACAATGTCAGTGGCGGCACTGCAAACTATGCGCCAGACTTTTTCTATTCCGGTGGTGGGAACTGTACCGGCAATAAAACTTGCCGCAAGCTGTACCCAAAACCGCCGCATCGGGCTTCTGGCAACTGCCCACACGGTAGAAGACCCCTATACGGACAAGCTTATAAGCGATTTTGCCTGCAACTGTACGGTTTTCAGGCGCGGCGACAGCGATTTGGTGCGTTTTATTGAACACAATCTTTTTACCGCCACCAGCGAAGAACGCTGCAATGCCTGTCTGCCTGCAATTGAATATTTTGCCCGAAACGACGTTGATACCGTTGTTTTGGCGTGCACCCATTTTACCCATATTCTTGCCGAATTTGAGCAGGCGGCGGCTGGCAAACTGAAAGCTATAGATTCGCGGGAAGGCGTTGCAAAACAGGCTTTGCGTGTATGGGCGGCACAGAGCGGAAAAACTTTGCAGGATTTGGGCGTTGCTTGCGCTGATAATATTGAAAACATTCATACAGGTTTTGCCGGCGCCGGTAATACAGAAAAACAGAAGGCGCTTATGGCAGATACCGCAGTTTACGTAACTTCGCTGGGCGATGCCCACAACCAGAATGAATACCGCCAGTGGTGCACTCACAGCGGCGTACCGTTTAAAGGCCTGCTGTAGAAGATACCGAAAAGGCGGCGCAAGGGGAGAGAAAGGGGGGAATTATTCCGGCTCTTTCGTTATTCAATAGTGCTTTCTATGTATTCTTGCGGTGTTTGTACAATTAGTTTTGGGTTTTTATAGTCTTTTGTATTGCGGGTAATAATAAAATCTATTTTGTTGTTAAGCGCCGTAAAATATTGCAAGGCATCTTCAAAATCAGAAAGTTCAGAATTAAGCGCCAAATCTACTTCTTTTTCGTTTACAGACATTACGTTTACTATGATTCTAAGCTTCCTCAAATTTTCCTTTGCTTTTTGAATTCCTAAATGCTTTCTCATTATATAGTAAACATTTGCAATAACTAAAGAAGTTGTAAAAAGCTGAACCTTCTTTTCGTCGCCCAATGTTAATATTTGAGCCGAATAGTCATAAAACGGTTCTCTTTTTTCAAGCACATCAAGAATAACATCAGAATCGACAAAAAGAGTTCTACTCATATTTTTCTTCCAGATAATCAATATAATCGTCTTTGTCAGAATCCGTTGCAGGTATTATGCCGCTTAATTCTTGTACCAATGGCGAAATATTGGCTTTTTTATTATTTGAAGAAATTAAGTTTTTAAAGAAATTTTCAACAAGACTGGATATGCTAGAGTTATTTTCGGAAGCATAACCTTTCATTGAACTGATAACGGAACTGTCAATACTTAATGTTAATTTAGCGTCCATAAAACCGCTCCTTTTACGTATAATATATAATCGGTTATACGTATTGTAAAGTAAAAAGCTTTTTTTTACTACGCCGTCGCACCACCGCCGCAAAAAAAAGCCCCGGTGTTTTGCCGGGGCTTGTAAGCGCTGTTTACGGGTTCAGTTATTTTGCAAGGCGTTCGGCGATGCGGTCAATAAATGCCCACGAATCAAGGATTTCTTTTGGTGCCGGTTCTGCCAAAGCTTTCAGGTCGCCGGTCATGATGCCGTCTTCAATTAAGCCAAGCGTTGCATCTTCAAGTTTTTTGGCAAAAGCAACCAGTTCCGGGGTATTGTCAAGTTCGCCGCGTTTTGCAAGCGCACCAGACCATGCAAAAATAAGTGCAACCGGGTTGGTAGAAGTTTTTTCGCCTTTAAGGTAGCGGTAGTAATGGCGCTGTACCGTGCCGTGTGCAGCTTCGTATTCAAAGTTGCCGTCAGGCGAAACAAGTACGCTGGTCATCATGCTTAAAGAACCGCTTGCAGAAGCAACCATGTCGCTCATTACGTCGCCGTCGTAGTTTTTGCAAGCCCACAGAATGCCGCCTTCGTGCTTCATAACGCGGGCAACAACATCGTCAATCAATGTATAGAAATATGTTAAGCCTGCTTTTTCAAATTCAGCCTTAAATTCTGCATCAAAAACCTGCTGGAAAATTTCCTTAAAGCGGCCGTCGTAGGTTTTGCTGATTGTGTCTTTTGTAGCAAACCAAACGTCAACTTTTTCGTCTAAAGCGTATCTGAAACAGCAGCGCGCAAAACTTTCAATTGATTTGTCAAGGTTGTGAATGCCCTGAATGATTCCGGGACCTTTCATCTGCATGATTGTCTTGCGTGTTTCGTTTCCGTTTGCGTCGGTAAAAACAAGTTCTGCTTTTCCTGGACCGTCAACGTACATTTCGCAGTTTTTGTAAACGTCGCCGTAAGCATGGCGACCCATAATAAAAGGTTTCTGCCAGCTTTTTACTGCCGGTTTTACGTTCTTTACGATAATCGGTTTTCTGAAAACAGTTCCGTCAAGTTCGGCACGGATGATGCCGTTTGGGCTTGGCGTAAGCTGCTTAAGGTTGTATTCCTTCATGCGTGCAGCATTTGAAGTAATTGTGGCGCATTTTACGCCAACACCAAGACGCTTGATGGCTTCTGCTGCTTTATAGGTAATTTCGTCGTTGGAATCGTCACGGGCTTTTAAGCCGAGGTCGTAATATTCGGTTTTAAGGTCAACAAAGGGTTCCAGAAGTTTTTCTTTGATTACTGCCCACAAAACCCGTGTCATTTCGTCGCCGTCAAGTTCGGCAATCGGGGTTTTCATTTGAATTTTTGCCATAAAAAGCTCCGTTATAAAGTTTTTATTGAAAGGAAAAGCGCCGGCAGGCATTGCCGTACCGGCATTTTGTTTGCGCCGTCCTTTCTCTCCGGCACGCGGAAATACTAGCACATTTTGCCGGTTTGTTTCTATATAAAAGTATAGTGAAAAAATATTTATTTTTGTTTTTGAGTAAGTTTTAAACCATTAAAAATGACAGATTGAATTTTTGGTTGTACAATATAGTTAAATAATTTTAAGTATAATTAAATATAAAGGAGAAAAAAAATGAAAAGATTTAATGTTCTTTTATTTGTTCTGATTGTATCTGTTGCTTTCTTTAGCTGCGGAGGTGGCGGGGGGGGGGGGGGGTTCCTACCCTTCTGGCAATGATAAAGGGGCCCAGGTCAAAAACCCTGGCTCTCCGGTAAATGATGAAGAAGTAGACATTTCTCAGTTAAGTGCTTATCTTGCCGCAAAACCGACGAATACAAAAGAAAGTGCTTACAGCATTAAAATAACCGGTCTTACAACATCAAATTACAACGATATTAAAAGCGCCCTGACGGCAAATCCGACAAAATATGTAGACCTTTCTGCAACAGCGTTGCCTAATGGTATTACGGTTATGAAAGAGTGTTTTATGGGCTGTAATTCCTTAGTGCAGTCACCTGCAATTCCAAACAGTGTTACAAATATGTCTTTTTGTTTTTCTGGCTGCTCATTTACACAAGCACCTGTCATTCCAAACAGCGTTACGAATATGGAATGGTGTTTTTTTTGGTTGTGAATCTTTGACACAGGCACCTGTTATTCCAGACAGCGTTACAAATATGGCAGACTGTTTTGCTCGATGCACATCCTTGACGCAAGCACCTGTTATTCCAAGCAGTGTTACAAAAATGGAAGAATGTTTTATGGGATGCCCAGTTCTAAAAAATGTTTCAATTTATACTACAAATTGTACTTGGTATTACTGTTTTTATGAATGTTCTTCTTTTGTTAGTATCACTGTTCCTAATCAGGCAGTTAAAGATGATATTCTTGCTGCTGGTAATGTTGCTATTAATGCATCAAACATAACCATTAAATAACTGAAACCCCGATATTGCTCAGCAGAGTTTTGTATTTGCAAGGCTCTGCTATTTTTTAGAAAAACAGGAAACCTGTTCATCGCTTCGATTTTTCCAAAAAATTAAATATTGAAAGAAGCAGTGAAGCACACCTCATTTCCAGACCAATTCAGTAGTTTTGCCTGCAAAACTATAGGGGAAAGTAAAGATTTCTTATAAGAGCCCGCAGATTTTTTGCTTAGCAAAAAATCTGCGCCTTGTGCCGCTCATGCTGTTAAGCTTTTCTCTAACCGCCGCATTATTTATGCACGTTTTTTTTCAAAAACAAAGCAGCACAAATCAATTTCAGACAAATTTAGTAGTTTTGCCTGCAAAACTACTCCGTGTGCACAGATAATTCGGCAGTTTCTCTATCAGTGAGCAGCACACGCCTTGACTATGCTTCGCGTATCGTGTTAATTTCATTAGACTAGTTTAAATTT
>JAKSTR010000093.1 GCA_024402495.1 Treponemataceae bacterium
TATTATGTATTGCTCAGAAAGAATTTTCCACCTCTAAGCGCCCCGGAATGCCCTACCCCATATATAGCGTACCGGTGGTTTTTAAAAATTTCAGTTCAAGGTAAAAAAGCTTATGCCTTCATCCCTGTATTTCTGCTTTATCTGTTCCATCAGGCAGCCAATTTCTTCTGCTTCTTTTGCAGAACAGTAAACCGTCATCTTAAAATTCATTTCCGGCCATACGGAAGAACCAAGTTTTCTAGACCTTTTTCCCTTTCCCAAAACATTTTCTTCCATAGTATATTCAATGCCATTTATCTTACTTTCCAGCAGTTCAACCACATCTTCCTGAACCGACTGGTTGGCAATAATTTCCATTCTTACATTCTTCTGCTCCATGTCCGCTTCCAGCCCGGCGTAAAGTACATCACCCTTTTCCTTGCGGCACATAACTGAATAAATGACAGGAATGATAACCAGCGTTACAAAAGTACTGGAAAGCAGACCGCCGACAACGCACATTCCGATAGGCTGAACCAGCGAAGAAGAACCCGTTTTTGAAAAACACATAGGCAGCATTCCTAAAACCGTGGTTAAAGTCGTCATCAGTACAGGGCGCAGGCGGCTTTCTCCGGCCTTGTAGCAGGCAGTTTCTACACTGCTGCCCCTGGCAATTAAAAGCCCGGTGTAGTCAACCAGAATAATGCCGTTGTTTACAACAATGCCAACCAGCATAACCAGCCCCATCAAAGACATAATGGAAAGGCTCTGCCCGGTAAGAACATGAATTAAAACAACACCAATCAGCAGAAAAGGAATTGTGAGCATGTTAATGAAAGGTTTTTTCATGCTTCCGTACATACTTGCCATTACGCCAAAAACCAGCAGAACAGCAAGAACAATAATCTTTGCAAAAACCGAACCTTTCTCCTTCATCATCCTGTCAGAACCGCCAAAATCAACAATAACGTCGGAAGGAATGCAGCAGTTTGAACTTACGCTTTCCTTTATTTTATCGTTCAGATTAAAGGCGTTTTCCTGATTTTTGAAAGATGCCGTAATGTGAACGGTTCTGGAACTGTTTTCGTGCTTAATGGAAACAGGCCCGAAGCTTTTCTTTAGCCGCGCAAAATTGGAAAGGGCAACCGGGCCGCCGGTTCCCTGCACGCAAATCCTGTCCAAATCAAGCAGGTTTTCCTTATCCTTATTCTGCAAGGAAACAATTACGTTATATTCATTGCCCTTTACCCGGTATCTGGTGGCATTAACGCCGGAAATGCAGCTGTTGATTTCCATGGCGGCGTCTTCCACGCTTACGCCCAGGGCATTGGCACGCTTCCTGTCAATGTCAATTTCTATCTGCGGAAGACCTGTTTTCAAGTCCATTTTTACGTTCATCAAGTCCGGACTGTCCTGAAGAACGGCAATAATTGAATTTGCAGCTTCCCTTACCATTGCCAAATCCGGCCCTTTTATGCAGATGTCAACATCAGCCCCGGAAAAGTTTTCCATGCTGTCGCTGGCAAATACCAGCTGCGCACCGGGGAATTCGTCAAAATGACTTAAAAGCTTTGCCTTTACGGAAGATGGAGTATCCTGCTGCCTGCTTGCAGGGGGCAAAAATACCGAAATGCTTCCGCAGTTGGTAGCCATCATCATTTCTTCACCGTCGGAAGAACCGACGCTGGAAAAAATTGTCGTATAGCCGGAAACTTCTTCCATTGCATACCGTTCAAAGGCGCGTACAATTTTTCTTGTTTTTTCCAGTGAAGTTCCTGCCGGTAAAGTTACATTTAAAGTAACGGCCTGCCCTTCCGATTCAGGAAAGCCTTCAATGTTTATCATGCCAATCAGCCCCAAACTGCCCAAAAGCATGGCAATGGCGGCGGCAAGCGTTATAACCTTGTGGCGCAATGCAAGTTTTAAAACTGCCAGATATGCTTTTTTTATTCCTTCAAAAACAATGTCAAAAATCCCGTACAGAAAAATCAAAAGCCTGTTTCTTACTGGTTTTTCCTTGGGGTTGCTTAAGGGCAGGCATACACCGGCAAGCACCGGCACAAGGAAAATTGCCACAAACAGGGAAGAAATAATTGCACTTACAATCGTATAAATCAGGTCTTTTGCCATAAGTCCAATCCATTCCAGGCTGTTCATAAAAATCAGGAAAGGAACGAATACTACGATTGTGGTAAGGTTTCCGGAAATTACGGATGAAATCATTTCCTGAGTTCCAAGTACGGCAGAAACCTTTGCCTTTGTACCGCGCATACGGTAAGAATAAATGTTGTCAATCATAACTATGGAAGCGTCGACAACCATGCCTATGCCAAGAATAAGGCCTGTAAGGGTCATTAAGTTTAAGGTTATGTGCATTGTGTGCATTAAAAGCAGCGTCATAACGATAGAAACGGGTATGCTTATGCCAACAATAAAGGTGCTTTTAAAATTCTTAAGGAAAACAAACAGAATAAGGACTGCCAGAAGAATGCCCTGCCATGCGCTTTCGTAAAGGGTATTAAGTGCATCACGTATGGATTCTGATTCATCAGAAATAAGCTTCAGTTCTACATCGGAAGGTAAAGTTTCCTTTATTTCTTCAAGTTTTTCGTAAACATTGCCTGCAACTTTTACTGCATTTGCCCCGGACTGCTTTTTTATGGAAATGTAAACGCCAGACTGACCATTTATAAAAACTTCGTCTATAGAATTTTCAAAACCCATGTAAACTTTACCAATATCATCAAGCCGGATATTGCAGCCGTTTCTCTGGGCAATTATTGTTCCTGCTATTTCTTCAACGGTTTTATAGGTGCCTTTGGTGCGCAAAACGTAATTGGTGGTATTTTCCGTTATTTTGCCTGCGCCAAAATCCATGTTTTCCTGTGCCAGTTTTCCGGCTACCTCGCTTACGGTAAGACCAAAGGCGCTAAGCCGGTTCTGGCTTAAATCAACGCGCACGGCAGGAATTTTGCCGCCAAAAACACTTGCCTGTGCTACGCCGTTTGCCTGCAAAAGCTGGCGCTTAATCTTTTTTTCCGCAATATATTTCAATTCACTTTCGGAACGGTTGCCCAAAACGACAATGTCCATAAGGGCAGATTCATTCATGCTCATTTTGTAGATTGCAGGCGATTTCATTCCTGAAGGGAACTGGTCTTTTATTTCATCCAGAGCATCCCTGACTTGATTTGCCACTGCATCCAGATTTGTTCCGTAACTGAACTCAAGCCAGATTTCACAGGAACCTTCTGAAGAAGTTGAAGTTATTTTTTTCAGATTGTTTACGGTAACCAGTGCTTCTTCTATTATCTGGGTAACAGAACTTTCTACTGTTTCAGGCCCTGCATTACTGTAAGCAGCGGAAACCATCAAAAAAGGCTGCTTTATGTCCGGCATTAAATTTATTTCTATGTCCTTAATTACTGCCAGCCCCAGCAGGGCAATCATAGAAAATACAATGAGAACAAGAACAGGATTACTAACAGTGTTTTTCGTGATATTCATAATTTGTCCTTTTTTCCGTCTGCAATTACATTTACCTTTTCGCCTTCCGTTAAGGTTTCAAATCCTTCCGTAATTACCAAATCTCCTGCATTAATGCCGCCGGTTACAATGGTTCTGCCGTTTATAACAGTGCCCGGCGTTATGCCCGTAAGCTGTGCCTGCCCGTTTTTTACCGTATACACAAAGGTTTCCGAACCGCGGACGGAAATGCAGCCGGAAGGAACAGACAGCACACCGGGATAGGATTTTAGATACAGGGTTATGTCGGCAAACATTCCGGCACAAAGTTTTGTATTTTTCTGGTTTAAAGTAAGAATTATTTCCGTAGTTCTTGAGTTTTCATCAATAAGCGGCGAAATTTCTTTTACCGTTGCGGCAAAAGTTTCGTTTGCGTAGGCTTCAACAGAAACATCGGCATTCATTCCTGCATAAAGGTATGAATAAAAACGTTCCGGGATGCAGGCAACTATCTGAAGCTCTGACAGATTGCCCACAACGGCAATTCTGTTTTCCGGCGAGGCAATTGTTCCCGGCTGAACGGGAATGCTTAAAAGATTTCCTTCAACTGGTGAAAGGATTTTATGAAGGGCATAATTTGAACCGTTTATGGAAGGGTCTATTACGGCAATTACGTCTCCTTTTTTTAAGGGCTGCCCCATTTTTACCGGGCTGCTTACCACCCTGCCGGTTAGCACGGGGAAAACTTCTATGGAGCCGGCTACTCGGATATTGCCGTTTGCAGAACAGGTTTCATACAAAGTCTGTTCTTCTGCCGTTTCTGCCATTACGGAAGATACCGTTTTTTCTTTCGGCATGGGTTCTTCCGGTTCTTCGTTTGTAGTACAGGCTGTAAGAAGAACAGCCATAAGGCTTAATAAAAAAATCTTTTTCATATCTCTTTCCCTTTAAATCAGCAACCCCGCCGCAAGCGCCGGAGTATGTCGTTCTTAATAAGTGGTTGCAGCCGGGTATAAAAACCTCCGCACGAATAAAAAAAACGCAGCCGTCATGGTTCGCCATATACCGTAAAATCAAGTCCGGCAGTTTCCTGAATCTCCATAAAAGTTTTTACTACACCAGCAATCATGCCGGCATAGTCAATCTGGGAATCGAGCAATTCGGTAGAAGCGGTTTTTACAGCCTGAAAATCCAGCATGCCGGAATTGTACTGTTTTTTGCAAAGCTGATAATTCTGTTTTGTTATTTTAACGAAAGATTCGTAGGCTTCAGCAGTTTCCTTTTTGTCTGCCAGTTCCAGCAGCAAAATGCCAACACGGCTTGCCGTTTCTTTTTCCCGGCTCTGTATCTGAATTTCCAGATCCCTTACAGAATCTTCTGCATTGCGTACTTCCTGTCTTGCCGCAGAACAGCCCAAAAACGAATCCAGCGACAAGTTGACGCCAGCAGTAACGGTGCTGGTATATTTGCGTTCGTCAAACAAGGGGCCGGTTGTATACGAAACGTCCAGAGACGGGCTCCATACGGCAATTTTTTTTGTTTTAAGTTCTGCAACGGCGGATTCTTTCTGCAAATTAAGCAGAACGGCGGAAGGATAAGTTTTGTTTTTGATGCAGGCGTTTATTCTGTCAGCGTAAGAATCGCCGGTAATGCGAAGAACCTCGCCATAAATTGAGTCCAGACTGGTTGAAAAAACAACTTCATCAGTAAACTGAATCCCCGTTAATCCGCAAAATTCGTGAACAAGGGTTTTCAATTCCTGTTTCTTGCCGTTCAGTTCAACTTTCTGTTTTTCACAGGCAATTTTGGAAATTAAACATTCGTTTTCGCTTATAAAGCCTTTCCTGTATTTATCAGCATTTTCTTCGTACAGTGCTCTGGTATTTTTCAGCGCTTCAGTGCGGTAAGCTATTTCCTGCTGAAAACTGATTATTTCAAGATACGAATTCACCACTCTGGATTTAATCTGGGCGCAAAGCTGGCTGTAGTTAAGTTTTTCTACTTCATGGTTAATTCTGCTTTTATTCATCGAACCGAAAATATCAGCCCTGATATTCAGGCTGGCATTTCCACTTAAGGAAACTTCGTTCAGTTTTTGGGTTTTGTCTGCGCTGTAAGTATCTGCCGCAGACACAGAAACATTCGGAATGGCAGTATTCCAGGAATATTTTGCAGCCCTTTCGCTGGCTTGCAGAATGATTGCCTGTCTTTTAAGTTCTGCATTGTTTTCCAGTGCCAGGCTTACGGCACGTTCCAGCGAAACGGGCTGTGTTTGGGCTGTTATTTTTAAGTAAGGCAACAGAAGAAAAATGGCAGACAAATATAAAAATTTTACGGCGGTCTTTTGCATGAACTAATGATAGAACAGCCGGTTTATCCGTTCCTTATTGCAACCTTTCTGCAACCTTAAAATTTTACGTAAAAGGCTTTTGTGTATTCCATGTAATTTTTTATGTAGGAAATCTTTCCGCTGTGCCGTTCCATTATTTTTTGCGAAAGGGAAAGCCCCAGACCGCTTCCTTTGCCGGATTTACGGGAATCATCGCCTTTAACAAAAGGAAGGAACAGCTGGCTTTCTACCTGCTCAGGAATGCGGTCTCCGGAATCTGCAACAATAACCGAACCGTCCTTTTCCATTTTTACCAGACACCTTATGCCGCCATCATTATGAGCCAGTACGTTGTTCAGCAGGTTGGTAAAAACCCTTTTTATTTCAACGCTGTCCACTTCCCTTAATACGCATTCATCAGGTATTTGAATTTCCAGTTCTATGTGCTTTTCTTCAAATTCAGAATATGAAGAAGCTATGCAGTTCCGCAATAATTCAGCCAGATTTGTTTTTTCAAAATGCAGAATATTTTCCCTGCTGTCCAGCTTTACATATTCAAACATGCGTTCTATCAGGTCGTTCATGCTTTGCGACTTTGCATAAATGGTCTTTATGTACTCTCCGGCTTTTTCTTCGCCGGTAACAATGCCGTCTGCAAGTGCCTGCGAATACCCCTGTATTGAAGTAATTGGCGTTTTAAGGTCGTGCGCCATATTGGCAAACAGCATAATCCTCTGGTTTTCTATTTCTTCTCTAAGCCTTATTGATTTTTCAAGTTCCTGCGACATTACGTTTATTGAATTTTTAATTTCATCAAATTCGTTCGTTGCGCAGAATTCAATCTGTTCAGAAAAATCTTCTTCCTTTATGCGGTTCAAAACTTTAAGAATTTTCTGCACCGGCTTATCGATGTGATTTATAAGAAAAAAAACAAAGGGAATGTTTACAAGTACATACAGAAGTGCCTGAAAAAGTATGAAAAGCGAGTAACTTTTTTTGGTCATGCTGTAAATGTTTCTGGCTTCAAGCACGTCAAGTATTCCCATTGCAGAATCCGAAATGACGAACCACAGAATTACATTGAAGGTCATAAACAGCAGTACCTGAAATTTAAGTTTCCTAGGCATGAAAATTTCAATCATTTTTAATCTCCAGCCGGTAGCCCAGTCCGCGAATGTTCTTTATTGAATAGTTTTCGTTCATTTTTGTTCTAAGCTTGCTAAGGGCAACCATAATACTGTTGTCTTCCACATAATTCTGTTCAGGCCATGCCGCTTCCATAAGCTGCTGTTTTGTAAAAACCCTGTTAGGCGAAGTTAAAAAAAGCTTTAAAAGCTGAAATTCCGTAGAAGTAATGTCTACCGTTTTTTCTTCTATTTTAAACTGGCATTTTTCTAAATCCAGTTTATAAGGACCTGCTTTAACTATATGGGCATTTGCGGAAGATTCTGCCGCAATGCTTTCGTTACGGGCTGTATGCCTGTAACGCCTTATGTTGGACTTTACGCGGGCAACAACTTCCAGCGGGTCAAAGGGTTTCGTTATGTAATCATCGCCTCCCAAATCAAGTCCAAGTATTTTGTCCGCAGCAGTTACACGTGCAGAAATCATAATTACCGGAACCTGACTGATTTCCCTCAGTTTCTTCAACACCTGAAAGCCGTTCATTTGCGGAAGCATTACGTCAAGAAGAATGCAGTCGTAACTTTTTACGGAAAGAGCAGATAAAGCCGACGCACCGTCGCTAGTGCCGGTTACAGAAAAGCCTTCCTTTTCCAGATACATTGAAAGAAAATCAATAACTTCGTTTTCGTCGTCAACAATAAGAACAGAATACATTTAAGCCCCTGCCAGCATTTTAAAGCAATTTTGCCATGAAAGTAACGTACCGGGAATGTTTTATGCCCGGTTTAAGAACCTTTTAAAGAAAAATTAAGGTTGCAGAAAGGTTTTGTTCGTTTTCCGCAAATGCATAAAAAGACGGACTTTATCAATCAACAACCTCGCCGCAAGCGTCGGGGTATTAAACCCTCCGCACGAATAAAAATGCCGGCACTTTTACAAATTCAGCATTTTTTGTATATTTACCCCATGAAATTGACAATCAACGAAATTGCCGACATGGCGCACGTGGCAAAAAGCACGGTTTCCAAAGCAATAAACGGACAGAAAGGCGTAAGCGAAGAAAACCGGCGGCGCATCTTAAAAATCATTCAGGAAGTCAATTTTCAGCCGAACGCCTCTGCGCGGGCTTTGGCACAAAACAAAAGCGGTTCAATCGGCTTGATATTGCCGCACCGTTCAGTTTTTACGCTTTCAGGTCAGTATTGGGCTGGCATCATCAGTTCCATTGCAGACGAGGCAAACAGGCGCGGCAATTCTCTAAGCGTAATTTCTACCCAGGGAGAAACCGACCTGCCGGTGAGCACGCTGGAACGCATTCTGCGCCAGCACAGCATAGACGGCTTAATCATCGGTGCAGAACAGATTAACACAAAAGAAATAATTTCAGTTTTGCAGGAAGAACTGCCATTCGTTTTTCTTGGCAGAAACCGGCTTCTGGAACATTATTCGGTAGACGTAGACAACGTGCAGGGCGCGTATAAACTTACAAAAAGCCTTATTGCGCAAAACAAAAAAAACATAGGCTGCATTACCGGTCCAATTGAATACGATTACACCCGGCAGCGCTTAAACGGTTTTGTTCAGGCTATGGGCGAAGAAAATTTAGACGCAGGCAGAACCGTAAACTGCCAGTACGAAGCAAAAGAAATTTATAAGAAAACCTGCAATTTAATAGAAGAAAATCCGCAGATAGACGCGCTTTTTTTAACCGCCGGCGAAGAATTTGTGCTGGAAGTTCTGGATGCAGTAAAAACCGTAAAAGGCGATACCAAAAACTTTATATTTGCCGCCTTTGACGACAGCCACATTTACGATTATCTGAACTGCAAAATAATTTCTGCACGCCAGCCGCTGGAAAATCTTGGCAAAACCGCCGCCGGCATGCTTTTCGACCTGATTTCCGGCAAAGAAATTCCGCGCCCAAACCAGTGCCTGAACGTAGAAATAATTAACCACAATTAAACAATTTTACAAACAGCAAATTATATGCAAAAACGCCATCAAAATACGATTAATTCTGTCATTCCGAACTTGTTTCGGAATCCATGGCAGATGCTGAAACAAGTTCAGCATGACAAATTGTGCCCCTCTTTATGAAAGTTCAGCATGACGAGCTGTGCTGCGGTGCTTTTAATTTTTCAGAATGGCAAAACTTATATAACGGAAGAAAAAGGCTGCAAATCAAATCAAAAGCACGTAGTTTGCAATGCTTAAATAGCGGTCAAACTTTTGGGCAACGTCCGGTATAACGCCGCACAGCACAAAGCCGAATTTGTCGTGCATTTTTTTGCTTGCTGCATTTTCGCCGCTGATAACGCTGATAATATTATGCAGGCTGCCCTGCTTTCTGGCGTAATCAATTATAAAATCCATCATCTTGCAGCCAATACCCTGCTGCCTGAAATCTTTGTCAACATAAACCGAAAGTTCTGCGGTAGTTTTATACGCATCTTTGGAACGGTAAGGCGAAAGGCTTACATAACCTGCGACAGTCTGATTTTCGTTAACGGCAACAAAAAGCGGACAAACATCGCCGGAATGTTCGTTAAACCACGGCAGGCGTTCTTCTACAGTTTTGGGCGTAATGTCAAATGTTGCCGTACCGTTCAAAACTTCGTAATTATAAATGTCTGTTAAAGCCGGCAAATCTTCAATTTTTGCCCTGCGTATCGTTATCATTTTCACCTTCTACAAAATTGAATTTGTTTT
>JAKSTR010000094.1 GCA_024402495.1 Treponemataceae bacterium
TTATTTTCAATTTTGGTTTCACCGGCAAAAAGAGGGTCGTTAGCAAAACCTGTGGCGTAATCAGTGTTCGGCATTCCGGAAAAAGCAACGCCGGCAGCGGCGGCAGTCTGCGCAACAGCCGATAACGGATCAAAATCGCCTTTTTCAAGATTCTTTTCGTTAAAGGCGGCAATTTCGCTGGAAATATCTTTTGGTACCTGTCTGGTAACTGGAGCAAAATTTACTGGTTTTTGTGCGGTTTTGCCGCTTTCCTTATCATTCAAGTCGGCAGAAAGATTGTCATTTTCGTCAAGGCTCAAAATCAAATCAATCTGATGATTTTTCTTTTCATGCGGAACAAGTCCGTCGATTTTCAGCGTGTCCAGAAATTCAGCATCTGAAAAAGAATTGTCACTGGCGCAATACAAATTTATTTGTACTGTGGTCTGATTATCTTTTGAAGTTGTAACCTGCAGCCGCTTTTTAGAAGGGGTTCCGCGTTTAAGAATAGGATAAAATGATCCGTCTGCCTGTTTTAAACCAATTATATCTTTGCTCATAGTGGTACAATTTATAGATTATTATGCAAATCCCATCTTGTCAACGCAAAGAACCGACACAAAACCTTTCTTGACCTCTAAATTCTTTACATATATAATGGTATTTATGGACGTTTTATTTCCCATTATTATTGCCATTTTAGTTTTAGGCATCGGCGTGCTTGCCGTTTCCTACCTTTTAGCAAATAAAGATAAATTAAAAAAACCGGAAAACACAAAAGACCGCGCCACCCTTATGCGCGAAGCAAACCGAAAACTTGCTCAGGATCCGCATAACCCGCACGCGCTCAACACGCTGGCAAACATTTATTTTACGGAACACCAGTGGGCAAAAGCTTTTCCTCTTTACAATTTAATGCTTGACATCATTCCGGCTCATCCGGAAATTGATACTTTAACCACAGGTTTGCGTCAGGGCATCTGCGCATTGCAGCTTAATTCGCCGGCAGACGCTTTTAAAGGACTTTCCCTTGCAAGAGCCGCAGACCAGAACAACCCGGACGTAAACTATTATCTGGGAAAAGCTTTTTACCAGAACGGCGTTTTTGACAAAGCCATTCCGCTTTTCAAAAAAGCAATCATTACCAAACCGGACGACATTGCAGCTTTCCGCCTGCTTGGCATCTGCTATTCAAAAACCCACAAATCGCGCGAAGCCCTGCCTTATTTGAAGCGTTCGCTGGACGACAACCCGGAAGACAAAGAATGTCTTTTTAACATGGCTTTTGCCCTGGCAGAAACCAATTCAATTGAACGCGCGCTGAAAATTTTCTGCCACCTGCGCCCGGATCCGGAATACGGTCCGCAGTCCTGCCTTCAGGCTGGCATTTTGCACAGCAACATCAACAGCCCGGAACGCGCCCTGCAGGATTTTGAAATCGGCTTGCGCCATCAGGATTTGAATGCAGAAATTGCGGTTGAAATGAAATACAGAATGGCGCAGGTTCTTATAAAAATGCAGAATATCAGCGATGCGCTGAAGCTGCTTAAGGAAGTTCAGGTACAGGCGCCAACTTACAAAGACGTTTCCAGCCTTGTTGCCCAGTTTTCTGAATTGAACCAGAACAAGAACCTGCAAACTTATCTGATGGCAACAAACAGCGATTTTGTAACGCTTTGCAAGCAAATCGTGCTGAATTATTACCCGAATACCCGGGCGCGTATTATTGACCTTATTTCTACTTCCGAAAATACGGAAGCAATTGCCGAAATTAACACGCCAAGCTGGGAAGATATTGTAATTTTCCGTTTTTACCGCACTTCAAGTTCGGTTGGCGAACTGTATTTGCGCGATTTTCATACCAAAATTCGCGATACAAAGGCGGGCAGGGGCATTTGTTTTTCTGCCGGTACTTTTTCGGATGAAGCGCGCCGCTTTATTGACGGCCGCCCGATTGAGCTGATTGAACGCCACGAACTTACAAAGCTTCTGGCACGCATTCCGTCAAGTTCTGTAAGTGCCACAGGCGAAGTAAAAATAAACTAAGGCTTTTAGCTTTTTACAGTTACGCCAGTTGAAAAATAAAACGCGCACTTTATTTTGAAGCGTCGATTGAGACAAAAAAAACACTTAAAAGAAAAATCTTTTAAGTGTTTTTTTATGCCTTTCTATAAATCCGCAAAAACGAAAAATATTGCAGTTTGCATTATCTGCAAAAAAGCAAAAAGCCCGGAACAGCTTTTTTATTGCAGAAACGCACTTCAGTTTCGGGCTTTTTTCCAGTTTCTTCTATATAAATATAAACAGGTTCAATATCAGGTTTCCTGCCGAATACAGCATTTTTTGGCATAGAGAAACCCGATACCAAACCTGTTCAATTTTATAAGTTTGTGTATCCCATAAGATACTGGTCAATTTCACGGGCGCACTGGCGGCCTTCTGCAATTGCCCAAACTACCAGCGACTGACCGCGGTGCATATCGCCGGCAACGAAAACTTTTTCAACATTCGTTGCATAAGCTTCAGGGCCTTTTTCGGTTGCAACTACGCCGCGCGGTGTCATTGCCGTACCAAAAGCTTTTGGCGTGTAATCTTCTGCACCCAAGAAACCTGCGGCAATAAGCAAAAGATCGCAAGGCAGGTCTTTTTCTGTGCCTTCAATTTCGCAAAGCTTGCGCTGACCGTCTACCATGCGGAATTCTACCTGAACGGTTTTTACGCCGGTAATGAGACCGTCTTTCTGGAAGATTTCTTTGATTGTGGTTTTATAAACGCGCGGGTCGCTGCCGGTTTTAGAAATTACTTCCTGCTGACCATAATCGGTTTTAAGAACCTTCGGCCACTGCGGCCACGGGTTGTTTGCTGCTCTTTCTACCGGCGGCTGCGGCATCATTTCCAAAGCGGTAAGTGAAGCTGCGCCAAGACGCATACAGGTACCTGTACAGTCGTTGCCGGTATCGCCGCCGCCAACCACAATTACGTGCTTGCCAGCCGGATTAAGGTCTGTGCTGGTTTTATCAAGGGCAGCAGCAATGTCTGCAATGGCGGCTTCGCCATTTGCACCGCAGCTCAATACCGATTTTGTTACATTTTTCAAAAAATCAACTGCCGGATAAATGCCTTTTGCATCTTCGCCTGCAACATTTAAAGTACGGGCTTTTTTTGCACCGCAGCACAGCGCAACAGCATCAAATTCTTCAAGAAGTTTTTTTGCATCAGTATTATTGCCGACATCTGCGTTTGTTACGAATGTAACGCCTTCGGCTTTCATCAAATCAACGCGGCGGTCAATGATTTTTTTGTCCAGCTTCATGTTCGGAATGCCGTACATCAAAAGTCCGCCGATTCTGTCTTCGCGTTCAAAAACGGTAACGGTGTGACCGCGGCGGTTCAAAAGATCGGCAACGGCAAGCCCGGCAGGACCGGAACCTACAACAGCGATTTTTTTGCCGCTTCTTACTTTCGGAACCTGCGGCTTCATGTAGCCTGATTCAAAAGCTTTTTCAATAATGTAAAGTTCGTTGTCGTGAATGGAAACCGGGTCTTTAATGTCTTTGCCGTCGCTGTAATCTTTTTCCATGCTGATACAGTTACAGGCTTTTTCGCAAAGAGCCGGACAAACGCGGCCGGTAAATTCAGGGAAGCTTGAAGTTTTTAAAAGACGCCAGGCTGCCATATCGTACTGACCTTTATAAAGGGCGTCGTTCCATTCGGGAATAAAGTTGTGAAGAGGGCAGCCTGTTACCATGCCGGCAAGTTTAATTGCACTCTGACACATCGGTACACCGCAGTTCATGCAGCGCGAAGCCTGCTTGCGGCGTTCCTCGTCGTCAAGATAAGTGTGCATTTCTTCAAAATTCTGTAAGCGCAGTTCCGGCTTAATCCAGTCGTTTTCTACGCGTGTATATTTCATAAAACCATTAGAAAGTCCCATAAATATTATCTCCATCACAGCGCCACGGGCGGCGCATATTTTAGTAAATCAAACCAGACTGCGGAAAAGAGAAAAATTCAATTCCGCAGCATGAAAAATGCAGGTTTTAAGCTGTAAATTTCTTGAATGCGTTCAAAACAGCTTCTTCGTGTTCAATACCGCTAGATTTTTCTTCTGCGATAAGCTTCAAAATCTTTGCATAATCATTCGGAATGATTTTCTTAAAGTTCTTTACGCTTGTTTCCCAGTCAGAAAGGATTTTCTTTCCGATGGCGCTTCCAGTTTCCTTAACGTGCTTTTCAACAAGGTCTTTTACAACATCAATATCGTGCTGTTCAGAAAGTTCGCTCATTGAAACAAGTTCCTTGTTAAGGCGCTGGTAAAGGTCGTGGTTAACGTCAAGAACATAGGCAACGCCGCCAGACATACCGGCTGCAAGGTTACGGCCAGTTGAACCGAGGATTACCGCAGTTCCGCCGGTCATGTATTCAAGACCGTGGTCGCCGCAGCCTTCGGCAACAACCGTTGCACCACTGTTGCGAACGCAGAAACGTTCACCGGCGATACCGTTAATAAATGCCTGACCGCTTGTAGCACCAAAACAGGTAACGTTACCGGTAATGATGTTTTCTTCAGCCTTGTATGCGGCATCTGAAGGACATTTAAGAACAATTTTACCGCCGCTCAAGCCTTTGCCAAGACCATCGTTTGCATCGCCGGTAAGACGCATTGTAAGACCTTTCGGTATAAATGCACCAAAACTCTGACCGCCGCCGCCGAAAGCGTTTACGGTGAAGCTGTCTTCTTCAAGGGTATTGCCGAAAGTTTTCTGAATTTCAGAACCGAGGATTGTACCGACAGTTCTGTCTGTTGAGCTGACCTTAACTTCAAAGCTGCCTTTTCCGTTCTTCTTAACTTTTGCAAATTCCTTAAGAAGAATCTTTTCGTCAACTGTCTTTTCAAGTTCAAAATTGAATACGTCTGCCGGAACAAAATGTTCAGGGTTTTCACCGCCGGCAAGAACACGGCTCATGTCTACAAGATTTGCCCTTTCAAATGCGCCTTTTTCTTTAAGACCAAGCAGTTCGGTGTGTCCGCACATTTCTTCTACAGAATGGAAGCCGAATTTTGCCATGATTTCGCGCAATTCCTGTGCGATGAACTTCATAAAGTTTTCAACATATTCAGGTTTGCCGGTAAATCTTTTGCGCAGTTCGCTGTTCTGGGTTGCAACACCAAACGGACAGGTATCGAGGTTGCAGACGCGCATCATTGCACAGCCCATTGTAATAAGCGGTGCTGTTGCAAAACCGAATTCTTCTGCACCAAGCAAACAGGCGATTGCAACGTCGCGTCCGCTCATCAGTTTACCGTCGGTTTCAATTACTACGCGGCTGCGAAGTCCGTTCTGAATCAGGGTCTGGTGTGTTTCTGCAAGACCAAGTTCCCACGGCAAGCCGGCATTGTGGATTGAGCTTAAAGGAGCCGCACCGGTTCCGCCGTCGTGACCAGAAATTAAGATAACCTGCGCACCGGCTTTTGCAACGCCGGCTGCAATTGTACCAACGCCGGCTTCTGAAACAAGCTTTACAGAAATGCGGGCGGCGCGGTTTGCATTTTTAAGGTCGTAAATCAGCTGCGCCAAATCTTCAATTGAATAAATATCGTGGTGCGGTGGCGGCGAAATTAAAGATACGCCCGGAGTTGCATATCTCGTTTTTGCAATCCACGGGTAAACTTTTTTACCAGGCAGGTGTCCGCCTTCGCCCGGTTTTGCACCCTGCGCCATCTTAATCTGAATTTCTTTTGCGCTGAGAAGGTATTCTTCCGTAACGCCGAAACGGCCAGAAGCAACCTGCTTGATTGCAGAGTTTTTATTTGTTCCAAGGCGCTCCGGCTTTTCGCCGCCTTCGCCGCTGTTAGATTTTCCGTGCAGATGGTTCATTGCAAGCGCCATGCATTCGTGGGCTTCCTGGCTGATTGAACCGTAAGACATTGCACCGGTTTTAAATCTTTTAACAATTTCGTCAACGCTTTCAACGTCGTCAATCGGTATTTCCTTTCCGTTTTCAAACTTGAATTTAAGCATTGCGCGCAAAGTATGCGGGTGGTTGTTGTCGTCAACAAGCGAAGTATATTCCTTAAACTTTTCGTAGCTGCCGGTTTTTGTAGCTTCCTGCAAGGAAATGATAATTTCCGGGCTGTAAAGGTGGTCTTCGCAAGTTGGACCGCGGCGGTATTTGTGCACGCCAACAGAATCGAGGTGAGTGTTAACTGTAAGGCCAAGCGGGTCAAATGCCTTGTTATGGTGAAAGTTAACGTCTTCCGCAATTTCCTTTAGGGTGATACCGCCAACACGGCTTACGGTATTTGTAAAATATTCATCGATAACTTCTTTTGCTATACCAACGGCTTCAAAAATCTGTGCCGACTGGTAAGACTGAATTGTAGAAATACCCATTTTTGCGGCAATCTTAACAATTCCGCCAATAATTCCCTTATTGTAGTCGTCAATTGCAGTGTGGTAATCCTTGTCCAGAAGCTTCTGGTCAATAAGTTCCGCAATACATTCGTGGGCAAGATACGGGTTAATGGCACGCGCACCGTAGCCCAAAAGCATTGCACTCTGGTGCACGTTGCGCACTTCGGCACTTTCAAGAATGATTGAAATTGCGGTGCGTTTTTTGGTGCGGATAAGGTACTGTTCTACGCCGCTTACAGCCAGAAGAGAAGGAATTGCTACGTGGTTTTCGTCAACACCGCGGTCGCTTAATACGATGATGTTTGAACCTTCTCTGTATTCGCGTTCAATTGCAACAAAAACATTGTTAAGGGCTTCTTTAAGCGAAGTGTTTTTGTAGTACAGAAGCGAAACTACAGAAGTTTTCAAGCCCGGCGTATTGAGCGCCTTAATTTTCATCATGTCAACGCCGGTCAAAATCGGGTTGTTGATTTCAAGAACCGTACAGTTTTTGCTCTGCGGCTGCAAAAGGTTTCCGTCCGAACCAACGTAAACGGTTGTATCGGTAACAATTTTTTCGCGCAAACTGTCAATCGGCGGGTTTGTAACCTGTGCAAAAAGCTGCTTAAAATAAGAAAAAAGATTCGGATGTTTGTCGCTCATTACGGCAAGCGGTGTATCAACACCCATTGCGCCGGTAGGTTCAATACCGTTCTGGGCAAGCGGCAAAATCATTTCGTTTACATCTTCGTAGTTCCAGCCAAAAGCGCGGTACATAATGTCGCGTTCTTCCTGAGAATATACAGGAATTTTTTTGTTCGGAATCTTAAGGTCACCAAGATGCTTAAGGTTCATGCTGAGCCATTCGCCGTAAGGATTTGCGCCTGAATATTCTTTCTTTGCATCAAAGTCAGAAATAAGTTTTTTCTGCTTTGTGTCTACCAGAAGAATGCGACCCGGCATAAGGCGCGATTTTTTTACAATCTGGCTTTCCGGAATGTCGAGAACGCCGACTTCACTTGAAAGGATAAGAGTGTTGTCTTTTGTAATGTAATAGCGGCTTGGGCGCAAACCGTTGCGGTCAAGGGTTGCACCAACAACATCACCGTCGCTGAACAGAATTGCAGCAGGACCGTCCCAAGGTTCCATCATTGTTGCCCAATAATGGTAAAAATCCTTTTTGCGTGCGTCCATGCTGTCATCGTGTTTCCACGGTTCAGGAATACAAATCATTACGGCAAGCGGCAACGGCATCCCGTTCATTACAAGGAATTCAAGTGTGTTATCAAGCATTGCAGAGTCTGAACCGGTTGCGTCTACAGCCGGCAGAATCTGGCGGATTTTTTCATCGTCAAAAACAGGCGAAGCGATTGTTTCTTCGCGTGCAAGCATACGGTCTACGTTGCCGCGGATTGTGTTGATTTCGCCGTTGTGTGCAATAAAGCGGTTAGGGTGAGCACGTTTCCAGCTAGGCTGTGTGTTTGTACTGAAGCGAGAGTGAACCAGCGCAAGGCTTGAAACATATTCTTCACTTTGAAGGTCAAGATAGAAAGTGCGGAGCTGTTTTACAAGGAACATACCTTTGTAAACGATTGTGCGGCTGCTCATTGAACAAACGTAGGTATCAAAGCTTGAATGTTCAAACTGGCGGCGAACGACGTAAAGCTTGCGGTCAAAGGCGATGCCTTTTTCTACATCAGCCGGGCGTTCAATAAAGCACTGCCAGATTGAAGGCATGCAGTCACGTGCCGTATTGCCAAGAACTTCTTCATTTATAGGAACTTCGCGCCAGCCCAAAAACTTAAGTCCTTCTTTTGCGGACAAAGTTTCAAGCATACGCATTGCCTGACTTCTTACAAACTTATCCTGCGGGAAGAAAAACATTCCCACGCCGTAATCGCGTTCATCACCTAAAGTAATACCAATCTGGCTTGCAGCCTTTTTAAAAAACTTATGCGCTATCTGAACAAGAATACCAACACCGTCACCAGTTTCGCCGGTTGCGTCTTTACCGGCGCGGTGTTCAAGTTTTTCAACAATGGTCAAGGCATTGTCTACAATTTTGTGTGTCTGTAAACCGTCAATGCTGACAACCGCGCCAATACCGCAGGCATCATGTTCAAAGCTTGGTTCGTATAAAGTTTTCATTTTGCCCCCTTGCAAAACAAATAAAAAAGGCGGCAAAAATTTCATCACAGAACAGACCTGTATCACGATCATCATTCTATGACGACATCTTTGTCGCCTTAAGTTTCAAAATAATTTTTTTAGCCCGCACAAATTGCACAACAGGCTAAAACAAAAAAAACGCTTGGTTTAAACCAGCACGCCCAAAAAGCGTATCGTTTTAAACCAAGCGTCTTTGCTTGTTAGGCTTAATATATATTTTTGTTCCGATTTATACAAGTAGTTGAACCAATTTTATTACGTTTTTCACGATTTGAAGCTTTTCAGCTGTTCTTCAAAAAGAATTTTCCGTACTGTTGCCGGTAAAATTTCTCTTAAAGGCGCGGTTTCCGTGTTTTCGGGCATCAGCATAACTGCCTGTTCCATTATGTCTGCCATTACCGGCGGGCATTTGCCCAAAAGGGCTTCGGTCTGGGTTTTGGTATACTGAATATGGGCAAGCGGCGGCTTGTGAGCCTGCAACGCCGGGGCAGGGTAAAACTTGCACGGACGCCATACGGTTTGCCCGGTTTTGTCTTTTGCGGCGCTTGCACCAAACAGCCGGCAAATAAACGGGCGCCCGCCGTATATTGAACAGTGAAAATCTGTATTTTCGGCATAAAAAATGCAGGTTTTGCCTTTGTAGCCGCTTTTATAAGTGCCTTCTGCAATTTGCATTGCAGTTTCCCTCTGATTTTCTACCAGCCACTTTGCCATAAAAATTGCTTCGCTTTCAAAAAGGTCGGGCTCAAAATTGTGGCAGCAGCAGCCGCAGCCGTCCGGGCAGGTGAATTCTGTTGCTTCGTACCAGTCTTTCTGCTGGCTGCTTAAATTGCCGTACAATGCGTTTACTTTTTCAAAAATCTCGTCCGAAAGCATTTTTCCTCCAATGCTTTTAAAAGAAAAACAAGGGCACCTCCAAAACCTTCCGGCTAGAGATGCCCTAAAAATATCAGTAGGGTGAATATATGTTACCTGATATTCAATCTGTGTTAATTACCGCCAAACTGCGCTTTACCATGCTCA
>JAKSTR010000095.1 GCA_024402495.1 Treponemataceae bacterium
CTTGCCTTTGGTAGAAGTTACCGACAGCGCAAAAAAAATTATTGAAGCTGCACTGGAAGAGTGTAATTTGTAGGAGCAGATTATGAGTAATAAAATTGCTGTAGGCGTTTTGGGCGCAACCGGCATGGTTGGTCAGCGCTACATTAAATTATTGGAAGACCACCCGTGGTTTGAAGTTACTTACGTAGCTGCAAGCCCTCGCAGTGCCGGAAAACTGTACAAAGATGCAGTTTCCAGCCGCTGGTTAATCGGTGCAGAAATTCCTGCCGGTGTTGCAAACCTTGTTGTAGAAGATGCAAACGACGAAAAAAAAGCTTTGGGCAAATGTAAGTTTGTTTTTTCTGCACTTGAAATGGGCAAAGATGAAATTAAAGCTCTTGAAGCAGCTTATGCCGCTGAAGGAATTCCTGTAGTTTCTAACGCAAGTGCAAACCGCTGGACAGAAGACGTTCCGATGCTTGTGCCGGAAATTAACTACAGCCATCTGGATGTAATTGCTGAACAGAAAAAACATCACGGCTGGGACAAAGGTTTTATTGCCGTAAAACCAAACTGTTCTTTGCAGACATACATGATGCCGCTTCATGCACTTATTCAGGCTGGTTACCCGGTAAAACGCATGATTGTTACCACCTTGCAGGCAACTTCTGGCGCAGGTTATCCTGGCGTGCCAAGCTTTGACATGATTGACAACATTGTGCCATACATTGGCGGCGAAGAAGAAAAAACTGAAAAAGAATGCCTTAAGATTTTGGGAACTGTAAAAGACGGCAAAATTGAAAACGCAACTTTGCCAAAAGTTTCTTCTACCTGTACCCGCGTACCGGTAATCGACGGTCACACAGCCTGTGTTTCACTTGAATTCGATTTGCCGGACGACAAAAAACCGAGTCTGGAAGAAATTGAAAAAATCTGGACAAGCTATTCCAGCGTACCGCAGGAACTTGACTTGCCAAGTGCACCAAAACGCGCAATCGTTGTTCGCCACGAAGAAAACCGCCCGCAGCCGCGCCGTGACCGCGAAACCGAAAAGGGTATGGCATGTGTAATCGGTCGTCTTCGCCCATGCAATGTTTTTGACGTAAAATTTGTTGCATTAAGCCACAACACAAAACGCGGTGCCGCTCTTGGTGGTATTCTCAACGCAGAATTGTTGAAAGCTAAAGGTTTTTTTGACAACCTTTAATAAAACGGCTTTTTTGTAATCCAAAAATACTTTACTCGAAAAAAAAGCTGTCAGTTCTGGCAGCTTTTTTTGTTTTACCGGCGATCGGTATTTTAATGTAATTTCCTTGTAAATTTGCGCTGGTTCAGCGTGCCCAAATTCGGCATTTTTGCCGATATTTTAAAACGGAGAAACCCTATATGAACGAAAAATATTTCCCATTAACAAAAGCCCAGCTTGAACAAACTGCACAAAAGTTCGGCACACCATTTTATCTTTACGACGAAGATGCAATCCGCAAAAATATTCGTAAATTTACAAAAGCATTCAGCATTTTCCCTTCTTTTAAAGAATATTTTGCCGTGAAAGCTTTGCCTAACCCATATATTTTAAAAATTCTTGCAGAAGAAGGCTGCGGAACAGACTGTTCCAGCCTGCCTGAACTGGTTTTAAGCGAAAAAGCCGGAATCAGCGGCGAAAACGTAATGTTTACCAGCAATGAAACCCCTGCAAGCGAATATCAGTACGCCTTTGACCGCGGAAATATCCTGAACCTTGACGACATTACCCACATTGAATACGTTGAAAAATCTTTGGGCAAACTGCCGGACTTAATTTCTTTCCGCTACAATCCGGGTTCATTAAAAAGCGGCGGCGTAAACGCAATTATCGGCAAGCCGGAAGAAGCCAAATACGGTTTAACCCGCGAACAGATTTTTGAAGCCTATAAAATCTGCAAGGAAAAAGGCGTAAAGCGCTTTGCTTTGCACGCAATGGTTGCTTCAAACGAACTGAATCCTGAAAGTTTTGAAGAAACAGCCCGCATTTTGTTTCAGCTTTCTGCTGAATTAAAGGAAAAACTCGGCGTCCGCATTGAATCAATCGATTTGGGCGGCGGCTTGGGCATACCGTACAAACCGGATCAGGTTGCTGTTGATTATGACGACGTTGCAAAACGCATCAGAAAGCAGTACGACGCAATTCTGGTTCCAGCCGGTCTTGACCCGATGAAAATCTGCTGGGAATGCGGCCGCCCGATTACAGGTCCGTACGGCTATCTGGTAACAAAAGCAATTCACCAGAAGCACATTTATCGCGAATACATCGGTGTTGACGCTTCTATGGCAGACCTTATGCGCCCGGGTATGTACGGCGCTTACCACCATGTTTCTGTTGCAGGCAAGCCGCAGGAATGTGACCGCACACCGGATTCCCCAAACGGCGGCAAACCGGCACAAACCGAAGTTTACGACGTTGTAGGTTCTTTGTGCGAAAACTGCGATAAATTTGCCGTTCAGCGTACTTTGCCAAAAATTGATATGGGCGATTTGATTATTGTTCACGATGCCGGTGCGCACGGAAGGGCAATGGGCTTTAACTACAATGCAAAAATGCGTTGCGGCGAGCTTTTGCTTAGACCGAACGGCGAAATTGTACAGATTCGTCGTCGCGAAACTATTGAAGATTATTTTGCAACTATCGATTTTGATGGTCTGGCAAACTTTTAAGTTTCTTTTGCGCTGAAAATGCGCTGAATATTAAAAGCTGTTCAAAAGTTCAGTTTATAGTGTCGCCCTGAACGTGTTTTTGGGCTGCACGCTGTATTTGCGGCGCGCTGAAAAGTTCATCGTGCCGGTGCTTTTGAACGGCTTCAATTTGTAAATTTTCAACTATGAATAGAAAAACCGAAGAATTAGAAAATACAGAAATTACAAAAATCTCGCCCGATGCTTCTTCTGAAACTTCTGAAAACAAGGAAGATGAAGAAAAAAAGAAGCGTCTTTTAATAATTATCATTATTCTTTTGCTTTTGCTGCTTTTGGGCGGCGGTTTGGGCTGGTGGCTTTACAAAAATCATCTGGCAAAACAAACACCTCAGCCGCAGCCAGTTGAAATTGTAGAAGTTGCCGAAGAACCGGAACCGGTTTTGTACAGCCTGAATGTTGACGGCGACTTAAAAGGCGGCAGGCTTGTTTTCAGCAAAACTCAGGCTTATGCCGGTGAAACTATTTATGTAGAAATTGTTGCCGACGAGGGCAAGGTTTATAAAGATAAAAGTCTGGTTCTGCGCGTAAACGGCAAGGAAATTCTTGTAAAGAACGGCGAATTTTTAATGCCCGAAGGCGATATTTACGCTTTTGCGGTTTTTGAAAATTCCCTTGCAGGCATTTATGTAGACCCGGCAAGCTATTTGCACGGCTGGGTTGAACTTAAAAAAGACGACGATGACACGGTTCACATCAATTTAACGCCGCACCGCGGTTACCAGTTTGAAGAACTTGCCGTAACAGACGAAGCTTTTGAAGGCGGCGGCAGGCACTTTACTTTTGTAAAAAATAACGAACGCGATGTAACGATTCTGGTTACGTGGCAAACGGTTGAATATTCGCTTACATACGATTTGGGCGGCGGCGATTTTATAGGGCAAAATGAAGACGAAGTTTTGCAGAATTATACAATCAGCAGTATGGCTTACGATTTGCCGCTTGCCGAACGTACCGGCTACAATTTTATGGGCTGGGTAGAAAAATCTTCGCCCAAAAAGGCACGCACAACAATTGCGGCAAAAACTACAGGTAACCTTCAGTTTACCGCATTGTGGCAGCCGGTTTCGTACCAGATTTCTTACAACAATCTGGAAGATTCTGCGATTGCAAAAATTTCTAGCTATACAATAGAAGATTTTTTCACTTTGCCAAACGCTTACCGCCGCGGCTACGATTTTACCGGCTGGTTTATGACCAGCGAAGCTTTGGACGAAACCGATACCATTCCGATTACGGCAGTTGCAAGCGGTTCTACCGGCGCGCTGGATTTATACGCCCGCTGGATGCCTAAAGAATATTCAGTTGTGTACAATCTGAACGGCGGCGAATATCTGGATAATACCCATGTGCTGAAAAATTATACAATCAGCGCGGATGAATATGCTTTGCCGCTGCCTGTAAAAAACGGCTACGATTTTATAGGCTGGGCGCTTAATGACAGTCCTTCCAAAGTAAAAGAAAACTTTGCCGGTTCTGCAAAAGTAAAAAAATATTTTGCCATTGAACCTAATACGGCAGAAAACCTGAATTACATGGCATGCTGGCAGCCGGTTGACTACAAAATCAGCCTTTATGACGAAAACGGCAAGAAAGCGTTTGACGATTATTCCTATAATATAGAAAAATCCGTAAAGCTGCCGGAACTGACCAAAAAAGGCTATGTTTTTACCGGCTGGAGCGAAGGTTTTGAAAAAAATGCGCCGGCTTTTAATGAACTGCAAAAGGGCAATTTTGGCGATAAAAAACTTTACGCAAAGTTTAAGCCTGTTGATTATACAGTTACCATGCATTTGTATGGTTCTGCGTTAAACGAATACAGCCAGAAATTTTTATACAACCGCGAAACCGAAGACTTTTTACTGCCTGTTCCGTACCGCGAAGGCTGGGATTTTGCCGGCTGGTACGCCGACCCGGAACGCCAGAACGCGGATGTTGCCTTTATTAAGCAGGGCAGTGAAGGCAACCGCGATTTTTATGCCGACTGGAGCTGTACCCTTTCTTTTGACAGCACCGGCGGCGAAGAGTGCGAAAATATTACTTTAAGCAGCAAAAAGCCTTTTGTAAGTGATTTGCCGGTAACAAGCCGCGATTATTACGATTTTGACGGCTGGTTTTACGATAAGGACTGTACTCAGGCTTTTAACAGCAAGAATGCGCTGAAAGGCAATACAACCTTGTATGCAAACTGGCAGCCGGTTTATTTCAGCATTCAGTATCAGGCAAACGGCGGCGAAATGCCTTCAACTTATTTGCGCCAGTACACAGTTGAAAGCGTGCAGAATTCGCTGCCTGTTCCACAGCGCGAAGGCTGGGCGTTTGGCGGCTGGTACGCAGATTCGGGCTTTAAAACCCCGATTGCAACGGCTTTTGCAACAGAACAGGCGCAGAGCAAGGATTTGTTTGCGCGCAAAATGAAAGATTCCTCAAGCGTTATAAGTCCTTTTGAAGGCAACGGCGGTTTTTCGCCCAGCAGAACGAATAATTCAAATCTTTCGGCACTTTATGCAATGGACAGCCTTTACGAAATTAACGAGCCTGTGCATGTAAAAGTGGATTTGAGCAGCGATATTACGCTTTTTGCAAAATGGTTTAAGTTTAACACCAAAATTATTCCAAAAGGCAAATATATGCGCAGCGACAAAAGCCCTTCAGTTGAAAATGTGCCCCACGATTTGGAAGTAAGCACAACTGAAATAACACGAAACGTTTACTATACGGTTATGGGCGTTGATCCTAGCGACAACAATTACAGCACTTTTTCTACCGAAGAAGAAAAAATGGAAAACCCGGTACAGATGGTCAGCTGGTTTGATGCTCTGGTATTTTGCAACAAATTAAGCATGCTTAACGGCGTTCAGCCTGTTTACAAGATTAAGGGCAGCACAAACCCGGCAGACTGGGGCAATGTACCTATCAACAACGACCTTGACTGGCTTGCCGTTGAATGGGACAGAAATGCCAATGGGTTCAGGCTGCCGACGGAACAGGAATGGATGTGGGCGGCAATGAGCGGTCCTCTGGTTTCGGTTGACCTGGACCAGAATGGCGTAAATACCCAGGGCTGGAAGAAAAAATTCGCCGGGCAAGACCTTGAAGAATCAAAAGCAAGCTCAAAACTGATAAAAAATTACGCATGGTTTTCTAACAATGCAAAATCTAAAACCCACCCGGCAGGTTTAACCCTTGCCAACGAAGCCGGGCTTGTTGATATGAGCGGCAACGTTTGGGAATGGTGCTGGGATGCTTTTGCACTTTACGGCGATGAAGATTCTGATGCGGAAGGCAGCGGAAACAATGTCGGTGAAGCTTACCGCTCAATCCGCGGCGGCAGCTGGTACAGTTTTCCAAGCTATATGCGCGTAAATGCCCGGCTTTCGCTTAACGTATACGGCCGCAACCAGTTAACCGGTTTCAGGGTTGTGCGCACCGTAAACAAAACCGCTCCGTAACATGAACATACAGCAGAAAAATAGCCGCCGCCGAAGCTTTTTATAAGGTTTTTGGTATGTAAAAATATTTCTGCGGCTTAAAAAATTCAATAAACCGAAAAAAACAAAAAAGCCTTCAAAGACAATTCACTTTGAAGGCTTTTGCTTTTTCAGGCTGAATATAAAAACGCCGCTTATTGGGCACTGTGAATAAGGTTGTAGGCAACCGTGCCGGCTTTCGGCGTATTCGGCAGGTTTTTAACGTCAAACCACTGGGCGTCGTCAATTTCGTCCGGGTCGCAGTTAATGTCGCCGCTCTGCCAGTCGGCGTGCAGGGCAATCATCAGCTGGTCTGGGTACGGCCAGTGCTGGCTGGATTCATACCGGATATTTGTAATTTTTATGCCGACTTCTTCCATTGCTTCACGTGCCGCAGCTTCTTCAACAGTTTCGCCGTGTTCAATAAAGCCGGCAAGACAGGTATAAACATCGGTGTTGCGCTGGGAATGCCGGGCAAGAAGCACTTTTTCACCTTTGTGCACAAGCATAATTACCGCCGGCGAAATGCGCGGAAAAATAACATTTCCGCAAAGCTGGCAGTAACGCGCCGTTTCATATTTGTCGTCAATTAAAGGACCGCCGCAGCAACCGCAAAAACGTGTATTTTTCCGCCAGTTAAGCAGGGCAAGCGCGCGTGAACACTGTTTCGCATATTGAAAATTCTGCGCGAAAAGGTCGCGTAAACGAATCCATTTATAGCCAGCTGGCGTTGCACAATCTTCTTCCAAAAGTACCGCGATATACGCATATTCCGGTTCACTGAACCAGTCGCGGGCAACATTCTGTTCAAAGCACTTTTGCAAAAGCGCTTCGTTTGGTAATTCGCCATCATTGCTAATAAGCACATCGCTTTTTCTAAAAATAAAATAAAGTTCGCAATGAGGGTCTTTTTTTGCAGTAATCATCGGCATATTTTTAGGATAACACGCTTTTTTATATTCTGCATTATTTTTTTGCAGGCGAAAAATATGGTTAGGCAGAATATTGTACGGTTTGCCTGCGCTTTCTTTCGGCAAGGTTTTTGATAGAATTATTCTTCAAAACAGCAGCTGGGAAATTTTCCTTTGGGAAATCTGTAATATCAGCTCCAATGGCACTTAAATATTCCGTCAGGTTATCCTGACGGAATGTGATATTCCAAGCTTGCTGTAAAATAACTTTTATTTCTTCAACTGCTTAAAAGTATACACAACCACAAAAGCAGAGATGATTCCTGTCAGTAAATCTGAAACTGGCATTGACCAGAGAACTCCATCCAGTCCCATCTGATGAGGAACAGGATTCATTTTTGAAGCCCCTACTACAATCTGTGGCAGAAGGATTGCAAATCCCACTCCGAATACAACTTCACGAATCATGGAAATTGCTGTAGAAGTAAAGGCTTTTCCCAGTGCCTGAAGATAAATGAAATTTCCCTTGTTCACAGTTGCAAGAATCATCATGCAAAGATATGTTCTGAAAGCCTGCTTTGCAAAGACTGTGTATACAGGGCTTTCGTTTGCAGCACCAAATATTTTGATTAAAGTGCCAAGGAAACATTCAACAATTACAAGGGCAACAGCCCCAAGGATTGCTTCAAAAATCAGAAGCAGTTTGTACAGTTCTGCAGCACGATCCTTTTTTCCCGCTCCAATGTTAAATCCAACCAGAGGAATACATCCCGCCGCCATTCCAACAGAAACGGAAATTACAATCTGGAAAAACTTCATGACAATTCCTACAACGGCCATTGGAATCTGAGTCACGGGGAACATCATAATTGATTTCTTCGCTTTTCTACCATGCCTTCTTTTCTTTTGAAGAATCCTGCTGCTTCTTCCTCTCTTCAACCATTTTTACGAACCATTCCACCATTGCAGGATCCTGATGACTGAAGAAAGAACTTGTTGCAGTATCGAGAGCAGTAATTTTTGCCATCTCTTCGGCAGTGAGGGTAAAATCAAAGACATTCAGGTTTTCTGCCATGCGTTCCTTGTGGGTTGATTTTGGAATAACCACAATTCCTCTCTGCAGGTGCCAGCGGAGCATAATCTGGGCTGTTGTTTTTCCATGTGCGACAGCAATTTCTTTTAACACAGGATTTTCAAAAAGACCACCACGTCCCTCGCCAAAAGGGGCCCAGGCTTCAAGCTGAATACCGTACTTGTCATTCCATTTTTTTGCCTCTATCTGCTGATTCAAAGGATGACATTCCACCTGATTCACCATAGGCTTTATGCGGTTGAAGGACGCAAACTCCACCATGCGGTCGGCATAAAAGTTGGAGATTCCGATTGCCTTTAAAATTCCTTTTTCATAAAATTCTTCAAGAGCGCGCCATGCACCGTAAGCATCACCAAAAGGCTGATGAAGAAGCATGAGGTCAATGTAATCAGTCTTGAGTTTCTTAAGCGATTCTTCCACCGACTTCTTGCACCCCTCGTAGCCGTAATGCTCAATCCAGACTTTTGTGGTAAGGAAAATATCACCGCGCGCAATGCCTGATTTTGCAATCGCGTTCCCCACTTCCTCTTCGTTGAAATAACTCTGTGCCGTATCAATTGAGCGGTAACCAACCTCAAGTGCATCTGAAACACAACGTTCAGCCTCTTCCTTAGTCACCTGATACACACCATAGCCCAAAACAGGCATTTTAATTCCATTAGATAAAGTCTTATATTCCATAATAATATCTCCTTATAAAACTCCGCGTTAGCGGCGTGCCATGGATGGCACGAATCGCAGTTTTGCCAACGGCAAAATCTGCAAGTTATAAAAATTACACGGATGTAATTTTTATAACGCCTCCCTAAAAAATTATTTTCCTAACCCAATTTTCTTAAGCCATGCATCTACATCGATCTGATTTGGATTTGTCGTGCCATAGCCTTCTTTGTGATTAGCAGTTGGAGTTGCATCCACAATTGCCTGAAGCGTTTCTGCGCGGTAAGTAGCCTGATACG
>JAKSTR010000096.1 GCA_024402495.1 Treponemataceae bacterium
GAACTTCCCGATTGGCAACTTTTCCAAAATCTAGGCTTCGGGATTTTCCCGATTGATGATTTTGCAAAATCCAGGCTTCGGGATTTTCCCGATTGACGACTTTTCCAAAAACCGCGCTTCGGGATTTTCCCGATTGACGACTTTCCCAAAAACCGCGCTTCGGGATTTTCCCGATTGACGACTTTCCCCAAAACCGCGCTTCGGGAACTTCCCGAAGCGCGGTTTACAAAGCAGGCTTCGGGAAAACTATTCCACAAAAAGAAAGCTTCCGGCATTTGCCGGAAGCCTTTTACCTTTCAGTAATTGCAAAATCAAAAAACACCTTGTCATGCTGAGTTTATCTCAGCATCTACAGCAATAACAGAATATTTCTCTGCCTTTTCCATAGAGCCCGAAACCAGTTCGGGATGACTGTAATTTCAAAGTAGTGCCTGCCGGCAGCTGTTCTGATTCAATTACCATTATGTTCAAACTGTTTGAAGGCTAGCAGATAACACCTTTGGTAGAAGGAATTGCATTCGGTGCACGTTCGTCTATTGTAACGGCGGCGCGGATTGCCCTGCCGCAAGCCTTAAACAGACTTTCCATTTTGTGGTGGTCGCTTCTGCCGCGGATAGTATCCAGATGCAAATTGCATTTAGCACCGCTTGCAAAACCCTGCCAGAAATCTTCAAAAGTATCGGTCTGGAAGGTTGTTGCGGCAATATTCTGCCAGCTTGCACCGGCTGGAATACCGCCGCTGAGCGGAATATTGCTTAAATCGGCATTGCACACGCAGAACGGGCGGCCGCCAAAATCAACCGCAGCCTGGCACAATGCTTCGTCCATTGGATAGATGAAAAAACCTGCGCGCAAAATACCTTTGCGGCTGCCCAAAGCCTGGTCAAAAGCCTGACCCAGGGCAATTCCGGTATCTTCAATTAAATGGTGCTGGTCAACATCCAGATCGCCTTTTAAGCTTCCGCTTAAATCAAACATGCCGTGCTTGCAAAAAGCCGTAAGCATGTGGCGCAAAAAACCAATCGGACATTCAACATTGCAAACGCCGGTGCCGTCAAGGTTCAATTCCAGACAAATCTGTGTTTCGCCTGTAATGCGTTCAATTTTTGCAGTACGTGCCATACAAACTCCTTACGGCATAACCTTTCTAAGCTGATATTCCAAAATATCGGTAGCGCCAAGTTCCTTCAGCTTTGGCAGAAGCACCGGCACTTCGCTTTTTGTAACCGCAATTTTTACGGCGTAACCGTTGTTGCCAAAAAGCGGGCTTACGGTCGGGCTGCGCATTGCAGGAATGCCCTTTACCAGAGCATCGAATTTTTCGTTTGCAACGTTCATTTCAAGCATAACCTTGTCGCGTGCGTCCAGAACGGCTTCAAAAAGCATTTTCAGTTCCATAATTTTCTGGCGTTTTTCAGGGTTTGCCATAGCTTCTTTAGAAGCATACATGCGTGTTGAAGAAGTCATCAAAGTATCAACAATCTTCAGGCGGTTTGCTTTAAGAGAAGAACCGGTTGAAGTGTTGTCAATCAGAATCTGTGCAATCGAATCCGGTGTGTCCTGAACGAAACCTTCGCTTGTACCCCAGGTTCTGAAAATTGTGCCGTTAACTTTCTTTTCATCAACCCATTTCTTGCTCAATCCCTGATATTCGGTGGCAATGGTAACAGGCTTTTTCAAAAGCTCTTCGTAATCCACAGTTTCCGGAACAGCGGCAACAATGCGCACGCCGTCAAAGCCCAAATCCATAATTTCTTCAACCTGATCTTCAACGCCGTTTTCGTAAACCCAGTCCTTGCCGCTGAAACCAACGTCGGCTTTGTTGTTTGCCAGAAGCATGCTGGTAATCTGTGGTTTTACAACCTGAAAAGCCAGGTCTTTCTGGTTGGTTGTAGGGAAATATGTGCGGTCCGGCAAATAGATGGAAATACCGACATCGCTCAAAAGTTCGTAAACCGATTCGTAAATGCGGCCTTTTGCCAGCAAAATTTTCAATTTATCCATAAAAACTCCTAAAATTGCGCTTTGCTGAATTATAAAAAACAGCAGCGCGCATTAAATAATTACAATTTGATAATTTTCAGACCTGCAAAAAAAAACCGCCAACCTTAAACGGGTCAGCGGTCTTCTATTTTAAAGCCTTTCACTTGCATTCCCGTTTATGCAGAAAAATTGAGAAAATGGTGATGCAAGTGATGTACTGAAAATTTCATTTGTTTTAGTAAAAACAAAATACCCCGTTTTGTCAAGGCTCATTCGCGCTTCTCAGTCTTCACCTGCTGCCGTTTTTTACAAAAAGCGGTACATCTTGAAATGCATTACTTTCTTCTATAATATGTAAATATCATGAAAACTTCACAAACTACAATGTCAACTCTGCGCGAAGTTCCCGCAGAGGCTGTGATTGCCAGCCATCAGCTGATGTTACGCGCTGGTGTAATGAGAAAATTGGGCAACGGTCTTTTTGTTTATTTGCCTTTTGGCTTGCGGGCTTTTCGCAAGGTAGAAAATATTATTCGCCAAGAAATGGACGCTATCGGCGCCCTTGAATACAAACAGCCGGTTGTTGTACCCGGCGATATCTGGAAAGAATCAGGCCGCTGGGAAACAATGGGCGACGGTATGCTTAAAGCCAGAAACCGCCTTGATCAGGATCTGGTTGTAAGTCCTACTGCCGAAGAAGCCTTTACCGCAGTAATCCGCGACGAACTTAATTCGTACAAGCAGCTTCCTATCGTTGCTTACCAGATTAACACCAAATTCCGCGACGAAATCCGCCCGCGTTACGGCGTTATGCGCGGCCGCGAATTCACCATGAAAGACGCTTATTCTTTCCACGCAACGCAGGAAAGCCTGGACGAAACTTACGATAAATTTGCAATTGCATACCGCAAGGTTTTCAAGCGTCTTGGTCTTAAAGTTATTCCTGTCCGCGCAGACAGCGGCGCAATGGGCGGTAACGGTTCCGAAGAATTTATGGTAGAAAGCGTAATCGGCGACGATACACTTATTTTGTGCCCAAAATGCGGTTATTCGGCAAATACCGAAAAAGCAGCCTGCCAGCCTGATGTTGCAACCGACAAAAACGGTAATCCGCAGGTTGAAACAAACTTGCAGATTGAAAAAGTTGCCTGTGCCGGTGTAGAAACCATTGCACAGATGGAAGAATTCTTCAAAATGAGCGCCAAACAGTTTATTAAGGTGCTTATTTACAAAGTTTATAACAGCGAACTTGACCTTTCTTCTGCACCCGGCGGAAATACTTTCAAAAAAGTTAGCGGCGGCGAAGGCGTTCCGCATTATCCGGAATCATTCTTTGCAGTTGCAATTCGCGGCGACCTTGATGTAAACGAAGCAAAACTTGCCAGCGTTTTAAAGGCAAGCGAAGTTGAACTTGCCTGCGAAGACGACGTAATTGCATACAGCGGTGCGCCGCATGGTTTTGTAGGACCTGTAGGCTTAACAAAACTGCCGCTTCTGGCAGACGAAAGCGTAATGGTACAGAAAGACGGCAAATGGGTTGCAAACCTGCACGATACAGTTACCGGCGGCGGCGTTGCCGATTTTGACAACCTGCACGTAGAACCGGGCCGCGATTTTGTTCCGTTTATGGCTGCCGACGTGCGTACAGTTGTTGCCGGCGACAAATGCTGCAACTGCGGCGCAGAATATTACAGCACTAAAGGCAACGAACTTGGTCACATTTTCAAGCTGGGCTACAAATATACCAAATCAATGAACGTAACTTTCCTTGACGAAAACGGAAAACAGCAGATTCCTACAATGGGCTGTTACGGAATTGGCGTAGACCGCGCCCTTGCTTCAATTATTGAAGAACACCACGACGACAACGGAATTATCTGGCCAATGTCTGTTGCCCCATATCAGGTTGCAGTTGTGCCGGTAAAATACGCCGGAGCAATGAAAGAAGCCGCAGACAAAATCTACGACGAACTTACAAAAGCCGGCGTAGAAGTTCTGCTTGACGACCGCGACGAACGCCCCGGCGTTAAGTTCAAGGACATCGACCTTTTGGGCATTCCGCTTCGCATCGTTGTAGGCGAAAAGAACCTGCCGAACGTTGAGTTCAAGAACCGCAAGACAGGCGACATGCAGCTTGTTCCGGCAGAAGAAGCCGGCGCAAAAGCCAAAGCCTTTGTTGATGCAGAACTTGCCGCATTAAACGGCTGATTCTAAATATTAAAAGCTAAAAAAGGGCTGTCTAATAAGAATCGTCATGCTGAACTCGTTTCAGCATCTGCACAAAATGCAGAAAACAGATTCCGAACCAAGTTCGGAATGACCCGTGATTCAAATTATTAGGCAGCCCTTTTGCTTTAAATTCTTCAATTCAAATATAAAAAATGTCGAAAAGTAATTACAGCTTTTTACTTTAACAAGCTTAATCTTCGTTTAGTAAAATAAGTTGAAAGTCCGTTGGCAAACATCTGAGGGAAGGCTTCTTCTGATGAATTTGCTAACCTTACTTTTAACCTATTCAAGAGGAAATATGAAAAAAATTACCAGACTTTTTGCAGTTTCTATTATTTTTATGCTTTTTTCAGGTCTTGCATTTGCAATTCCCGGCATAATTGACTTTTTGCCGACAAACAGCGGTTCCTACGTTTATTACCGCGACTATACCTACCCTACCGAAACCTACATCGGCTTTCTGCTTTACGACCAGAATACTTACGCCCTTCGCTACGTTTCGCCCAAAGCAGAAAACAGCGCCAAATCTATCTGCCTGTACGTTACCGTAGACCCGAACAAAAGCGGCATAGAACTGACCGGCGAGCACATTGAAGGCGAGTTCGGTCCTGCTGACGTAGAAACACTGAATTATCTTCACGACCTTTTGTACGAATTAAGCGCCCGCCGCAAGGAACTGAACGGCAAAAACTTTGGCGCAGGCGTAAAAAGCATTGAAACATATCCTCAGTTTGGCGGCGAAGTTTCTATGGAATATGCCGCATTTGTTCCGTTTTTTAACCTTTGCAGCATAAGCAGCACGCCGAACAACAGCGTCTTTGTGCCCGTTACTGCAAACGGCAAAAGCGGCGGAAACAATAAAAATCTGTTCAGCCTTGCATATACTGGCGCGCTTACCAGCGACGCAGATACAAGCTTTACCGACTTTAACGGCGTGCCGGATTTTCCAGCCGTTAAGCAGGGCAGCGGCGAAAAAATAAAGGCGCCGCTTTTTAAGCAGACCCAGAATCTGGAAGGTTTTTCATTCAAGATTGATAAAAACTGGCAGCCTGCAGGCGAAAATACATGGACTTTGGGCGAACAAAGTATTCTGAACGTTTTTTCAATTCAGTTTGCACAGGCAACAATCGGGCAGGCTGATTTTGTAATGAGCGTAATGCTTTGCCCGGAAAAAAACATTTATCCGGTTTTTGACCAGCTTGAAACAAAGCGCGGTACAAACTACTTGCAGTTTTCGCTGCCAACTTATTCAACGGAAACAGGCAAGCTTGTGCGCAATTTAACCGGGCTTTACAACTTGAACGAAAAAGAAATTGAAGTAATAAGCATTACCGTTGACGAAGTTGTATATCAGGCAAACCGCAAATATTTCGATTCCATTATCAATTCAAGCCAGTGCAAAAAATGAGCGGAATTGTAAAAATTTTTATGGGCGGCGATGTTTGCTACGACAAAGGCTTGCAGGCTGTTACGCTGGGGCTGCCCCGGTTCTTAAAAGAAAATCCCTGCGATTTTGTAATTTATAACGGCGAAAATGCCAGCGGCGGTAACGGTCTTTTGCCATGCGACGCAGAGCAGATTTTTGCCGCGGGCGCAGACGTTATTACCGGCGGCAACCACATTTTTGAAAAACGCGATTCCTACGATTTTCTGGCAAACGAGCCGCGGGTTTTGCGTCCGCACAATTATCCGGCTGGATTTTCGGCATTTTGTGCCAGCGTGATAGAAACACCAGGGCGCGGCTTTGGCTTTTATCAGAAAAACGGCATAAACTTTGCAGTTCTTAATATACAGGGGCGCAAGGCAATGACGCCGCTGGACGACCCGTTTGTTTGTGCCGCAAATGCCGCCCGGCAGGCAGAAGAACAGGGCGCAATAATGTTTGTAGATTTTCATGCAGAAGCAAACGACGAAAAAGAAGCCCTTGCGCTGTTTTTGGACGGAAAGATTTGCGCCCTTTGCGGTACGCACACCCACGTACAAACCGCCGACCAGCGCATTCTGCCAAACGGCACAGCCTATATCACGGATTTGGGCATGACGGGCGTTGCAGATTCCGCCATTGGCAGCAACCCGGAAATTGTAATACAGCGCAACATGAAACAGGTTCTGTATAAAATGGAAAGTGCCGAAGGCGATTTGTATCTGCAGGGCGCGCTTATTTGCGTAGATACAGAAACAAAAAAAGCACTGAGCATTGAAAGAATAAATTACAAAGTGGGAAGCGTTTAGGTTTTTAACAAAACTCAAGCAAAAAAAATACCGCAGCTTTTTTAACCGGCTGCGGTATTTTTTTATGTTAAAGCGTTCTTAAAAAATTTCAACCTTTTGCATACAACAAGCATAGATAATGCTTGTCATGCTGAACTTGTTTCAGCATCTGTCATAGTTCTGTGCCTGCTATGGATTCCGAAACAAGTTCGGAATGACTGTTATCATTTACGAAAATACTTGTCATGCTGAACTTGTTTCAGCATCCGTCATAGTTCTGTACTTGCTGTGGATTCCGAACCAAGTTCGGAATGACTGTTACCATTTACGAAAATGCTTGTCTTGCTGAACTTGTTTCAGCATCCGTCATAGTTCTGCACCTGCTGTGGATTCCGAAACAAGTTCGGAATGACACTTTATCATTTGGGATAATGCTTGTCATGCTGAACTTGGTTCAGCATCTGCCACAGTTCTGTACCTGCTATGGATTCCGAAACAAGTTCGGAATGACACTTTATTCGGAAGGACTGTTATCGGCCGAATGACACTTTACCATTCGGAATGAGTGTTATCGTTGGAAGGGCAAAGGGTAAAGCTGATTATCTGAAATTTTCCCGGCGCAACGGCGTACCAATCCAAATACCTTCCGTACCCAGATAATCCTGTTTTTCGCCGTCAATTAAAAACTGCACGGCGTCTACCGTAGGGAAAGCCGTTGCCGTATAAATAATCTGGGTAAGCTGCCCCATATAACCCTCAACGCCGTATTTGTTCCACTGAAACTGATCATTAAAACTTAAATATGCAATTTTGTTTTTAACCGTGGCACTTTGCAGAACCGTTCCCTGCGGAATAAGGGAAATATAGCCTTTTTTGTCTTCTTCGGCATTTGGCCCCATAAGCAAATTGCGCAAAGTTGCCGTAAGCGGCGAATTAGTTTTTGCAATGCTTCTTGCACATTCCTTGCGCACCAAAGTGCCGCTGGCATCGATGAACACAAAAAATACTTTGGTATTCATCAGTTCAATCGGCTTTTCTTCTTCGGGCTGGGCAATCTGGCTGGTTGCGCCGGAATTTGCGGCAGGTTTTTCTGCCTGTTCTGCGCCACCGGCATTATTCGCAGTCTGTTCGTTTATGGCAACGGAACTGTTTGCAGGCGGAACAACCACGCCGGGCTGGGATAATTTTTCGTCAAAATCGGGATAATCGACAACTTTTGTAATATCTTCTGCCGGTGCAACTTCAACTTCAAAAGGGCTGATGTTTGGCACGCTTGGCTGAACCGGCGCTGGCTTTTGGGCAAAAACTTCATCTTTGGGCAGCGGCGCAGTGTCTTTGGCGGAAGACGGATTATTTTTATCGTTTTTGGGCTTTGGCGCTTCGTTTTCATCGCCAAAAACGGCTTCTACAAACTGGGTTTTTTCCAGCACTTCCTTTATGCGCCCAATATTCATTGCAAAAATTGAAAATACAACGGCAACAGCAATAATAAAAAACAAAATTACAGTAGAATTATTTTTTTGAGACATACTTTGAAAATATCGGTTGGTTTTTAAAATTGGCGCATATTATAGAAGAAAATAACGCTACAAAATGCACGCCGGGCTAATTATGCAACCGTGGCTTTGTACGCGACCCTCTCAGTTTTCGCACGTGCTATTTAGCGTAGACTAGTACGAGAGACGGCTAATTTTGTTTTATATTATTTATCACTATTTAGAATTACTCCTTTTATCAGATTAGCACTTTGATGTTTCTCTGCTTAAACACAAAAAATTACCATTTTATATCTGACCACCAAGAAGATGTTTCAGACAAAGGTCTTGCAAAAACCTTACACCAATAATCTTCTGAAAGGCAATTACCGAAATAATTTAGGAAATCAGAATCTGTATAACTTATTTTGCGAAGCCTGTTCGTTCTTTCTTCTATATTTTCCTTTGAAAGTTCAGTAACAATTTGCAAAATTTTATCATAATTATTGATGTAATCTTCAATGCAATTCAATTTAATCTGTAAGATAGATGAAAATGAAAATTTTGTTACGGAAGAAGTTTTAGTATCAACACCCCCATAGTTGTAACGAAGTTCATAATCTCCGATACGTTCAATTACAAAACAACCCGTATATAGACTTTCTTCTGTACAATGTACACGATTGCTTGAGACAAAGATATAACCATTGTTTATTAAGTATATGTCTATATTCCAAGCAAAGTCTTTCCCTCTTGCATCATGTTGCCAAATATAAACAGATTCGACTGCTGGATGGCTTAAGATTCTTTGTTCTATTCTCTTTTTTTCTTCCAACTTGCCGTTTGCAAAGCAGAAAGCGGTTAAAAACAGAAAGGCGAAAAGTGCTGTTAATTTTTTCAACATACTGATACTCTCATTTTTAATTACTCTGTAGCAAATATTGGTTCTGTTTCTTTATCAAGAGGAGACTGATATTTTCTTGCAAAAACACAACCCCAATATTTACCGTTATCAAAGTTGCCTAGTTTTTCCGTAAAATCAGGGTCTGTTCTTTCCATCTTCATCCGTTTTGTTCGTTCTTCAGGCGTTTCTTTAGCAAGTGCTTCCGCTAATTTATATATTTCATCATAGTTATTTATAATGTCGTTTACATTG
>JAKSTR010000097.1 GCA_024402495.1 Treponemataceae bacterium
TCTGGATAAAAATTACAAAAGACGACCTTTTCAACCTGATCCGCCGCACCGAAGGATAAAGACTGCGGGATTTTTAGATTTTTGAAAGAACCAGAGGGATATGTACTTGCAAAACTAGCAGGTAAATACAACGCGTTGATTTTATTTTACAAAAATTAACTTGTATATTCGCCGCTTGTAACATAAAATTCAACCTGAAAAACCAAAAACGGAGAAAACACGATGGAAAATTTTACGCAGCTTATAGAAAGCCGCTATTCGGTTAGGAAATTTACGGACGAACCGGTAAAAGACAAAGACCTTGAAATTATTCTTCATGCCGGGCACGTTGCGCCAACGGGCTGCAACAACCAGCCGCACCGGATTTATGTTATCAAAAGCGGCGAAGCCCTTGAAAAACTTAAGGAATGTACACGCTGCCACTTTGATTCTAAAACGGTTCTGCTTGTAACTTACAAAAAAGACGAATGCTGGTACCGCCCGTACGATAAAGAACCCAGCGGCATGGTAGACGCAAGCATTGTAACAACACACATGATGCTTGCCGCGTGGGAAATTGGCGTGGGCAGCTGCTGGGTAATGCACTTCAAGCCTGCAAAAATCCACGAGCTTCTGAACATTTCCGAAGACGAAAGCCCGGTTGCCCTGCTTCCGATGGGATACCCGGCAAAAGATTCCGCCCCAATGGATCTGCACAGCAAGTTCCGCGACATGAACGAACTGGTAAAATATCTGTAAATAATTTTATGAACGAAGAAATAAAATTCCGCCCGCATCATTTTCTGTGCATGCGGTTTTGGGCTGGCAACGGTTATTCCGAAAAATACACGGCGCGAGTAGAAGAAATTTTGCCGCAGGTAAAAAACGGAGCAAAAATAAAAATAGTTTTTGAACCGGATTCTTTGTGCGCCGCGTGCCCGCATTTACAGAACGATATCTGCGACAGCCAGAGCCGGGTTCTTAAATTTGATGCAGAAGTTGCAAAATTATGCGGCATAAAAGCCGGGCAAACAACCACATGGCAGCAAATGCATAAAACTGTTTCAGAAAAAATAATGGAACAAAACAAATTTTCTGCAATTTGCGGCGATTGTTCCTGGGCAGAAATCTGCCACAAGTAAAATTTTACCAAATCTGCGCAAAACAGAAAAAAACTGCGGCATTTTTAATTTTTCAGCCTGAAAACTGAAAAACAAATTGCATTTTTGTGCTAATATTTTACAAAAGGAGACAACATGCAGACAGTACATGATTTTATTAAAGCCTGCGGTACATATTACCTGGCTACAGTTGAAAACGGACAGCCGCGCGTGCGCCCGTTTGGCACAATCAATATTTTTGACGGTAAACTTTACATTCAGACCGGAAAATCAAAAGAAGTCTCAAAGCAGATTCAGGCAAACCCAAAAGTTGAACTCTGCTGCTTTGACGGACAGAAATGGCTTCGTCTTGCAGGCGAACTTGTACGCGACGACCGTATTGAAGCAAAAAAAGACATGCTGAACAAATACCCTTCGCTGCAGAAAATGTATTCTGCCGAAGACGACAATACAGAAGTTTTGTATTTTAAGAATGCAACCGCAACTTTTTCCAGCTTTGCGGGCGCACCTGTTGTTGTAAAGTTTTAATTTATAAGCTTTCAGCATTCCATAAAACCCGGCAGCACGCTTTGCAAAATGCCGGGTTTTCCTTTTTTAAACCGAAAAACCGAAAAATAAACGCACCGCGCCTTCGCTTCTGGCATTTGCCGCAATCATGAAATTTTTCCGCGCCCGCGCATCTGCTGCCATTCTTCATTTTTTTATTCAATTTCCGGCATTTTCTGCCGCCAAAAAACAATTTTGAGCTATTGCATATTTATTTGAATTTGGTTAACCTAGTTTTCATCATGGTTAACCAAAACAAATCTACAAAACATTTGATTTTACAAATCCTGCGCGAATCAAACCAGTGCGTTTCTGGCGAAGTTCTGGCGCAGCAAACCAGCGTAAGCCGGGTTGCGGTATGGAAAGCCATTCAGGCATTGCAGGCATCTGGCTACGGCATAGAATCAACAAAAAACGGCTATATTTTGCAAAACGACCTTAAAGACGGGCTTTTTCCATGGGAATTTGACAAGAACGAAGAAATTTTTGCCCATTTTGCCCAAACCGCCTCTACCATGACCGAAGCAAAAAAAATTGCCGAAAGCACGACCGATTCTGCCGTAAAAATAATTACCGCAGACCGGCAAACCCAGGGGCAAGGTCACGCAAACCATAAATGGACAACCACCGACGGCAGCCTTGCCGCAACGATTATTACAAAAAACAGCATTTTGCAGGCAGAAAGCAACCGGCTTTTAATGGCATCGCAGATTGCGCTTGTAAAAGTTTTAAATAATTTAACCGGCAGACAGTTTTTTGTACGCTGGCCAAACGATATCTGGAGCGAAAAAGGCAAGGTTGCAGGCATTCTGGACGAAGTTTCGGCAAAAGGCGGCATCTGCCAGTGGGTAAATCTGGGCATCGGGCTGAACCTTTTGAACAAGCCGGAATTGAAGGAAACCGACGTTGTCTGCACCGGATTGCAGATTAGCCGCAAGGAAATTCTGAACCTGTTTTGGGAAGAATATAAAATTCAGGAGAAAACGGCGCTTGACGCAAGCAGCGACCTTGTAAACCAATGGAATGCTTTGTGCTGCGATTTTGGGCACGGCGTACAGACAACGCAAAACAGAAAAAAAGCAGTTTTTGGCGGCGTAAACGCATACGGCTGGGGCATTTTCAATTTTGAAGACAGCCAGCAGACTTTGCCGCCGGCACTTATAAGCTACGCAAAACATTCCTGCGTAACAAATTAAAACAAATATTGCAAACAGCAAAAAACGTTTTGCAAATTACGCACACTGCAGGCGCGAATAAATGCAAAACGCAAAAATAAAAAGGAGCTTTTTTATGGAAAAAAAAGTTAATGGAACTGGAATAATTTTATCTGCACTTTTTGCAGCAATTACAGCCGCCGGCTGTTTTATTCAAATACCGCTGCCGGGCGGCATACCGATTGTTTTGCAGGATATGATGGCAATGCTTTGCGGTCTTATGCTTGGACCAGTTTACGGCGGAATTGCGGTTTTTGTATTTCTGGTACTTGGTTCAATCGGGCTGCCTGTTTTTTCAGGTAAAGCCGGCATTCAGGTAATTCTGGCTGGCCCGACCGGCGGATTTTTGATTGCATACTGTTTAAGCGCAATTATCGGCGGCTTGTTTTTGCACTTTTTACTTCACCCTGCAAAGGAACACACAAAAACAAAACAGATTCTGCTAATTACAGCGGCAGCAGTGCTTGCAACCGTTGTAGTTTTTGCAGGCGGAATTATCGGATTTATGCGCGTAACAGGCAAAGCCCTTGCACCAACCTGCGCCGCAGTTGTATTGCCGTTCATTCCGGGCAATATCATTAAAATTATTTTAATGGTACCGCTCACAATGAAGTTCAGACCAATCATTTACCGCTACATGCACAAATAAAATTGAAAAATATTGCGAACTCCGGCAAAAAATGCGGGGTTCGCAAAAATTCAGTTTTTTAAGCCAATTCAACAAAATTCAACTATAAAAAGAAAAAAATATGAGCACAGAAAACCAGACAGAACAAACCGCAATAAAAATTGAACATTTAACAAAAATCTTCAGCGACAAAACACAGGCGCTGGACGACGTAAGTTTTCAAATAAACAAAGGCGACTTTTTGGTGCTTGCCGGTTCAAACGGTTCGGGCAAAAGCGTTTTAATGTCGCTGATTGCAGGACTGGACGACCCGACCAGCGGAACAATAAACGTAGACGGCGAAGTCGGTCTGGTTTTTCAAGATGCCGATGCCCAAATTTTAGGCGAAACTCCGTTTGAAGACGTTTCTTTTGGCGCAAAAAACGCCGGTCTAAAAAAAGCCGAACTGCAAAAAGCCGTAGAAGACGCGCTGAAAGCCGTTGGTCTTGAAAACAAAGCCACAGCCTACGCCCGAAGCCTTAGCGGCGGCGAAAAACGTCGCCTTGCAGTTGCCGGTATTCTGGCAATGCAGCGCCAGATAATAATTTTTGACGAACCTTTTGCAAACCTGGACTGGCCAAGCGTAAAACTTGTATGCCAGATTCTGGTAGAACTGAAGCAGCAGGGCAACACAATAATTCTTTTAACCCACGAAATTGAAAAAGTTCTGGCGCTGGCAAACCGTTTTATTGTTCTCGACAAAGGCAAAATACGTTTTGACGGCACGCCGGAACAGGGCTTAAACCAAAACTTAGAACAATGGTCTATTAAAAACCCGTTAACCCAATACCAGCAGTTAGGCGATTTATTATGGCTATAAAACTTTTTGCATACCGCAAGGCGGACACAATTCTGCACAGAATGCCGGCGCTGATTAAGCTGGTTCTGCTTTTTGCAATTTGTATTTACACATTTTCTTCGGGCATGCTGAGCACAAAAGCTCAGGTTTTTGCAAAAACCGAAATAATAAAACTTTCCGTTGGCTTTTTTGCCGTGGTTTTTCTTTTTATTCTGGCACGCGCCCCGTGGAACAGCCTTAAAAACCTGAAATTTGTTTTTGTTCTGGGATTTTTTTTAACGGCATTTAAAATGCTGCATTTTCCGTTTTATTTTGACACCGACGCGCTTATAAGCGGGCTGCACTACACTTTCTGTTTTTTTATAACAGCCCTTTGCGCCCAGCTGATTTTTGAAAGCACTTCGTCGCTGGAAATAAAAGACGCGCTGGAAAGCATACAGAATATTATTGCAATAATTTTGCCGCCGGTAAAAAAACTTAACCCGGCGCTGGTAATCAGCCTTGCAATAAATTTCATACCGATGGTTTTTGCCACCTGGAACCGGGTTCATCTTGCAAGCCGGGCGCGGAGCAAGGCAAAACGCGGCTTATTGGGCGCAACAGACAACGCATTTACCCAGCTTTCGGCGTTTTTTTCGTGCCTTTTGCATCAGGCAGAAACTACAAGAATGGCGCTTTTGAACCGTTCAAAACTCTAAAATATCAAATAACTCTAAATTTTCTATAAAGAAGGAAAGAATATGCCAGCATTTATTGAAGAACTGGAAGAAAAAATTGTAAACCTGAATTACAAAATCACAAAAGAAGAAGCCTTGAAGCTTTACGACGAAGATTTAAAAGAACTTTGTGCCGCCGCAAACAGAATTCGCATAAAATGCAGCGGCAGAGTTAGCAGCGTTTGTTCAATAGTAAACGCAAAATCCGGCAATTGCAGCGAAAACTGCAAATACTGCGCCCAGTCGGCACACTGGAAAACCCAGTGCGAAAAAACGCCGTTTATTCAGCCAGAAAAAGCCGCAGAATATTCTGACAAAGCATACCGGAACAGCGTAAGCCGCATTTCGCTGGTGGCAAGCGGCAGGGGCGTCAGCGGCAAAGAATTTGATCAGGGCATTGAATGCTTTAAGCAGATGCAGCAAAAAACACCGGACATGGCACTTTGCGCTTCTTTCGGCATCGTTCCGTTTGAAAAAATGCAGAAATTAGCCGAATGCGGCGTAACACGCTACCATCACAATCTTGAAGCAGGCAAAAACTTTTACGCAAATATCTGCACAACCCACACCTACGATGAACGCATTGAAACGATTAAAAACGCGCAAAAAGCCGGTCTGGAAATTTGCTGCGGCGGCATAATCGGTATGGGCGAAACCAGAAGCGACCGCATTGACATGGCTTTGGAAATCAGAGATTTAAACGTTCAGTCTGTACCGATAAATGTTTTAACGCCAATTCCCGGTACGCCGCTGCAGGATATTGCAGAAATTTCTAAAGAAGAAGTTTTGAAAACTATCGCAATCTTCAGGTTTGTTATGCCGGCGCAGGTTTTGCGCTGCGCGGCAGGTCGCAAAAAGCTGGGCAATAACGGAATAGACGCTTTTAACGCCGGTGCAAACGCCCTTATAAGCGGCGATTTTTTAACCGTAAGCGGCAGCACCAACGAAGAAGACATACAAATGCTTAAATCGCTGGGCTACACAATCGGGTAAAATACAGAAAAATATAAAAAACCGGCGTAGCAGATAAAAATATTTGCGCCGCCGGTTTTTTTATGCTATTTGAGTTTTTAAATTTTCCCAAAATACCGGTACGCAACAAACAAATTGGCACGCTTTCAGTATTTTTGGGCAAAGTCTTTTAATTTTCTTCTATTAAATTGCGTATCTGCTGCATTTCCAAATCAAGGGCGGCGCTTTGGTCGGCGCAATAAAGCAGCATTCCGGAAAGTTCGCTTAAAACTTCCTTATTGATATTTTTTTTGTAGCGCATTTTGTGTTCAAGGCTTGCCCAAAAGTCCATGGCAATTGTGCGCAGCTGTACTTCAACTTTCATAGGGCGCTTTTCGTTTTTCAAAAAAATCGGCACTTCAACAATAAGGTGCAAACTGCGGTAACCGCTTTCTTTCGGCTCTTTAATGTAGTCCTTGCGCTCAATCAGTTTTATGTCGTCCTGCTTCAAAAGACAGTCTTCCAGAAAATAAATGTCTTCCGGAAAAGAACAAATAACGCGCACGCCGGCAATGTCAAAAATATTTTCTTCCAGAACTTTAATATCGGGTTTCAGCCCGTGGCTTCGCATTTTGTATGCAATGCTTTCGGGGCTTTTTATTCGGGTTTTTATGCTTTCAATCGGGTTATGCTCTTTTTCAAGCGAAAGCTGCTCGTCCAAAACCCTGAATTTGGTTTCAACTTCCATGCAGGCACATTTATAAAAAGCCATCAGTTCGCGGTACGGCTTGGAATTACGGTCAATAATCTTCAAAAACTCTTCAAGTCCAAAATCCGCAATCTTTTGCGGCGAAGGAATAGGAAAGAAATCCATTTTTATTTTTCCTTTTCAGTTTGTAAAATAGCCCCAATGCCGAGTTTGAAAAAATTGATAAATAAAATCATTTTTATCAAATGCAACTCATTTTGTCATGCTGAATTTAGTTCAGCACCTGATTTATTGCCCAAAAACAGATTCCATATCAAGTTCGGGATGACAAAACATTAAAACTCGAAATTCAGGTAAAACAGCGAAAACTTGCCAAAAAACGAGAATATCAGTTTACCACAACCAAACTAAAATTAAAAGCTAAAGGAAATAATTGCGCCGCAAGTATAAAAATTTCCTATTCCGCAGCTTTCAGCAAAGCGTTTGCTTCTAAAAATGGTTCTATCACTTCAAAAATATTTTCTTCCATTATTCTGTAGCCTTTTGCGTTGCAGTGGGTCATATCGTATTTGCAGTCGGGTTTGCCCCAGGCGCCTTTCCACGCATCCCAGATAATTTCAACGCCGTAATCTTTTTCTAGGCGCTTCAGCATTCGGTCAAAACTGCCAAAAACATCCAAAAAACGCATCTGGTTGTTATAAAAACGCATGATATAAACATGAGTTTTTTCAAAATCAATTTGATTCAGCATAAAACGGAAGTTTTCTTCAATTTTTTTATAGGAAAGCTTTTTTGAAGGCAAAAACAAATCGTTGCCGCCAAAATCAAAAATAACAATTGCCGGATTATGGTCAAGAACATCGGTTTTATAGCGCATAACCGCATCGGCGGTGGTGTTGTCGTTTACGCCGGAATTGATTACTGGTATGCAGACACGTTTTTGCAAAAGCGCGGGCCACGATTCCGTTGCAGAATCGCAGCCGTGACCATAAGTAAGGCTGTCGCCAAAACAGACGATTGTAGAATTTTCTGCAATTTCAATTTTTACAGGCTCGCAGCAAAATTCGCGGCTTTCGGCCTTTTTGCCGGTGCAGCAGGTTGAAATTAAAATAACAGGCAAAACCGCCTTCAAAAATTTTTTCATCACATTCCCCTATTCCAAATAAAAAATTTCTTCAAAACTTTTGTTAAGCGCCACGCAGATTACCAAAGCAAGCTTTGCCGTGGGGCAAAACTGCCCGGTTTCTATCGAACTGATTGTGTTGCGCGAAACGCCGACCAAATTTGCCAGATCCTGCTGTGAAAGTTTTGCCGCCGCCCTAAACTCTTTTAGACGATTTTTTAATACAAGTGAATCTTCCATTTTCTTCCCTGCGCCCAAATGCACTATTTTCTTCTATTAAATACAGCTAAATTTTGCCCGTAAGCTGAAAAATAAAAGCCGCCAAAAGACACAAAAACAAAATGCCATAGCCAATAAAAACCAAAAGTTCGTGTTTTTTGCGCATTTTTATAAACTTCACCAAAAACATAACCGCAAGCATGCCGGCAGGCATTGCCCATACCGCCGCACTGACTTTGCGTTCAAAAGCAAACTGAAGAATTGAAATTACTGCCGCAAAACCAAAAACAGAAAAATATGCTGCCTTAAATCCGCTCTGCTGAATTTCCAAATCAAAAATATCTTTGCTTTTATTTTCTTTCTGGCTTTTCTCCAAAATCTCTTCCCGTGTCATTCGCGTCCCCTTAAATACCAAGTAAACTTGGCATATTCAGAAGTATATACTTGCCAAGTTTACTTGTCAATTGAAAATTGAAAGGCTTATA
>JAKSTR010000098.1 GCA_024402495.1 Treponemataceae bacterium
GAAAATTAAAGAACACGGAAATAAGTAAAAGAAACGCGCCGGCTGCAAAGTGTTTTGTGGAAATTAAATACATTAAGCAGCCGGCAGAATATTTGCGCGGACAGGTTTTGCCGCAATACCTGCAAATATTTTTGCCGGTAAAACGGTGGCTTGTTTCAGGTTTCAAAAAATTCACGCAAAATATCTTTTATAAAATTATAACGTCTGGCATACGAATTATCTACGTGAATCAATGTAAAACCGTGATCCATGCAAATTTTCTTTTTCTTTTCGTCACGTGCAATGACATTTGGATTTTCTTTATGTTCCCGTCCGTCTAATTCAATTGCAATAACAGGAAATTCTTTATTTCTAAAACCTTTTTTGTAAATTACAAAATCCAGACTTCCTTTATAAAATAAGTCCGAATCGCATGGAAGTTTTTCAAATAAATGCGATATTTGAACTTCCCGTTTTACTGAAAATTTAGAATCTGAATCCAGCAGGGTGGATAAAGCATGATTTAAAGTCGTTAAAAATGCATCTTCGGTTGCACTGCTGTATGGTTTAATTCCTAAAGCTCTTGAAGAATTTTCTCTGGAAGTGATTTTGTATTCGCCGTTTGTTTTAATATAATTTACTAATTCGTAAAGATCGTCCTGTTCATCTTTCTTATGCAGCCTTTCAATTTCTTTGGAACTGGCTATTAAAATAATTTTATTTTTAGCTCTTGAAACTGCGACGTTTATCAGCTCCTTATTATTTTTCAGCCAGTCATAAGTTTTGGAATGGGTTTTATGGCTTAATGCAAGAGAAAATAATATTTCATCTTTTTCATCGCCCTGAAAAGCGTGAACAGTTCCGCAGCTTACATTATTTTCAAGACCTTCTTCATATAAACGCTGTTCTATTAAATCTTTTTGATTTTTGAAAGGCGTAATAATACCGATTTTTTTGCCCTTATTTTCTTTTATGTAGTCAATTATTTTTTCAACTTCTTCCGGGGCTGTATTTTTTTCTGTTGCAGCATTTTCGTTTATTTCATAAAAAACCAGTGGTTTTGTATTTGTTCTGGGCGTTTTTACTTTCAGCTGGTTGTTGTAGTATTTTTTGTTGTTGAAATCAATAATTTCTTTTGCACAGCGATAATGATAGTGCAGTAAAGTTTCCTGACTTACAGAATCATTTGCCAAAAAGGTTTTGTAAATAGAGTTTTTAATGTAATCGTAAGAATCACTGATATTATATTTTGCCCGTAATTCAAAATTGATATTTGCATCAAGTGTTATTACAGGATTTAATTGCTGCGGATCACCGACAAGCATTAAATTTTTTCCTCTTAATATTGGAACAAGAGAAACTGCCGTATTGCATTGGCTTGCTTCATCGATAATTGTCATGTCAAAAAACTGTTCCGGCTTGCCGATTTTATGCGAAGAAATGCAGGTTGAACAAATAACCGGAAAAACTTTCTGTATTTTTCTTACATTTTCAGAAATTGAAAAAAATTTGTTGAATTCCGTACATTGAGTGTGTTCGTCTGCAATATTCAATATTTCCAGAAAATCTTTATATTCAGGATTGAAAAGCCTTTTTATATATTTTACGGAAGTAAAATTTAAATACTGGCTAAATTGGGATTCGTCAAAATATAATAAAGATAACGCATCTTCATCAGAAATATTTCCTATTTCGTTAATTCTTTTTTGTATGGCACTAAATTGTTGACCTTCAAGGTTTAAGCGCAGCGTCATGCTTTCGCTTTCGGAAAGCATTTTTTCTATCAGTTCTTTTCGGTCTGTTAAGTTTACTTTTTCTTCGTATTTTTGAAGCAGTTCTGTCAGCTGGCGTGTACGTTCTATCTGGTTGCGCTTGTTTTGGTTCAGCACATCTTCGTAAACAGACATATTCTGAACCAGCGAAAGCAGCTGTTTTATATATTTTATTGTTCCGGGTATTTTTTCATTGCTGCCAATGCGAAGAATTGGAAATGGAATTGTATAGTTTTCTTTATATTTTAAGCTTGAAAGTTTTTCAAATACACCGTCAATCGGGTGATTATTATAGGAAGAAAATAAAACTGTTTTTTCGTTAAAGAAAGCCGTAATTATTGTATTTATGATAGTTGAAGTTTTTCCAGTTCCTGGCGGTCCCTGAATGTACGCAACCGGATAATTTATTGCATTGTGAATTGCCAAAAGCTGATCCAAATTTGTATTGCGGTTTATCAGTGTAATTGGCAAAATCTGGTTATTCGCATTATTAAATCTTAATTCGCCAAAAAAAGCCTGAACAGGAACAGACGGATTGCTGTCAGCGTACATTTGAACAATTGCCTGATATTCCTTGTCCAAATCAAGATTTATGTCTCGTTGCAGGCATATAAAATACGGTCGGTCGTCAACAGAATAATCTGTTCGTTTTGAAATATTGCGGGTTATCAAATCTTTTATAATTTCAGCATTATTTTCAAAATCGTCCAGTAAAGATAATTCATCGCCGTCTATAAAATTGTGAATGCTTAGTTTGAAATTTCCTTCCATGGAAAATTCCTTGCAAATTTTTATGGAATTTCCTGTTATCAGCATTTTATTGCAAACATCAAACCTTATTTCTTTGTAGGCTAAAACATACAAGCCTTTTGATGTGTGAATGCTTAAAACATTTAATGCTAGCTGCAGCAAATCTTTTTTATCTTTTTCGTTTTGAATTTCTGCTACTTTTTTAAAGCTGTTGATTACCATTTTATATTGCTCGTCGGTTAATTTATAAAAATGGCCTTCAAGTTTTTCGGAATCTAATTTTTTTATTAATGAATATTGGGTGTTTAATCTGGGCAAATCTGCAAGTTTGTTACAGTCTGCAAGATAATTCAGTATTTTCAGGTTGGCTGTGTTTGTAAAAAGAAAAGCGTATTTTGAAGGCGATGATTCTATATCGTCAAGCAAGGCTTTATTTGTTTTGTAAAAAGTTCCGTCAATTATTTTTGTACATAGAATTCTTTCTATATACAAAGATAATTCTTTTAAAAGAAAGCTGCCGATGTGCAAACCGGTAACTGTCAGGCTTTTCTTTTCGATATTTATGCTGTTAATGGCTATCCAGTATTTGGTTATTTCTTCAGAAGAATTCTGATATTCAACGAAAAGCCACTTGCCTTCGTGTATAGCCCTGAAAATATCTTTTGCAACATTATTCATGTGTTGTATTGTAACATAAAAGTGCCGGTAAAAAAACAGGCGGGCGCAATGCCTGCCTGTTTTGGGCTTTTGCAGCGTTTACCGGTTCAGCGGCAATTATGCGGAAAAACTGCGGTTACAGATATTTAAGCAGTTCGCTTCTTATTGAATCGTAGTGGGCGCCGCTTATGCCAAAATCTTTTTCTTTATAGTTCCAGCAGGCTCTGCCGATTCCGTATTTTTCAAATACCGAATTAATTTCTTTGAACCAGCCCAAAGTCGATTCCGGTTTTGCAAGGTCTATAACGCCGTATTCGCCGCAGTAAAGCATTACGCCGCGTTCCTGGGCAACTTTTACGGCTTCAAAAATCTCCCTGTCAATTGCATCAAGCCCGGTTGCGCCTTTCGGCCATTCCATTTTCATAATTTCGTAGGCTTTTTTTGCACCGGCGGCTTTCGGGTCGTCAAAACTGAAAGGGTAGTCCAGGCGGAAATCTGCCGGCATTGCTTCTACCCAGTATGCGCCCTGATGGGTAAAGCACAGCGGGCTGTAACAGTGAAAATTGTAAATGATGTTTTCGTCCGGCGGCAAAATCAGGTCTTTTACCGCCGCCGCGCTGTTGTTCCAGTAGCCGCCAATAAGAATTTTTACCGTAGGACAGATGCCGCGGATAGCCTTAATGGTTTGGGCGGAAATTCTCTGCCAGTCCGGGTTGTAGCCTGGGTCTGTAATTTCGTTCAGCAGTTCAAATGCAACACGGTCGCCCAGCTTGCCGTAACGCCGGGCAAACTCGCACCAAAGGTCAATGAACATTTTTTCGTATTTAGGGTTGCCAAAAAAGCCGTTTTCGTTTTCGCCCGTGTCAAAAGAATACCCTGCGGTTTTGTGCAGATCCAGAATCAAATTAAGACCGGCGTTTTTGCACCATTCCGCACAATTATCGATATAGCAGAAGTTTGCTTCAATAAATTCACCGTCAGCATTTTGCAAAAGATTGTAGTCAATCGGCAGGCGCACGTGGTCTATGCCCCAGCTTTTAATCTGCTTGATGTTTTCTTCGCAGATAAAGGTTTCGTAATGATTTTTTTCGTGGCAGCACTGCGAAAGCCAGCCGCCAAGGTTAACGCCCCGCTGGTAGCCTGCCCAGTTTTTAAGTTTCATTTATAGTTCCTCCAGATTGAAAATTGAAAAGTGAACGGAACAGGCGCACCAGACAGGCGTCCGCTCCGGCAAATATCATAAATCTCATTGTATCACGGTTTTTACTATTTAAAACTTGTAAATTGAATGAATTTTGTTTACTGTTCTATAAAAAATTTGAAAAAAAATTGAAGGGGATAAACATGAATATTCTTGTAGTTTACTGCCACCCAAGCAGCAGCAGCTTTACTTTTTCTGCAAAACAGGCATTTGTAAAAGGCGTGCAGGAAGCAGGCAACGAATGCACCGTAAGCGATTTGTACGCGCAGAACTTTAATCCGGTAATAAGCGAAAGCGAATATTTGCGCGAAGCGTTCTACAGCGAAAAACTTGAAATTCCAGCCGACGTAAAAGCCGAGCAGGATAAAATAGAAAAAGCCGACGCAATTGTCTTTATTTTTCCAAATTTCTGGACTTCTGCCCCGGCGATGCTTGAAGGCTGGTTTCAGCGCGTATGGACTTACGGCTATGCTTACGGTAGCCGCACCATGAAGACGCTTGAAAAAGCCGTTTTCATAATGACGATGGGCGGCAGCAAAACTGAAAAAATCAGGCAGGAACAGATTGAAGCGATAAAATGCTGCATGATAGGCGACCGTATTCACGACCGGGCGAAAAAATGTGAATTTTATGTTTTTGACGAAATGACCCGCGGCTATGGCAACGACGAAAACCGCCTTTTGCGCACCCGGACTTTTTGCCAGCAGGCTTATCAAATTGGTAAAAATATTGCAAAATGAACCAGCCGCGCCGCAATGCCGGCTGAAATATGCGCCGCCCGAAATTTATCGCGAAGCGTTCAACTGAATTCAATTTGTTTGAGGAAAAAAATTATGAAATTTGTATATTGCCCGTTTTGCGGTTCAAAATTAACCAGCAAAGAAATTGGCGACGAAGGCTTGATTCCGTTCTGCCAGAAGTGCAGCGTGCCTTTGTGGGATATGTTTACCACCAGCATTATTGCCGCCGTGGTAAACGAATGCGGCGAAATTGCCCTGCTGCGCCAAAATTATGTTTCGGCAACAAAATATGTGTGCGTTGCCGGCATCATGAAGCTGGGCGAATCGGCAGAAGATACGGTAATCAGGGAAGTTAAAGAAGAAATAGGGCAGGATGTTGAAAGCCTGAAGTTTGTAAAAAGCTATCCTTACGAAAAAAAAGAAATGCTGATGCTGGGCTATAAAGCCGACGTAAAGAAAAAAGATTTTGTAATGTCCGGCGAAGTAGACGCAGTGGAATGGGTAAAGCTTGAAAACGCCTTGCCACTGCTGCGCGAAGGCGGCATTGCATGGCAGCTGGTAAAAACCGTAATTGAAGAAAAATTGTAAGCAAAAGCGAAAATGTTCAGTGCGCAATATTTTTTACCTTGTGAAATATGCGTTTTTTGCCGAAAAATTTTATGGTATGGAAAAGGTCGCTTCTTAAGATTGCAGTTTTTAGAAGATTTCTTTTAGTTTTTTTGCTTAATATTCTTTTACTAAGCTGAAAATTTTAATTCTGTACATTGAATTTAAATTGTGATAGTATCAATAACATAAAATTTATAATTATATAGGAAATTAGGAAGTAAAAATGAATTCACCAGGAGAAATCGCAGAGATTTATATTATGGTTGGTGATGGAAAAACAGTCCGAAAATCTTGGGTACTGTTTTTGCTCGGAATCTTTGGAGGTGCATTTATTGCATTCGGTGCATTAGGCAGCCAGATTGCTATGTGTGCTTCTTCTTCACCGGCAGTTGGCCGCTGTTTGAGTGGACTTGTGTTTCCTATTGGATTGATGATGATTACTATTGCCGGCGGTGAATTGTTTACCGGTAACTGTCTTATAACCATTTCTGTCCTTTCTAAGAATACATATCTTCGTTCCATGCTGCGCAGCTGGCTTGTTGTTTATTTGGGCAACTTTGTTGGTGGCGTTGCAATTGCGTTTCTGGTTAATTACGGCAACGTTTTGAACGTATTTAACGGCGCACTGCTGGATAAAGTTCTTTCAACTGCTGTTACAAAAGCAAATATGCCTTTTATGGAAGCTTTTATAAAAGGTGTTTTATGTAACTTCATGGTTTGTATTGCAGTATGGTGTTCTTTCTCAACAGAAGACGTAATCGGCAAGATTCTTTCTTTGTATTTGCCTGTTGCGCTGTTTGTTATCTGTGGTTTTGAACACTCAGTTGCAAATATGTATTTTATTCCGGCTGGTCTTTTTGCCCAGATGTTTAACGGCGGTCAGGCAGAAGGTTTAACCTGGGCTAACATGATGCTTAACAATTTGCTGCCGGTAACACTTGGCAATATTGTTGGTGGTTCTGTTCTGGTTGGTGCAGGCTACTGGTTAATTTTCCTTTCAAGTACAGACAACGAATAAATGATACAAAAACCCTGATGCAGTGCGTCAGGGTTTTTTTGTGTTTTATGGCAAACTTTAAAAACGGCGAAGGCAAGACTTTACGCTTCTGCGTGTCTTGGCTTCGCCGTTTTGTTTTCAGTTTTGTTTTTTAGTTGATGAAGCTTGCAAAACAGCAAGGCATTCTGCCGGGCACTGTTTTATATTCAGCATTTGTAATGCCGAAGCTTTCAAAAAATTCTTTATAGCTTTGCAGGCTGAACTGCCGCTTAAAATCTACGCCGGTTTTGCCCAAAAGTTTTGCCGCAATTACGGCGTTTTTCTTTTCGCTGTTAACGTAGGTTGGAATAACAATTTTGCCGCCAGCTTTGCACACGCGCTTTAATTCGTTAATGGCTTTTTCGGGCTCGCCCAGCAGGTGAATTACGTTTGCGGCAACCACCACGTCAAAAGAACTGTCCGGGTAGGGCAGCTGCAGAATGCTTTGTTTTTCAATTGAAACGTTGGAAAATTTTTTCAGTTTTTTGGCGCACTGCTTCAGCATTCCTTCGGAAAAATCTGTTGCAACAAGCTTTTTGCACTTGCCTGCAATCGGCGCGGACAAAAGCCCGGTTCCGCAGGCACATTCCAAAACCGTGTCACCGGCTTCTACATAATTTACAATTTCCAGCGCAATGCCTTTAAAACACTTGCCGTTGTAAACCTTTTCAAAAAAATCGTAAAAAGGCGAAAGTTTATCCCAAATCATCGGCGCGTCTCCGTTTGTTTTTGCTAAGATAATTTAGCCCAAAAATTAAAAAATTTTCAACTTTTGCTGTACAATAGTTGAAGCGAAAATGCACCATACGCCGGTTTTGCAATGCAATTAAAGAAATTTGGAGAATTAGAGTGGTAAAAATCAGATATGCGGAAAACAGCGACAAAGATTTTTGGTTCAGTTTAGACCGGCATTTGCCAGAAAGCGAATTTGAAAAGAAAGTTAGAGACCGTCAGGGCTATGTTCTGCTGGTGGACGGCGCACCCGCCGCTATTTTGCGCTTCAATTTGTTTTGGGACAACACGCCTTTTTGTACCATGCTTTTTGTAAGCCCCGGTGCGCAGCGGCATGGTCTTGGCAGAATGATAATGGAACACTGGGAAGCCGACATGAAAAAACAGGGCTTCGGCATGGTTATGACATCAACTCAGGTAGATGAAAACGCCCAGCATTTTTACCGTAAAATCGGCTACAAAGACAGCGGCGGTTTTACGGTCAATGTTCCCGGCTACGAACAGCCCATGGAACTGATAATGACAAAAGCCCTGTAACAGTGCGCTTTGGCTGCAAAAAAAACATTCTGAAAATTTGCTATACTTATTTATAGGAGTTTGAAATGAGCTATGACGTTATGATTGAACAGATAAAATCCATGCCGCAGGAATGTCTTGCAGATTTGGAAAATTATATTGAATATATAATGTACAAATATAACCTTCCTTCGCAAAATAATTCAAAAAACGATAAATCTCAATATTTCGGTTCTGTAAAATTCAATAAAGACGCACTTGAACTGCAAAAGGAAATGCCGTGCAATAAAATAGCAAATTCTGCTATATTTGGGGCATGAAAAAGTTTTTGTTTTTGCTGGCTGTGCTTTGTTTTTCGTCTTGCACGGCTACCCAGCGGCGCGCGATTGAGCG
>JAKSTR010000099.1 GCA_024402495.1 Treponemataceae bacterium
CTTTTACAAGATAGACATTGGTCGTGTTTTCATCTTCCTTGATTTCAAAACCAAGAACATCTCTGTAAAACCTGATCATTTTTGCCATGTCTTCAACAAGCAATCCGAATCCATCTAAACGCATATATATCTCCTATCTTTTCTTTTCGTACAGTATCAAATCAAATTCCGGGATATGCTCTCTGCCGACTGCCTTATACCCGCACTTCTGATAAAAAGAATTCGTCCTCACATTCCATTCCGGTGTGTCCAGCTTGAATATTTTTGCCTCGGGAAAATATTCCTCTATCAGCTGCATCAGCCTGAGTCCGTAACCTTTGCGGAATTCTTTTGTGCTTACAAATATTCTGTACACATTGAGGCTGTCTCCATCTTCTTCAAGAATGGCTCCGCCCACAATATTCTCTCCGTTCAGCAGGGAATAAAGGCTTCCCTTTTTTTGATGATCCAGATGAAAATCATAGTCATCGTATCCATCAGGACCTCCGCCCCCGCTGCCGAATTCAGCATCAGACAGAAACGCATTTCTGGACATTTCCGTCAAAACGCCGACTTCATTTTCTTCTGCTTTTCTGAATGACATATTCATGATTCGTCTCCATTTTTTCATGAATGAATTTTCCGTTTTTTGACAGAACTCAACGCACCAGGTTGAACCTTGAATAGATATAGAACAGCTCCTGCGTGTATTTGTAGCCCTTTTCCATCCGCTCAAAGCTGCTGTCGAATTCCTCGAATCCGCTTCCGTAAATTTCGTAATCAATTTCAGAATCTTTGTAATTATATTTTGCCATAAAAATTTTCCGTATAAAAAAACGAAGGGCAAAGCCCTTCATTTTTCTTAAATCAATTCGGTTAATGCGGTGTATTCGCGTAAATACAAACCTCTTCGCATTTCGTCCGTATCTGCATACGAATTATGTTCAGAAAATATTTTTTTGATTTCGTCTGTATCAATCCACCGCGGAACCATGCCGACTTCCCTTTCACGCTGGGTCAGCTTTATTTCGGTATTGCCGGCAATTTTTCCAACAAAATATTTGCTGACCCATTTCCAGTCTTCATAATATTCATCAATTTCAAGCACACAGTCAGAAACTTCTACAAGCTTTCCGGTTTCTTCTGCAACTTCCCGAATGCAGCAGTTTTTTTCACTTTCGCTGTCTTCCAAGCCGCCGCCCGGAATCATCCACTGATTTGTTTCATTTTCATACGAAAGCAGGATTTTTGAGCCTTCAACTATAATGCACCTGCATGCGGTTCGTGTTTTATTCCATTTTCCAAAATAATTTTTTCCTGTAATTTCAATTGTTTTCATCAGTTCTTCTTTTTTTTGCGGTTTATTGCAAGAACAATGCCCAGCGAAAGCAGGTTGGAAAATACAATTCTTACAATCTGCATTTCGTCAACGCCGGTGGAACTTACGACGTGCAGCATATTGCCTATACAGTTATTGAAAAAATGTTCAAAAATGCCAACCCACAGCACGCCGGTCATGCTGAAACAGGTTCCCCATTCCAGGGCAAGAATACCGGCAAGTACCACATAGCCGATTGCAAAAACGATTGCCGTAGGAATGTTGATTTCGCCGTCGTGAAGCAGAAGAACGACCGTTACAATATGCCATTCGCCAAATAGAAACGCCTGCACAAAGTTACCGGTTTTAAAACCGAAAGATTCCGAAACGTTTTTCAGCATGATGCCACGGAAAAAGCCTTCTTCTGCAAGAACGTTTACAATATTGCCGGCGATGCAGATTATAACCGCCATAAAAGAAAGGCTGTTCTGGTTTGTTGCGCCGGTTAAACCAAAATTGGTAATGTAAACCGCCAGACCGGGCGCTTTGCCCTGTGCCGAAAGAATAAGCATCTCAATTCCGTACGAGATTGCAAAAGTAAAAGCGCCCAGCCCCAAACCGTACGCCATGTATTTTAAAATATTCTGCTTTTTAAAACCGATGTCGCCAAGTTTCTTTTTTTCAATAAAAAGCAAAACAAGCACCGCGATAATGCAGAAAATTTTTGTAAAAATATTTTCTGCAATTACGGTCTGGTCGGTTCGGATATAGATAAATTCGATATGCTTGATAATTGATAAAATTACAAACGCAATTGCCAGCAGGTATAAATTTCGTGTTTTTTCAGTTTTCATTTTGTCTCCAGTTCGTTCTTCCACTGGTTAAAGCCGTGGCGCAAGGTTTCGGGGCGGTGGCTGTCTGACGAAAGCAGCATTTTGCCGCCGTTTTTGCGGATATATTCGCGGATTGGCGCTGCAGGGTACGGCGTTGTGCGGTAACCGCGGGCTATTGCGCCGGTATTTATCTCGAAAGGTATGTGCATTTTGAGTAATTTATCCGCGGCGCGCTGCCAGGCGGCGATATAGCGCGGATTGTTCTGGTCAAAAAGCGGTGACTGTTCCAAAAACAGGGTTATCAAATCAAAGTGGGCAACTATGCTGCAATACGGCAGTTTTTCCGGCATTGTGCTGACCTGTTCAAAATAGGCTTCGCAAAGGGCATAAAAGTCGCCGCCAAAATATTCGTCGGCGGCGCGGCGCAGTGTATCCGGCGACTGGTCTACGGGAATAAAGTTTTCGCCGCCGGGTAATTTTATAAAATGCATCGCTCCAATTATGTAATCGTAGCCGTCAGGCGAAGAATCGCTGTACAAATCCTGCTCAATGCCGCATAAAACGCAGATTTTTCCTTCATATTCTGCCTTTAGCCGCGCAATTTCTTTCAGATAATCCGGTTTCCGGCTTAGCGGCATACTCCAGCGCTCACCGCCGGGCTGCGGCGAATGGCTGTGGTCTGAAAAACCGATGCAGTCCATGCCAAGTTCCAGCGCGTGCTTTATCACTTCTTCGGGCGTGGCTTTGCCGTCAGAAAAAGTTGAATGCACGTGCAGGTCGAAATTTTTACATTTCGCAATTGCTTCCTCAAAATCCATTTTTTCATCTCCTTGTAAAATGACTGGATATTATAAAAACCGCCGTACTGCCAGCGGTTAAAATTGCTAAAACAACATTTTATAAATATAAATCATGAAGCATTTTTATAAAACCATGGCAAAAGGCTGCGCGCATAATGAATGCCGGGCGGGATTTAATTTTTTTTGCAGATATTTGCGCGCTTAAAATCTTCTGCCGTTATGCAATAGCAAACTTCGCCCGCGGCGGTTTTGCCCAGCCGTTTAAAGCGTTCAACATTTTCGGTAATGTGCATTGGCGATTTTTGCAGTACTCTGCCGGATTTATGGTTTTCCGCACGGTGAAAGGCTTCCAATTTTTCAAAATCTGAATTGCTGAACAGATGCGCTATCAGCCCGGCAAGAGATTCGCCTGCATAGCCTTTGCCCCAAAACTGGCGGCTTATGCAATATTCAATTTCGCCGGTGGCACAGTCCGGATAAACTTTGCAAAGAGCAATCTGACCAATATTCCGGCAGCTTTGTTTTTCAATTATAGCCCAGCGGTACACGGCAGGGTTTGAATAGCTGTTTATGTATTTTTCCAGCAAATTCCGGGCTTCTTCAATTGAAGAATAAACCGGCTCGCCGTATTCGGTCTGAATCTGCGGGTCGCCTGCCCAGCTGTGCACGTCGGCAAGGTCGCCGGGCAAAAAGCGGCGGCAAATTAAACGTTCGGTTTCAAAAGTGACGGTGCCTGTATGTTTCATTTTTTCCTTGAACTAATATTCGGTTTTGATTTCGCTTATCTGGTAAATGGCTTTAAAGCGCGCCAAATCGCTGTTACTGCGTATCAACATTACTTCGGTAAAATGCCCTGTCGTTTTGTCGCGAAAACCTGCAATTTTTTCGCCGGTGCAAATTGAAGCGTGCAAAACCGGCTCGTGGGTTGCAGAATCAAAGGGTATGGCTGTTTTCAGATTTTTTTCGTAATACGGTACGGCGGCGTTGTCCTGCTTCATTTCAATTGAAAAAATTATTAAAAACGCCATAAGCACCACGGCGCCGGGTATGCACAGCAGCCACGAAAAACGGCCAGAAGCCAGCCAGCCGAACGCAGGCACAAGAACGAAAAGTGCCGCACCCAGCCCAATCATTTTTCCTCCAAAATGAATAGAATTAATTTTTTTCATCAAAAACCGCCATTTTCTCTAAAATCTCTAATTTTGTATATCCAGACAGTAAAGCATTATTGCCTGCTGAACCGGCAGCAAATATTTTTTAAACTCATATCCTGCAAAAAATTCAGAATCGATTGCGTCTTTAGAAACTTCTTCGCCGCGGAAAAACGGCGGGCACGGATTTAAAAGCGCGCCGGGATTTGCTTTTTGCATGATATTTTTTGTTACCATGCAGCCTGCAAATTTTTCCAAAGCATCAGCTGGCAAAGAATCGGTGCAGACAATATCTTTGCCGGTAATGGCATCTTCAATATCGCGGTAAACTTTAAGACCTTCAATTTCGTAACCGGCGGCGCAGCATTGTTCCAGCTCAAAGCCGAACAAATGAGAAGCTTCCTGCCATGCTTTGCCAATATTGCCGTTTGTGCCGCAAAACAAAAATTTATCTTTTTTCACGTTTTTTCTAATTTTGCTAAGTGCATAAATATCGGAAAGCATTTCGCACGGGTGATTTATATCGCTCAAAGCGTTTATTACCGGCATTTTTGCATATCCGGCAATTTTTTCTATTACGCCAATATTTTTGTGCCGGACAATCAGCAAATCCGCCCAGTTGTTCAAATAGCCGATAACGTCCTGCAAATCTTCTTTTTTATCCAGAGTTTCTGAAGGAAAAAGAATTGACTGACCGCCGAGCAGATAAATGCCTTTTTCAAAAGTAACCCGGGTTCTTATGCTGGTATTTGGAAAAAACATTACCGCGGTTTTGCCGTTCAGGCTGCCGGCATGCTGGTTCGTTTCGTTTTCGCCTGCAATTTTAAATATTTTTTCAACGTCGTTTAACGTTAAATCTGTTAATCGTATTAAATTTTTCATTCTGCCCGCTTTAAATTGAATATATTAAATTACCGCTGCCTTAGTTTTCTGGCTATTGCCCAAACGTTATCGCAGTAATTGCTTACAAATACGCTGACTGTGTTTGTGTTCGGGTTATATTCCGAAATAAAACTTACGCCGGGGTCGCAGCCCTGAAAATACGGAATGTCTTTCTGCCCTTTTCCGTCTATAATCCACATTCCAAAGCCATAATAGCCTTCTTCGGCATCGCTGCCATCGCCGCTTTGCCTGCTGATCATGGTTTTGAACATATCGCCGGAAATTATTCTGCCTTCAGTTAGTGCCGACCAAAAGCGCACAATATCTTTTACCGTTACAAACGCGCCGCCTGCGCCTGTGCCTTTTGCATCAACGCAGAAAATGTTTGTTCTAAAATCGTTTAAATTATTGCAATATACATAATTAACGGCGCAATTTCCGGGAAGCCTATCAAGTTCAAAATAGCCGCTTTGGGTCATGCCGCAGGGTTCAAACACATTCTGCTGCAAATACCGGTCAAATTCCATGCCGGTAATTTTTTCAATAATCATTGCAAGCAGCACGTAACCCGTATTGTTATACTGAAACTTCGTACCGCGCGGATACATCATGGGCTTGCTGATAAAAAGCGGCAAAAGGTCGCTGTTGTGCCTTATTTTGTAATTTGGAAAATCGTGCCACAAATCTTCGTATTCTTTCATTACGCTTTCGTCAAAATAATCAGGCACGCCGGAAGTATGGTTCAGAAGTTCTTTTACCGTAACGTTTTCGTCTATCTGATTCAGATTAATGTCCAGCAAAGTGCCCAAAGTATCGTCAAAACTCAGTTTTTTGTTTTCTATCAGCTGCAAAATGCCCGTTGCGACAAACACTTTACCGGCCGAAGCACTGGCAAAACGGGTATCAATGGTATTTGGCAGCTGATTGGCAAAATCTCTGTATCCGTTTGCGTATTCAAAAATTTCTCCGTCTTTTTTTATGCATGCCGCACCCCTAAAGCTGCTGCCAATAATTTCTGCGTAATTCATTTTTTCTGCCTTTTTTCCAGTGTGCGCCGGCAAAAACTGAAAAATAGTGATTTTTTTGAAAGGCTGTAGCAGAACAAATAACCTAATCAGCCCAATGTCGAGTTTTTAAAATCGGAATGACAGAATGAAAAAAAACAAAAGCACATTCAGTCTTTTATAAAAGTTCTGTCTGTCTCCGGCACACCGGCTTCGTCCGAAACGTAGCGTTCAACTTTCATGTGCAAATCGTATTTTTCCCTTAAATCAATAATTGTCTGCATCATTGGCGAAGCGTGATGCACGTCAATTGCCTGCTGGTTTTCCCAGCTGTCAATCAACAGAACCGTGCTTTCGTCGTCCATCGGAAAAAAATATTCATACCGCAGGTTGCCTTTTTCTGCCTTTATTTTTTCTACGGTTCCGCTAGATTTCATTTCTTCTGCAAATTTTCTTGCATTGCAGCCTTTGCCTGTATAGTAAATGTTTACTGTTACTGACATAAAAACTCCATCATTTATTCAGTTTTATATCCGGGGTGGCGCGGCTAAAAGCCTGCCTGAATTTCCCCGGTAAGCATTTCAAAAGTAACGCCGTATTTTTCTGCAATGTCGCGGGCAAAAGACTTTCCTTCCGGCGGTGCAACTTCCACCTTAAATGAACGTTCGCCGTTTTTTGCCTTTACAATAAGCGAAGCCGCCTTGAATTCACTTTCCGCGTTGATTTCGTCAATGTCAAAGGCAAGCTTGTGCATGTGCGTATTGTAAATTGTGTAAATGCCTTTTTTCAAAATGGCTTTTACGGAATCCCGGGCAATGTAATAGCCTTCTTCAAAGGAAGTTGTGGAATAAGTTTCGTTAAGAAGAAGAAGGCTTGTGCTGGTTGCGCCGGAATACAGCTGCTTAAAGCGCCTGCATTCTTCGCCAAGCCGCCCCAGTTCCATTGTCTTGTCTTCGTCAGCCGGAAAATGGGTAAAAATACCGTCGGCGGGCATAAATTCAAAAAGCTCGCCGGGCACATAAAGACCAGCCTGGGCAAGGCAGAACAGAAGCCCCACCGCCTGGGTTATTGTGGTTTTTCCGCCGCGATTGGCACCGGTTAAAATATAAACAAGATGTTCTTCGTCAAAAATCAGGTCATTTGGCACAATCTGCTGCGCGGTCATTTCCTTGTTGAACGCAGAAAGAAGCTTAAAATTGTAAATTCCTTTGGCATTCATTTTTTTGCATGAAGAATTTGATGTGCCGGGCAGCGGCTTGCAGAATTTAAAGCCTTTTTCCTGCATTGAACGAATGAAATTTGCAAAGCGGATGTAAAAAATAAATTCCGGAATAAGATTCGTAATGTCCGTTATTTCAATGTAGACATATTTTCTTAAAACCGTTTGCAGCTTATGCACTATGTTTCCAATAAACATATTTGCAATTTTATCCATGTAAAAAGTGGCGTTTTCCGTGCGCGGATCGTTTGCACGCGCCATTGTTTCCAGTCTGGCAATAAGTTCATCGCTTGCCGCAGTTAAAGAATGGTATTTAAAATCATCGTTCCATTCGGCGTTTTCATTGATTGTGTCTTTTGAAGCAATTTTTTTTGCAAAATTTTCTATTACGTTTGATTTGGTAAAGGGCTTTTTATTGAAAGAAACAAGACCGATTCCATTTGCTTCGTATTTTTCGTTAAGGTTTATGCCGATTGTAACGCTTTGCAGGCTTGACGTAGACGCCTTTAACTGGGAAATGTCTTTTTTTAATTCCGCAAAACCGTTGTTTTCGTACAAATCTTTAATGTGAGCCTTAAGGTTCTGCATTCCTGCGGATTTTAATTCTACCGTACAAAGGGTTTCGTGCATTACTTCCACGGACTTGATGTAGTCGCTTATTTCTGCAAGATTGTGCAAAAGTTCCCACGCCGAACTGGTTTCTTCGTAGCGCCCGGACAAACCGCTGTATTTCCGTTCGTAATCAATGTGCCCCAGAACTTCCATAAGTTTTTCGCACATTTGCGGATTGTTATAAATATCTTCAAAAACGTCGCAGCGGTATGCGGTATCGTAAGGGTTATCGCTCATTTTGGAAAAAATATTAAGGAAAAGTGTCTGTTCTTCATATTTTTCCGTAATATTTTCGCAGATAAAATCAAGTCCTAAATCGTGAATTGAAATGTCAGAAAGTTTTTTAAAACCGGCTTCGCCATTCGGGTAAAGCAAACTGAAATTTGTGCTCATGCATTTATTTTAGCACGATTTTACAAAATTGCAGAAAGAAACTCTGTTTGCAGCCTGCATATAATGGCTACGC